>DATJBO010000214.1:0-4162 GCA_035515315.1 Solirubrobacteraceae bacterium
CAGCTCGTGGGGTTCGAAGAAGCGCGTGAGGAGGAGCGTCACCGGCACGAGGCCCAGCCACGCCAGCCGCGCGGCGAACCCGCCGAGGCCCGAGGCGGGCAGCGCCAGCTCGCCCGAGACGGCGATCGCGCCCAGTAGCGCCGTCAGCTGGCCGAGCCTGCGCCATTGGAACGAGACGCTGAACAGGCTGCGGGTCAGCAGGTACATCACCACGAGCATCGCCACGTAGGCGCCGCACAGCGCCACCCCCGCGCCCTCGCTGCCGAGGGCCGCGCCGCCGGCCGGGACCAGCAGCAGCAGCAGCGCGACGTTGACGGCCAGGCCGCACGCCGCTGCGGGGAAGTTGCGGGAGGTGACCCGGGCGCGCCCGCTGATCGCGACGAACACGAGGTACAGCCCGTACAGC
This sequence comes from Solirubrobacteraceae bacterium, assembly GCA_035515315.1. GTDB lineage: Bacteria > Actinomycetota > Thermoleophilia > Solirubrobacterales > Solirubrobacteraceae > Palsa-744. The sequence continues at coordinate 407 of DATJBO010000214.1, forward strand.
GACCATCCGAGCGCCAGCCAGGGCAGCGCCCGGTGGGCGCCGAAGAACGCGGGCGCCGCCAGCAACCGCACCATCCAGCGACCCAGCAGGGCGACGCCGCACACCACCACGCCTGTGGCGAGGGCGTAGTAGGTGGTCACCAGCGAGTACAGGCCGGCCGCCTCCTCGTCGCTCTCGATCGAGTACGCCAACGGCGGCCACGCGTACTGGAAGCCCCGCACTGCCACGAACACAACCGTCGCGAGCTTGATGGCCACCGCGTAGAGCCCCGCCGAGGTGTGTGAGTAGTGGCGGAACAGGTAGAAGCGGTCGACGACCTGCAGCGCGTAGACGCTGGCGTCGGCCGGGACGGTCGGCAGGCCGAAGTGGAGCATCGCGCGCAGGTCGGCCATCCGGGCGCGCAGCGAGAAGCGCCGCCGCAGCACCCACCAGAGCCCGAGCACGACGACCGCCGAGGCGCCGAAGTTCCCCAGCAGCAGCCCGCGTGCGCCCTGGCCCGCGAACACCACGAGCGCCACCGTGAAGCTCACGCTCAGCAGCACGTTGGCCGCCGACGCGTACAGGTAGGTGCGCGTGCGTTCGTCCACGCGCAGCTGCGCGTAGGCCATTTCGAGGTTCGTGAACGCCCACAGTCCCAGCACCGCGCAGTCGATCAGCAATGGATCCTGAAAGCCGAGCAGCAGCCGCGAGAGGGGACCCGAGAAGGCGAGGGCGACCAGCGAGGCCACGGTCGTGGTCCACGCCACCGTCGCGGCCGCGGTGCGCGCGATGCGGGCCCGTCGCTCCTCGTCGGTGTCGTCGAAGTAGAAGCGGATGAACGCCTCCCCCACGCCGCCCCGCAGCACGATGCTCACGAGGATCACCGCGGTCAGCAGCGTTTCCGCGGCCCCGTAGCCCTCGGGGCTCACGTGCCGCGTGTACAGCGGCAGCGTCAGCAGCGCCAGGGCCTTCGCGAGGATGTCCCCGAACTGGTACGCCGCGCCCGTCACCACGAGGCGCTTCAGGTAGCCCAGCACAGCTCCTCAGACGCCACTGGCGGCCGGGCTCACGGTCCCACCGCCTGGGCCTCCAATGGCCGCGCCGGTACCGTCGCCCGTCGGGGGCCGCCGCCGCGGGCGAGGGCCGCGCCGACCGCCAGCAGGGTCCACGTGAAGGGATCCTCCAGGAAGTCGGCGTAGGTCCACGTGTGCAGCACCAGCGCCGCGAAGCAGGCCGCGATCGCGATCCGCGGGGGAGAGCGCCCCGCGCCGGTGAACAGGACAGCGAAGGCGCTGACGAGGAGCGCCACGTACACCGCCAGCCCGACGATCCCCTGCTCGGCGGAGATCGTCACGGGGATCGTGTGAGACGCCGAGACGGCGTTCTGGTTGGTGGTTTCCGAGGCCCGCCGGTACTCGCTTTCGAACGATCCCGCCCCGTAGCCCTGGAGCGGCCGTTTGGCGAACAGTTCCAGACCGCCTTCGATCAGGGTCGAGCGGCCGCTGGTCGCGTTGCTGGTCGAGCCGGTGGAGCCCTTCAGCCCGAAGTGCAGGCTCTTCGGCGCGGCCAGCAGCGCGGCCGCGGCGAGCACCAGCACCCCGACCGCCGTGAGCAGCGTCACGCGCACGCCGTAGCGCCAGCCGCCGAGCACCGCCAGGCCGAGCAGGAGCGCGGCGATGCTCGACTGCGAGAAGCTCGTCACGAGCCCGCCGAGCAGCCACGCCAGCACGCACGCGCCCGCCACCACGACGCGCCGGTTGGCGGTCCACAGGACCACCGTGCAGACGGCGATCATCACGAGCGCCAGGAAGCGGCCGTAGACGCTCGGGTCGAAGAACACCGAGTTGACCCGGAAGTAGTTGTCGAACTCGTTGGCCGCGACCACCTTGGGGTTCAGGAACAGCGACTTGCGGGCGTACTCGATGAAGCCCACGCCCGCGAACAGAACGGCCTCGGCGACGACGATGCCCAGGCACCGCAGCAGCAGCTCGCGCCTCCACCGGACCGTCGAGAGGAGCACGAACAGCAGCCCGAACGGGAGATAGAAGAACAGCAGGTTCTCGCCGCCCTTGGCGGCGTCGCCGGAGTAGGTGCTCTGCAGCGCGTACAGCAGGACGCTGGCGGCGAGCAGCCACGTCATCCCGGCGGGAGTGCCCCAGAAGGCGAGCCCACGGCGCGGCCACGGGACCCTGGGGGCGCCGGTCCGCCGGGCCTCGAGCAGCGCGGGCAGCAGGCGCGTGAGCACGCCGGCCACCACGACCAGGTACAGCGGCACCAGCAGGTTGACCGTCCGGCCCCCGGTCGAGATCGGCACCCGGAACGGGAGCGCCAGGATCGTGAGCATCGGCAGCGCGTCCTCGTAACGGCGCATGAGCACCGCCAGGGCGCCGATCACGACGGCCGCGGCGACGGCCGCGAGCAGCAGCGCGCCGGCCGAGGGCAGCTTCGTGGCGAGCGTCAACGCGACCCCGGTCACGGCGCCACCAGCGCGAAGCTACGGGTAGAGCGGATCGTGCGGTCCTGGTGGTGCAGGCGGATTTCGACCCTGTAGTCCCCCGGCTCGGCGAGCCGGCCGGCCGGCAGTGCCACCAGCACCGGGCGGCCGTTGGGGGCGTGCGTGAGCTGGTAACGGCGGGCGACGCCCCGGCGGCCGTTCCAACGAAGCGAGAACTGTTTGTAGCGGGGGAGCGGCCTCCGTCGGACGAGCGTCGCCACCACGTCGCCTTCGGAGTCGACGATCGTGACCGTCGCCTCATCGGCGCGCTTGAGCTTGAAGGAGATCGCCTCCTGTTTGAGGTGCGAGCCCGGATACGGGGAGAACACGGGGGTCAGCTCGAGGGCCTGCACGGCGGTGGGCGTGTGCTTCAGCCGCTGGGTCAGGAAGAACGCACCGAGGCACGCCAGGACCAGGCATGCGAGGACGGCGCTGGCGAGCGGGTCGGGAGGGCCTCTGCGGACGGTTGCGGCGCCGTTGCCGGGAGCGAAGCGGCCCGCGTCGGCGCTGGCGCTGCTCAATCCGAGCCGCCCAGCGCGAAGCGCTCGACCGTGTCGGAACGCAGGCCCAGGCGCAGCGTCTCGAGCGAGAGGACGTCGGCAGGGGCGATGTTGCCGAGGTTGCACTCCGTGCCGAAATGACGCAGCAGCCACACCTGCTGCTCACGCCGCGGCGCCTCGAAGATCAGACGCTCCGGGTCCACGGCGTGGGCGATCTCCTCGATCAGGCCGGTCCTGGGCTCGCCGGTGGCGCGGTAGATGCCGGCCGTCCCGGACTCGCGGGCCTCGGCGATCACCTTCCAGGCCCCGGCTTCGAGGTCTCGTTCGATCTGTTCCACCCACACATACGGGGCCATGATGAACTCCGTGTCCTTGCTGCCGACCTCCGAGAGGACGGTGAAGCCGCCGGCGACCAGGGTGCGGATCAGGTGTGCCTTGGCCTCGGGCTCGATCGCGATCGTCCCGTCGGAGACCTCGACGTGGTTGAGCCCGAGCTCGCGCAGCCACGCGATCAGCCCCTCCACGCGGCCCTGACGGATGGCGATCTCGGTGAGGGTGCCACCCAGCACCACGGGCACCCCGGCGGAGGCGTAGCGCTCGAGCTTGGCCTGGAGGTTCGGGCTCACCACCGCCGTCCCCCACCCGAGCTTCACGAGGTCCACGATCGCGCTGCACACCTCCAGCAGGCTGTCCACCTCCGCCACCGACATGCCCCGGTCGATCACGTGGGTGATGCCGCGCTCGCGGGGCTTGACGGAGCGCTCGGGTATATCGAGGAAGCCG
>DATJBO010000215.1:0-2728 GCA_035515315.1 Solirubrobacteraceae bacterium
TGACCTGCAGGCGCCGCTTCAGCGGCCCGCCCGACAGCACGAACTCGTGCATGCAGAGCTCGCCGAAGGCGAGCGGCAGGTACTCGGCAAGGCCGTGCTCCTGCAGCCGCGCGAGCAGGTAGTTGGCGTTCAGCACCGCCGTCTGGGAGGCGTCCTGCAGGCCGTCGGCACCGAGCGAGCAGATGTAGGCGTAGGCGCGCACGAACGTCCCGTAGTTGCCGTGGAAGGCGCGCAGGCGCCCGATCGACTTGGGGCGGTCGTGGTCCAGCGCGAAGCTGCCGTCGGAGGCGCGCGCGACCACCGGCACGGGGATGAACGGCGCGATCCGCTCGGACACCGCGATCGGGCCGGACCCGGGGCCGCCGCCCCCGTGCGGCTGGGTGAAGGACTTGTGCAGGTTGAAGTGCACGATGTCGAAGCCCATGTCGCCCGGCCGCGTGAGGCCCATGATCGCGTTGAGGTTGGCGCCGTCGTAGTACAGCGTGGCCCCCACCCCGTGCACGATCTCGGCGATCTCGGCGATGTTCTCGTCGAAGATCCCCAGCGTGTTGGGGTTGGTCAGCATCAGGCACGCGACGTCGTCGTCGGCCTTGCGGCGCAGGTCCTCGAGGTCGACCCCGCCGGCCCCGTTGGTCTCGAGCTTGACGACCTCCAGGCCGGCCATCGTCACGGTCGCGGGATTGGTCCCGTGGGCGGTGTCGGGCGTGAGCACCTTGTGGCGGCGCTCGCCGCGGTCCTCGTGATAGGCGCGCGTGAGCAGCACCCCGGCGAGCTCGCCCTGGGAGCCGGCGCACGGCTGCAGGGAGACGTGGGGCAGCCCCGATATCTCGGCGAGCGCACCCTGCAGGCGCCACATCAGCTCGAGCGCGCCCTGTGCGTGCTCGGGGTCCTGCAGGGGGTGCAGGCGCGCGTGCCCCGGCAGGGCGGCGGCGCGCTCGTGCAGGCGCGGGTTGTGCTTCATGGTGCATGAGCCGAGCGGGTAGAAGCCGGAGTCGAGGTCGTAGTTGCGCTTGGACAGCCCGACGTAGTGGCGCACGAGCTCGGGCTCGGAGACCTCGGGCAGCGCCGGCGCCTGCGCCCGGCGGAGGCGCTCGGGCAGCAGCTCGCGGGGGTCGATCTCGGGGACTTCGCTGTCCGGGCAGACGAACGCCCGCCGCCCCGGGGCGCCCTTCTGGAAGATCGTGCGGCCGGGCTCGCTGCCGGGCCGCTCCGCCGGCGCCACGCTCATGCCAGCAGCTGCTCCGCCGGCGCCCCCGCCGGGCGCTCGGCCTCGATCGCCGCCGCCAGCACCTCGACGAGGCGGTCGATGTCGGCGCGCGTGCGCCGCTCGGTAAGCGCCACCAGCAGGCCGCCGCGATCGCGCTCGCGGCCGCTGAGCGCGTACAGGTCGAGGCCCGGGTTGACGCCGGAGCGCAGACAGCGCCGGCGCACTGCATCCACGTCGGCGTCGAGGCGCAGCGCGAACTCGCGCACGACCGGCTGCTCGTGCAGCTTCTCGACGCCCTCGATCGCGGCCAGCTGCTCGCGCGCGTAGTGCGTGCGGGCGAGCACCAGCTCGCCCAGCTCGACGATCCCGCGGCGCCCCAGCCAGCTCAGGTACACGACGCCGGCGAGCGCGTTCAGCGCCTGGGCCGTGCAGATGTTCGAGGTGGCGCGCTCGCGGCGGATGTGCTGCTCGCGGGTCTGCAGCGTGAGCACGAAGCCGCGACGCCCCTCGAGGTCCTCGGTGGCACCCGCGATCCGCCCGGGCATGCGGCGCAGGTACTCCTCGCGCGCGGCGAGCAGGCCGAACGACGGACCCCCGAAGTCGAGCCGGTTGCCGAGCGGCTGGCCCTCGCCGACCGCGACGTCGACCCCGCACTCGCCGGGGGGCGCGAGCACGCCGAGCGTGATCGGGTCCACCTGGGCGACGACCACGGGTCCGTCCTGCGCCACCGCCGCCTTGGCGCTCTCGCTCAGGGCGGCGGCGTCCTCGACCGCGCCGAGGAAGTTCGGCTGCGCGAAGATCGCGGCGCTCGTGTCGGCGTCGATCGCGCCGGCCCACGCCTGCGCGTCGGTCACCCCGTCGCGGGTGGAGACCTCGCGCACCTGCATCCCGTAGCCGCGGGCATAGGTCCGCAGCGTCTCGATCGAGTGCGGGTGCAGCGCCTCGCTGACCACGATCGAGGAGCGGCCGTTGTGCAGCTTGGCCATGTATGCGGCCGCCGCCACCGCCGAGGCGCCCTCGTACACGGACGCGTTGGAGACCGGCAGCGCCGTCAGCTCGGAGATCGCCGTCTGGTACTCGAACATCACCTGCAGCCCGCCCTGTGCCACCTCCGGCTGGTAGGGCGTGTAGGGCGTCAGGAACTCCGAGCGCTCGGTGAGCATGTCGATCAGCGCCGGCACGTAGTGGTCGTACATCCCGGCACCGAGGAAGCTCAGCTGCTCCTCGACGGAGCGGTTGCGCCCGGCCAGCGCGCGCAGGTGCTCGTACACGTCCTGCTCGGGCATGCCCGCGGGCAGGTCCAGCGGCTCGCGCAGGCGCAGCTCGGCGGGGATCTGTCGCTCGAACAGCTCCTCGAGGGAGCCGACCCCGATCGCGGCCAGCATCGCGTCGAGGTCCGAGGGTGTGATGGCTGTGTAGCGGCTCAAGCTCTCCCGCCCAGCCTAGCCCGCCAGGCTGGCGCGATAGGAGGCGGCGTCGAGCAGCTGCTCGCGCTCGGAGGGGTCCGACATCCGCACCTTC
>DATJBO010000216.1:0-2193 GCA_035515315.1 Solirubrobacteraceae bacterium
TGTGCGAGCGGGCGCGCGAGGAGGCCTTCGAGCTGATGCTCCAGCACGCCACCGAGATGGGGGCCAACGCGGTGGTCGCGATGCGCTACGACGCCAACGACGTGGCCGCCGGCGTGACCGAGGTGCTCGCTTACGGGACCGCGGTGATCATCGAGCCGGTGAAGGCCTAGCAGGCTACGGAAAAACTAGGTGAACTGCACATCTCTGTCCGCATTCGGGTCGTTGGTTAGCGCCGCCCGCGCGCTGGCCCCGGCCCGAGGGCTGCGACCGCGAGCGGTGGACGGCGATCACAGGCCCTCATGTCGGCTGGGCCATGAGCCGCCGCAGCCGGACCAGGTTGTAGACGGCCAGCCCAAAGGTAAACATCCAGCCCACGCGGGCAACGCCGCGATGGCGGGTCTTGCGCAGCAGCCCGACCATCTTGAGCCAGCCGAAGATCTCCTCGATCCGCTTGCGGTGCCGCTGGCTCGTCTGGTAACCGGGGTGCCGCGTGGTGCGGCGATCCAGCGTGCTGCGCCGGTGCGTGATGTTCTGCGCGATATGCGGGGTCACGGCGAGGCCGCGGAGGGCGTCGACGAAGTCGCGGGTGTCATAGCTCTTATCGGCGCCCAGCGTGGCCCCCGCCGGCAGCCGGGTGGCCATCGCGAGCGCCTGCTCCCGCTCCGCGAAGCCGGTGGCCGGCGTCAGGCTGCCGTCGACGGCCAGCCCATGGCGGTTCTCCATCAGCACGTGCCCCTGGTAGTAGAGCTTGGCCTCGTGGGCGTCGCCCTTGCGAAAGAGCCGCGCCTCGGGATCGGTCGTCGAGGCATGGGTGGCGTTGCTGCGCCGCTCGCCGTGGAAGTTCACCGTCGGGTTGCCGGGGTCATCGGGCGGGGCGGGGGGCGTGCCCTTTGGCTTGAAGCTCTTCAGGCTGGCCCAGGCCTCGACGAGGGTGCCGTCGACGGTGAAATGCTCGTCCGAGAGCAGCTCCCGCTGCCGCGCCTGGGCCACCACCCGGTCGAAGAAGGCCCGGGCGATGTCCCCCTCGAGCAGCCGCTGCCGGTTCTTGGTGAACACGGTGGCGTCCCAGACCGGATCGTCGGCGCTGAGCCCCACGAACCAGCGAAAGAGCAGATTGTAGTCGAGCTGCTCCATCAGCAGGCGCTCACTCCGCACGCTATAGAGCACCTGCAGCAGCAGGGCCCGGAGCAGCCGCTCCGGGGCGATCGACGGGCGGCCGACCTTCGCGTACAGCCGGCTGAACTGCGGCGACAGCTCCCGCAGTACGTCGTCGACCATCGCCCGCAGCGCCCGCAGCGGATGGTCGGCCGGGACCCGCTGTTCCAGCGGTATATAGCTCCACACCGAGGCCTGTTCCTCGTCGTCGCCACGCATGCGCGCCTCCTCCCCCGGGGTTACGCGCATCGTAGCCGAACTCTCATGCGGACCCGGCATCGAATGTCGGGTTTTTCCGCAGCCTGCTAGCGGCCAGGTGTCAGCACCTCCGGGTCACTTGAAAGATGCGCTAGGTGCATGTGTCACCACGTGCGGGTCACTCATAGAAGCGACGACGCGGCAGGGCGTAGGGCATCTCGGCGAGGAGAGGCTGCTGGTCCGGTTGCCGGCGCCGTAGGGCGTAGCAGCGCAGGGAGCCGACGTGATGTCGACGCTGTCGAGCTCCGCGTCCCCACGCGCGACCGCCGGCAGATACCAGCCCCGCGGCGGCGGGGGCCGGCGCACCCGCCGGCGAGCATCGAGCACCCCGCGGCGCTCGAGAATCCGACCGACCGTGCGCACCGACGGCACGCCCACCACGTCCCGGGCCACCAGCTCGGCTCGGATGACGGCGGCGCCAAACTCCCCGAGGTCGCTGGTATCCCTCAGCTCCTGGCGTACCTGCAGGACGAGATCCTCCAGCAAGCGGGGGGTGCGATACGTCCGGCGCGGGCGCGAGGATCGATCGGCCCACGGCACCTGATCGAGGCGGAAGCCATAGGCGCGCTGGACCCAGCGCTGGACGGTGAAGAGCCCTACATCGAAGTCACGCGCCACTTGGCGCATCGGACGGCCGCGCCGCACCGCGGCCACCAGGTCCCGGCGCCACCCTTCCCGAGCTCTTTTTCGCCCATGGTGTCCCCTTCGCTCGCCAGTTTTCCACGATCATACTGACCCGGATGTCGTGACACTTCACTGACCCGCAGGTGGTGACACTTC
>DATJBO010000217.1:0-4060 GCA_035515315.1 Solirubrobacteraceae bacterium
TTCTGCCGGTTTTTTCGAGAGGAGAGGAGTCCCAATGGAGGCCACGGCCACCGAGTCCGCGACCGCGTCGACGACGATCGCTGATCTGATCCCGAGCGCGGCCGCGCGGCATGGCGAGCGCGTGGCGGTCCGCTACAAGCGCGACGGCGAATGGCACGACGTCAGCTACACCCAGCTGGCGGAGATGGTCAACGAGGTCGGGCTCGGGCTGCTCGACCTCGGCATCGAGGCCGGCGAGCGGGTGTGCATCCTCGCCAACACGCGGCCCGAGTGGTCCTACGCCGACATGGGCGCCACCAGCACGGGGGCGATCGTGGTGCCGATCTACCAGACCAACTCCCCCGAGGAGTGCCTGTGGGTGATCTCCGACTCCGAAGCCTGTGCGATCTTCGTGGAGAACGAGGAACAGCTCGCCAAGGTCGACGAGATCCGCGACCGGATCCCCAACATCCGCTCTGTGATCATCTTCGACCCGCCCGCCGGGGCGACCGCCAACGGGGCCGGCACGCAGGCGCTCCCGCTCGACGCCATCACACTCGAGCAGCTGCGCGAGCGCGGCCGTGGCCGGTCGGTCGACGAGCTCGAAGCGCGACGGGCAGCTGTGCGCCCGGAGGACTCCTTCACCTTCATCTACACGTCCGGAACCACCGGACCGCCGAAGGGCTGCGTGCTCACGCACGGCAACTACCGGGCGATGATCAAATCGGTCGAGGAAGGCGGCGGGGTCCAGAGCGAGGAGGTCTGCTACCTGTATCTCCCCCTCGCCCACTCCTACGCGCTGCTGATCCAGCTGCTGACGTTCGACCTCGGCGGGACCCTGGCCTACTTCGGCGGGGACACCAAGCAGATCGTCCCCGAGCTGCTGGAGGTGAAACCGAGCTACCTGCCGTCGGTGCCGCGGGTGTTCGAGAAGATCTACACGATCGCCCACGGCGCGATCGAGACCAAGCCCCCGGAGGAGCGCGAACGGGCCGAGCAGGCGATCAAGCTCGGCATGAGGGTCCGCACGATGATGCTCCGCGGCGAAGAGGTGCCCGAGGAGGAGCGCAAGGCCTTCGAAGCGGCCGACGAGGAGCTGTTCAAGAACGTGCGCGCGGTCTTCGGAGGAAACGTCCGCCAGGCCACCAGCGGCGCCGCCCCGATCGCCCGCGAGATCCTCGAGTTCTTCTTCGCGTGCGGTGTCCCCGTGCTCGAGGGCTACGGCATGACCGAGACCTCCACCGCCGCCACCTTCTCGACGCCCGAGCACCACAGGTTCGGCACCGTCGGACGCGCCCTGCCGGGGGTCGAGATCAAGATCGCCGACGACGGGGAGATCCTGATCAAGGGCGCCAACATCTTCCACGGCTACCACAACCGCGCCGAGACGAGCTTCGGGGCGGTCGAGGACGGGTGGCTGCACACCGGCGACCTCGGCTCGCTCGATGGGGACGGCTACCTGTCGATCACGGGGCGCAAGAAGGACATCATCATCACCGCCGGCGGCAAGAACCTGACGCCGGCCAACATCGAGAACGAGCTCAAGCAGTCGCGCTGGATCTCCCAGGCGGTGATGCACGGCGACCAGCGCCCCTACCCGGTGATCCTGATCACCCTCGACGAGGAAGAGATCCCGGCGTGGGCCCGCGAACACGGCCTGCCCGAGGACATCCAGACGCTGTCTCGCTCGCCCGAGGTGCACGCGCTGATCCAGCAGGAAATCGACCGGGTCAACGCCAAATACGCGCAGGTCGAGCAGGTCAAGAAGTTCGCGATCCTCGACCACGACCTGTCCCAGCCCACGGGCGAGCTGACGCCCACGCTGAAGGTCAAGCGCAACGTGGTCAACGACAAGTACGCGGAGATCTTCGACTCGCTGTACGCCAGCTGACGGGCGGACGCCGCCCAGCTGCGAGAATCCGAGACAGGGTGCGAACCGATCCAACCGACAACGGCGGCCTGTTCGTCGGGCGCCGGCCCGGCACCGCCCCCGTGCGCTTCCGCACGCTGCCCAAACGGGGCAGCGAGCTGCGCCAGCGGATGGATGGCTCGCTTGCCACGGTCCTGCTCGTCACGATGACCGTGCTGTGCCTGCTGTGCTGGGGCCCGATCCCGCTGGCCTGCCTGTGGCTGGGCTCGGAGATCCAGTACATCACCGGCAGCGTCACCCTCGGCATCACGGCCGCGTTCGCGCTGCTGTTCGCGCTCCTGTTCGGGGTGCTGGTGCTGCTGCGGCGGCTCGATTCGATGTGGGTGCTGGTGCGCCGTGCCGCCGGCCACGACCAGCGCACGGGGGCCCTGGGGAGGATCTTCGCCATCACCGCGGCCGTGTGCGCGCTCGCCTTCGCGGCCTGGTTCCTGGTCATACACGGGCCGGGCAACCTCAACAACCGCGGGAGCTGAGCCTGCCAAGCGGAGCCCGCACGGGCTCTCCGCCCCTGCCGGAGCGGGCGGCGCGTGGCCGGGGCGCTGCTAGAAAGGCCATGTCGTGGGGCTACTCGACTACTACCGCCAGTTCGAAGGCATGTCCGAGGAGGAGGTCAACGCCGAACTGCGCGAGCGCGCGGCCGAGCGCAAGCGCAACGCGCTGGCCAAGGTGCAGACGCTCGACCTCTCCCACACGACCTGGCCGGAGCTCCCGCACCCGCGCGTGGTGGGCGCGATCACCTACGTGGCGCGCCGGGGGCTCTACCGCTACCCCCACCTGGGCGGCTCGGAGCTGCGTGACGCGCTAGCCGAGCGCCACGGGGTTCCGGCCAAGCGGCTGATCCTCGGCAACGGCGCCGCCGAGCTGCTGAGCGCCGCCACCCGGGCCCTGATCGAACCCGGCCAGCGTCTGCTGACGCCGTGGCCCTCCTATCCCCTGTACCCGTTGATGGCCAGGCGCGCCCACGGGCGCCCCGAGCGGGTCTCCGGCGGCGTCGACGAGCTGCTGATGAGCACCCGCGAGGGGGACGTGAGGGTGATCGCGCTGGCGAGCCCCAACGACCCCACCGGCGAGCTGCTGGCGACCGCCGAGCTGCGCCGGCTGCTGGAGGGCCTGCCACCGGGGGTGGCCGTGCTGCTGGACGAGGCGCTCGTGGACTTCGCCGACGCCCAGCCGATCGACTCCTCGCTGGCGCTGCTCGAGGAGTTCCCGACGCTGCTCGTGTTCCGCAGCTTCTCCAAGGCCTGGGGCCTGGCCGGCCTGCGGATCGGCTATGCGATCGGGGGACCCGGCTCGGAGGAGCTGCTCGCCGAGCTGGACCCCGACCTTGGCGTCTCGGAGGTCTCCCAGGCGGGCGCCCTAGAGGCGATCCGTAGCACTTCGGAGCTGATCCAGGCACGCACCCGCGCCGTCTGCGAGCGGCGCGTGGAGCTGACGGATGCGCTGCGCAACCGCGACTTCGAGGTGGCCGACAGCCAGGCCAACTTCCTGTGGCTCTCCTACCCGGAGATCTCCGGCGCCGAGCTGGCGGCCCGGCTGGGGATCCGGGGGATCGTGGTGGCCGCCGGCGATGCCCTCGGCGAGCCCGGCCACGTGCGCATCACGCTGCCCGTGGTGGGCGCCGTCGGGCGCGTGGTGGACGCGCTTCGGGAAGCCGTCGAGGAGGACTAGCCGGCCGAGCCGGCCTGGCGCAGCAGCGCCGCGGTGGTGCCTTCGAGGATCTTGCGCCAGGAGCTCACCTCTTCGCCCTCTTCGTCGAAGTGCTCCACCACCTGGCGCAGGCGCTTGGGCGAGATCTCGAAGCCGTGGCGCTCGGCGATCGCCTGGTAGCGGTCGTATTCGCCGGCCAGCTGCTTGGTCACCGACTCGAACCCGTGACGGGCGATCTCGACCCGCGAGGTGAAGCTCATCATCGAGGTCTGGAACATCAGCTCGTCGTCGGGTTCGGGCTCGATCAGCACGATGTCCACACCCGGGTAGCGCTGCTCCCAGCCCTTGGCCAGTTCGTGCAGGCGCTGGTGGGCGACCAGCTTGAACACCTGGTAGCCGATCTGGGCGAAGCCCATGTCCGAGATGCGCCGCGGGCGCACCCCCCGCATCGTCCGCACGCGGCCGGTGAAGTCGTTGACGAACGGGACGATCGGGTTGATCACC
>DATJBO010000218.1:0-18917 GCA_035515315.1 Solirubrobacteraceae bacterium
CACCACCTCGCCCCCGCCGGCCAACAACTTCGACGCGATCCCGCTGGTGCGGTCGGTCGAGCCGATGAAGGACATCCGCCGCGAGGTCGAGCGCCGCAGCTCCGGGGCCCACGCCGCCGGCTCGGCGACCGTGCCCGCCGGGGCGAGGCAGGTGGGAGCCTAGAGTGTCGGGCATGCCGTCCGCCGGGACCGTCGTCCGCGCCCACCCGGCGCTCGCCTCGCGCACCCGTCAGCTGCTGGCGGACCTGCTCGAGCTGACCAAGCCGAAGGTCCAGTCGCTGCTGCTGCTGACCACGGTGGCCAGCATGTACGTGGCCGGCGACCCCTCGCCCGGGCTGGTGCTGCTCACCTGCCTGGGCGGGTACCTCTCGGCCGGAGGGGCGGGGGCCATCAACCACTACTTCGACCGCGACATCGACGCGCAGATGCGGCGCACCGCCAACCGCCCCGTGCCCGCCGGGCGGATCCCGCCGCGCGCGGCGCTGCTGTTCGGGTGCGCGCTGGCGGCCTGCTCGGTGGTCGAGCTGTGGCTGGCGGTGAACCCGCTGGCGGCCGCGCTGTCGTTCGCCGGGTTCCTCGGCTACGTGCTCGTATACACGTTATGGCTCAAGCGCCGCAGCCCGCAGAACATCGTGATCGGCGGGGCCGCCGGGGCCGTGCCGCCGCTGGTCGGCTGGGCGGCCGTGACGGGCTCGATCAGCGGCACGGCGCTGCTGATGTTCTTCATCGTCTTCTTCTGGACCCCTCCCCACTTCTGGTCGCTGTCGCTGTTGATGAAGGACGAGTACCGCAAGGTCGGGGTGCCGATGCTCCCGGTGGTGCGGGGCGAGGCCGAGACGCGCCGCCAGATCGCCCTGTACGCGGTGCTGCTGTACGCCGTCACCCAGCTGCCCTTCTGTGCGGGCGGCTTCGGGACGATCTACCTGGTCGCCTCGGTGCTGCTCGGCCTGGGCTTCATCGTCGGCTCGCAGTTGTTGATCCGCCGCGCCGACCGCCCCACCGCGCTGCGCCTGTACCTGTACTCGCTTGCCTACCTGGCGCTGCTGTTCTGCTCGATGGTCGCTGACAAGCACCTGTAGGATGAGCCCCCGCACAGCATGAACCGCCGCCTGGCCCGCAAGAACATCCTCACCGGCCTGATCGTCGCGGCGATCTGCCTCTTCATGTTCGGGATCACCTTCGTGGTCGCGGCCGCCTACGTGTCGTGAGCGAGCTGGACCCCGAGCCGCCCCCCGCGGGCGAGGAGATCCACCTTCCCGGCCCCTCGGTGCTGCCAGCGCTGACCGCGGTCGGGATCACGCTGACGCTGATCGGTCTGACCACCTTCATCGAGCTGACCTTCATCGGTGCGGTGATGACGATCTGGTGCGTGGTGCGCTGGATCAAAGACACGCGCCGCGAAGTCGACGAGCTGCCGCTCGACGCGCCGTGAGTGGGGGGCGCGGTCCCCCGACCGCGCCCGGCCTACTCGACCAACGGCGGCCCGCTCCCCAAAGCGGGCGCGCCGCCCCTCTCACCCCACGGCCACCCTGTCCGGAACCGGGCAGATCGCCCCATCGTCGGTCCAGCAGCGCACCACGTCGCGGACCGACAGGATGCCGACCGTGTCGGCCCCGTCCAGGACGATCAGGTGGCGGAAGCCCCCCCGCACCATCGCAGCGGCCGCCTCCTCGAGCGACCACTCCGGCGCGGCGTACACGACATCGTGGGTCAGGTGATCCGCGACCACCTCGCGGTCGGGATCCTGCCCGGCGCCGATCGAGATCAGAAGGTCGCGCTCGGTGATGATCCCCGGGCCGGCGGCATCCGGGTCGATCACCACAGCCGCCCCCACGCCCCTCTCGCTCATCAGCCTCGCCACGCAGCGAAGGTCGTGGCCGGGCCCAACCGTGAGAACCGTGTCAGTCATGCCGTTGCGAACCTGCATTCTCTCTCGCCTCCGATGGAGTCTCGAGGCCCGCTGCGGCTGGTCCCAATGACCCCAGCCACCCACGGACAATTAGCAACTATTGCCTCAATCTAGAGGGTCGGGGCCCGGTCGTCAAGCGTGACGGTCCGTTGCGCCAGGCATTAGGATCCCTGCTCGCGATGGACAGGATCGCCGCCCCGCACGAGCACCGCCGCCCCCGCGGCAACGCTGCATGAACCGGCGCCGGTCGGTCACGATCACCGTCATCCTGGCGCTGATCGCCGTCGGGATCGGCATCTGGCTGAGCTACGAAATCCGCTGGTTCCCGGTGGCGGCCTCCAAACAGGCCGTCAACAGCGACCGCCTGTACCACGTGCTCGTGATCGCCTCGATCCCGATCTTCGTGCTCGTCGTGACGGCGATCCTGTTCAACGTCTGGAACTTCCGCATGAGGCCGGGCGAGGAGCTCAAGGACGGCGCGCCGATCCACGGCAACACCCGCCTCGAGGTGTTCTGGACGGCGATCCCCACGGTGCTGCTGCTGTCGCTGGTGGGCTACTCGTTCGTGGTGCTCCACGAAAACGAGAAGAAGCCGGCGCGCGAGATCAAGATCGGCGTCACCGGGCAGCAGTTCGTGTGGACCTACCAGTATCCGCGGGCGCTCACCGGCGGGGCGCCGCTGAACAGCTACGAGCTGTACATCCCACGCAACGAGTCCGTCCAGTTCCAGATCCACAGCAGGGACGTGATCCACGCCTTCTGGGTACCCGCCTTCCGCCTGCAGGAGGACGCGGTGCCGGGCATCACCACCAACTGGCGGGTGACCGCGACGCGGCTCGGGACCTATCCGGTGATCTGCAACCTGCTGTGCGGGGCCGGTCACTCGCTGATGCGCTCGGCCGTCCACGTGGTCTCGCAGGCGCGCTTCCAGGAATGGCTCAAGAGCCAGGCCAGCGCCGCGGCGGGCGGTTCGTCGGGGGGCGCGGCGGCCGGGGGGTCGGCTGGATAATGTTGGCCGCGAGCATGGACAGGCGCGAGCACACCCGGAGGGCGCGGTGGTAGCGCAGCTGAAAGCCCCCGGGATGATCCGCGGAGCTGTGATGTTCCTCGGCGGGATCGTGTTCGCCTTCTTCCTGACGTGGGTGATCCGCGCCTCCACCGGCCACAGCACCTTCCACCACTACATCTCCGGCGACGCGATCACCACCGTCGCCCTGATGGCGGCCCCGCTCGGCTTCCTCGTCGGCCTCGGCGGGTTCGACTACTGGTTCTACTGGGCCTCGGGTCGGAAAACGCGCCCCGAGGACCATTCCGGCCACGGCGCCTACACGTGGAGGGACTACTTCCGGATCAACACCGACCACAAGGTGATCGGGATCCAGTACACGGTCAACTCGTTCATCTTCCTGCTGATCGGCGGCCTGCTGGCGATGCTGATGCGCGCCCAGCTCGCCCAGCCCGGCTCGCACTTCGTGAGCGCGAACACGTTCAACGGGCTGTTCTCGGTCCACGCCTCGCTGCTGATCTTCCTGTTCATCATCCCCGTGTTCGCGGGCCTGGGCAACTACGTAATCCCGCTGATGATCGGCGCCCCGGACATGGCCTTCCCGCGCCTGAACGCGCTCTCGTTCTGGCTGCTGCCGGTCGCCGGGATCATGATGCTCGGCAGCTTCTTCGCCCCCGGGGGCGCCTTCGCCGACGGCTGGACGGCCTACACCCCACTATCGGACACGGCGCCCGTCGGGCAGGTGTTCTTCTCGGTGGCGGTCCAGTTCGCGGGCGCCTCGTCGATCATGACCGCGCTCAACTTCCTGGTGACGATCATCACGATGAGGGCCCCCGGCATGAGCTTCTTCAGGCTCCCACTGCTGGTGTGGGCGAACTTTGCGACCTCGCTGCTGGTCGTGATCGCGACCCCGTTCATCGCCGCCTCGCAGTTCTTCATCCTGCTCGACCGGGGGCTGGGGTTCAACTTCTTCAATGCCGCCAAGGGCGGGGACGTGCTCATGTACCAGCACGTGTTCTGGTTCTACTCCCACCCGGCGGTGTACATCATGATGCTGCCCGGGTTCGGGATCATCAGCGAAGTGATCGCCGTGAAGGCGCGCAAGCCGATCTTCGGCTACCGCATGATGGCCTTCTCGCTGCTGGCGATCGTGGGGCTCGGCTTCACCGTGTGGGCCCACCACATGTTCACCTCGGGGATGGCCGCCTGGATCCGCATCCCGATGGCGATCACCACGGCGATCATCGCGGTCCCCACCGGGATCAAGATCTTCAGCTGGCTGGCGACCCTGTTCCGAGGGGTCCTGCGCCTCGACACGCCGATGCTGTTCGCCCTCGGCTTCCTGGCGACGTTCACGCTCGGCGGGATCTCCGGCGTGATGCTGGCGATGATCCCCTTCGACATCCACGTCAGCGCGACCTACTTCATCGTCGCCCACATCCACTACGTGCTGTTCGGGGGCTCGCTGATGACGATCTTCGCGGGCGTGTACTACTGGTTCCCGAAGATGACCGGGCGGATGTATGACGAGCGCCTGGGCAAATGGCACTTCTGGTTGACGTTCGTCTTCATGAACGCGACGTTCGGGCCGATGCACGTGATCGGGCTGCAGGGGATGCCACGGCGGGTCGCGACCTACGCCTCGGAATTCGCGGGGATGAACCTGTTCATCTCGATCGCGAGCTTCTTCCTGGGCGCCTCCACGCTGATCTTCGTCTACAACATGATCACCAGCTGGCGGGGCGGTCCACGCGCCACCGGCAACCCGTGGCGTGGCATGACGCTCGAGTGGCAGGTGTCCTCGCCGCCGCCGGTGTTCAACTTCGACCGCGTGCCCACCGTGGTGGGAGGTCCCTACGAGTACGGCATCCCCGGCGCCGTGCACGGCATCTTCGCGCCCCCGCCCGTTCCGGCCACCGTGGGCGCGGGCTCGGGAGCCGCGACCCCGCAGGGGCCGTGAGCGACTGGATGGACGCATGAAGGAGATCCTCGTCGTCGCCAACCGCACGATCGGAGGCGCCCCGCTGCTCGACGCCGTGCGGGCGCACGCCGCCGAGCCCGGCGGGGCCCGTTTCCGCCTCGTGGTTCCCCAGAGCACCCCGTCTGCCGGACTGGTGATCTACGACGAGGCGGTGCGCGAATCCGCCCAGGTGCGGGTCGACCTGGCGCTGTCGATCGTCGCAGAAGAAGGCATCGAGGCCACCGGTGAAGTGGGCGACGCGGACGCCTTCCTGGCGACGATGGACGCCGTCGCCGACCGTCGGCCCGACGCGATCATCGTCTCGACCCACCCCGCCACGAGCTCGGGGTGGCTGCGCCGCGATCTCGTCGAACGGATCGAAAACGCATCGGGGCTGCCGGTCGAGCACGTGACCGTCGACCTCGAGAACCAGCGCCTGCCGTTCAAGGTCACGCTGGTTGTGGCCAACAAGACCTCCACCGGCGACGAGCTCAGCGACCGCCTGATCGCGAAGAACGCCGAGGAGGGCAAACACGTGTTCATCGCGGTGCTGCCGAAAGGCGACGGGAGCGGCCCGGCCGCCGCCGAGGCACGCGCCCGACTGGCACGGATGCTCGACCGTCTGCGCCGCGCGGGGTTGGTCATCTCCGGGATGATCGGCGACCCCGACCCCTACACCGCCACCATGAACGCGCTGGAGCTGTTCACCGTCGACGACATCGTGATCTCGACGCTGCCGGGCGAGCGCTCCGGGTGGCTGCGATCGGACCTGATCGAGCGGGTGCGCGGCGCGAGCCGGGTGCCGGTGGAGCACGTGGTCGCCGAGAGCGCCGCCGAGAGCGCCGCGGCGGCCTACTAGCGGGGAGAGGAGATGGAGGCCGCCAGCATCGCCCACGCCGAAGCGCACGAGCATCACGGGCCGCCGCCGGCGCACGTCAGCTCCCGCGTGCCCGCGCCCCTGCTCGGGATGCTGCTTTTCATCATCTCCGAGGTGATGGTCTTCGGGGCCTTCTTCACGGCCTACTTCTTCATCCGCATCGCCCAGGGGGAGCCGTGGCCGGACCCCGGGACGAAACTCCCCGTCGAGGTAGCCGGTGTGAACACCGCGATCCTGGTGTCGTCTTCGTTCACGATCCACTGGGCCGAGCGGCAGATCAAGAAAGGCAACCACTGGGGCCTGAAGGCGGGGATGCTGACGACGCTGCTGCTCGGCATCACCTTCCTGTTCATCCAGATCAACGAGTACGCCAACATCGGCTTCGCCCCCCAGGACCACGCCCAGGCGACGATCTTCTACTCGCTGACGGGGCTGCACGGGGCCCACGTGTTCATCGGGCTGTGCCTGCTGTTATCGGTCACGATCCGGGCATTTCGCGGGCACTACAGCCCCGAGCATCACCGCGGCGTGGAGGTGCCGGGCATCTACTGGCACTTCGTCGACATCATGTGGCTCGTCGTGTACACGACGGTCTACATCCTGTAGGCCGGCGGACCCGGTGCTCAACCCGCTGCGCTCGGAGCGGGAGGCCTTCCGGCTGCTGCTCTACGTGCTGGCCGTGGTGATCGTCCTGATCGTCGCAGCGGTGATCGTGCGCGCGGCTACTTGACCCGCGCGGTTCGTTGCCCAGCGCCGCTACTTGTTTCGCAAGCGGCTACTTGACCGTCAGGGTGCCGTACATGCCGGCCGCGCGGTGACCGGGGACCTCGCAGAAGAACGTGTACTTGCCGGGCTTCAGCGTCAGCATGACCGACGTTTCGCCCTTGCTGATGAAGCTGCTCGCGGCGATCTTCGGCCCCTTGGCGGTGGCGCCGTTTTCTCCGGCTTCGAACGCGATGTTGTGCGAGACGCCCGACATGTTGGCCATCGTGACCGTCACGGGGCCGGCAGTGGCGGATGCCTTGGTCGAGGTGTAGGCGAGCTGCCCCTGCGGGTTGGCGTCGATCGAGAGCTTGCCGGCCTTCTCGACCGCCGGCTTGCCGGCGCCGGGGGCTTCCACGGCGGTGGCCAGCAGCCCTGTGTCGGGGCCCGTCCTGTCGGCGGAGTGTTCGACGTAGGAGGCGACGTCCCGGGCCTTCGCCCCGCTGAGGAGCCCAGCCGGCATCGCGCCGGTGGGGTTCGGGTTGGCGATCTGGAATTCCACGACGCTGCGGATCGTGTTGCGCCCGAGTCCTTCTTTGAGGCTCTGGCGGAAGGAGACGTCGAGGTTGGGCCCGACGATCCCCTTCGTGTTGGCGCGGGCAAGGGTGTGGCAGGCGCCGCACTTGGCGACGAACTGCTGCTTGCCCACGATCAGGTTCGCGTTGTCGTTGCCCTTCACGACCGAGGACGAGCAGCCACCGGCGGCGAGCACGCCCATCAGGGACAGCGTGCCGAGCGCCACGGCCGCCGGACGCGGCCACGCAGGCCGAGTTGGCCGCGAGCGCAAAGGTCTGTCTGTGCGGGGGATCCTCAGCACAAGCGGGGGGGAAGACTATCCGAACGGCCGGTGGGCCCGTGCGGGCCGCCCCGGCTCCCGCCGAGCGTCGGTCAGGGCTCCGGCAGCACCTCCAACTCCCCGCGGGCAGCGGCGATCACGCCCTCGGCCACGCTCTCCCACGACCACCGCGCGCGCACCGTGGCGACCAGCGCGTCTCGTGTGCGCTCCTGCAGGGCGGGCTCGCATTCGAGCCACGCGAGCACCCGCCGGGCGATCGCCGGCACAACCCCGGGACCGAGGTCGAAGGACAGCAGCGGACGGATCGGAGCCGGCACGCTCGCGGCCAGGGTCTCGCTCACCTCCGCGAGGCCCGAGTGGGCGGCGCTGATCGGCAGGGCCCCGCAGGCGGCGGCCTCGGCGGCCACCATCCCGAAGGCCTCGGGGAAGGTGCTCGGCACGACCAGCGCGCTGCAGGCGGGCAGCAGCCGCGGGAGCTCGTCGTGCTCGAGGCGGCCGGTGAACAGCGCCCGCTCGCAGATCTCGCCGGCGGCCGCCACGTAGCGGGCGGCGGCCGGACCGTCGAGGCTATCCAGGAAGGCAAGCAGGTAGCCCAGCGGCGCGGCCTTCGCCTCCCCCCCGCCCTCCAGCGCGCGCCCGGCGAGGGCAAGCTCGCGCACGCGCTCGAGGTCGCCCGCCCGCAGCGCGCCAGCCATCGCTTCCAGACCCTCCCGGTAGGCGCCGAAGCCCACGATCAGCAGGCGTGCACACGGCAGGCGTTCGAGCACGAGCGGCCACGCAGCGAGCAGCAGGTCGGGTCCCTTGCTGACGATCAGCTTGCCGACGAACGCCACCAGCGGCTCCCCGCCCCGGACCCGCGCGAGCGCATCCCCCGCCTGGCGCGGCTCGCGCGCGAAGGCGCTCTCCCCGCCGGCCGGCCGCAGCTCGCGGGCATGCCGCAGGGCGTCGGCCAGGTCCGCCACCCCGGCGATCGCCTCGTCCTTGCCGCGCGGGCGAAAGCGGGCCACGTCGACGCCAGGTGGCCCGAGTCGCGTGCGTCCCGGCAGCCCGGGGTCCGCGATCGCCTCCCACAGGCTCTCGGCCGTGTGGCGCGAGCCCACGAGCACGGCCGCGGCGGGGGCGAGCCCCTCGCGGGCGACCCCCAGGAAGCGCTCAGGGTCGGGCTTGACGGTGTACTCCAGCGCGCTGCCGTGCACCTTGACCGCGTACGGGATGCCAGTGCCGAGGGCCCGCGCGAGGATCACGGGCCCCATCACCAGGTGGTTGGCGAGCGCCAGCTCCGGCCCCGCGCGGGCGGCGACCTCGCGGACGGCGTCGACGTTCGCCTCCAGGTAGCGGCGCAGCTCCCCGTCGCTGAGCTGCGAGAAGGTGCGGGCTTCCATCGCCTCGTAGCGGTCGGCCACGTACACCGGCAGCAGCCCGCCGATGTCGGGCCGGTACACCGTGCAGCTCCCGGCCTCTGCGCCTACCCCGGCCCCGGCGGCGGGCTCGCGCAGGCGCCGTACCCGCAGCGTCCCGGAGTCCCAGTCCCCGGCAGCGTCCACGAAGCCGAGGCGCTCGGGGTGGCGCTCCTGGCAGACGAGGTGGACATCGTGCCCGAGGCGCGCGAGCGTCTGCGCGAGGCGCGCGTTGTAGACGTTGGAGCCGGTTCCCTCGAGCAGGTAGCCGTGGAAGATGAGGATGCGCGCCACTTGCTCCGCTAGAGTCTCCCAGCCGTGAGCCCCAAGCAGCGTTACCGCCTACGCAACCGTGCCAGCGGCCGCGAGATCCTCATCGAGGCCGAGCCCGGGCGCGTGTACCGGGACCGGGAGACCGACGAGCCGCTGGAAGTGGTCGGGATCGCTCTGCCGATGGCCCCGTCGCGCTCGCGGCTGCCGTGGGCGGTCGAGAACCTGCGCTTCTGCCCGTGGTGCGACCAGCTCGCCCAGAAGGACCTCAACGACTGCCCCACCTGTGGCAGGAGGATGGGGCCGCCGTGAGCACCCGCCGTTGGCTGGCAGCGGGCGGGGCGCTGCTGGCGGCGATCGCCCTCGCGGCCTGTGGCGGGACGAAGGTCTCCGAAACGACCCCCAAGAACACGCCCGAAATCGCCCCGCCGAACGACACGAGTGCGGAAAAGGCGGCGGGGACCTCGACCTCCACCACCACGAAGAAGACCTCCACGTCCTCGGAATCCAGCGGCGAAGCCTCGAGCTCCGAATCGGAAGCCTCCGGCGGCTCGGAAGCCTCCGGCGAACCGTCGAGCGAAACCGGCTCCTCCGGGGGAGCCTCCTCGGAAGGCGCCGAAAAAGCCACCGGCGAAGGCGGCGGCTCCGAAGAAGGCGGCTCGTCGAGCCCAACCGGCGGCGCCAGCGCGCCGTAGCTCAGGGCGTCGAGATCAGCGTCGCGCCGTAGGTGAGGCGGGCGGTCTGGTACAGGCAGTAGTACTGGACCGGGCTGCCGATCTGGGTGTGGCTCGTCTGCGTGCTGGTGCTGTTGCACTGCGCCTTCGTGCGGCTCGCCCGCCAGGAGGTGTCGTTGCCGAAGTTGAGCGCCAGCGCGGGGGCCCAGGTGGGAACGGTGAGGGCGACGAGCTCGCCCTTCTTGACGGGGATCGAGGTCGGCAGCGGGAACTGGGCGGTCTGGCCGAAGTACGACTGGAGCTTCACCGTAGGGCCCTGGGCGACGAGCTTGTAGGTGAGGTTGGGCTTCTTCTGGGGCGCGAGCACGGCGATCCCCGCTTCGGCCGGTCCGCCCTCGCTGCTGTTGAAGTACTTGATCTGCGCGCTCGTCGGCTTGGCGAGCGTGATCGACCACGCCACGATCGAACCTTCGCGGGGGATGTTCATCGGGTTCTTCGTGGTGCCGACCTTCACCTGGAACCCGGTGGTGCGGCTGACGGCCAGGCAGGGGCTCGCGGGGCAGCTGGGGACAGCGGGCGTCTTGGCCGCGCCCACGGTCCCGATTTCGGCGAGCGTGGCGGGCGCGGCGGCGGGAATCGCCAGCGCGCCGCCCAGACCGAGCAGTGCGATCGTGCAGATTCTTCTCATATGCGGGATCCAAACACGCGCGAGGCCCGTTTGTAGCGGTCCGGTATTCGTTAGGCCGCCGTCAGTTCCTCCGCGGCGGCGGCTATCTCGTCGGGATCGCCCTGCGTGGGGATCCACGGCAGGCGCAGCGGATCGTCCGCATAGCGGGGGATCACGTGGAGGTGGAAGTGGAACACCGTCTGCCAGGCGGACGCGCCGCAGGAGTTCAGTAGATTCACCCCATCGGCGCCCAACCGCTCGCGTAGCCGCCCAGCCAATCGCTGGGCCGCGGTGAGCGTCGCGAGCAGGTCCTCCCGGGGGACGGTGAGCAGGTCGGCGCTGTGCTCGCGCGGGATCACGAGCGCGTGCCCGCGGGTCGCGGGCGCGATGTCCATGAACGCGATCGTGCGATCGTCTTGGTCGACGATCCGCGCGGGCAGCTCGCCCGCGACGATCTTGCAGAAGATGCAGTCAGGGTCGCGCATCAGGAGCGCGAGGACTCGCTCTCCGCGAGCAGCTCGCGCGCGTACGCTACCGCCTCGCTGCGGCTCTTGATGTCCCCGGCGTAGCGTGCCTCGAGCAGTTCCTCGAGCAGCTCTCCGAGGCGGGGACCATGGGCGATCCCGAGCTCCCGGGCGAGGTCGTCGCCGCGGAGGGGGACCGCGGGTGGTCCCTTCGAGTGCCAATCCAGCGCGTCGGGGAGGGTCACGATCGCGAGCTGCAGGTGCGCGTCGATCGCCTCCTTCGCGCGGTCTCCGCGCGTGGCCAGGCGGTCGGCGATCGACAGCAGCGTCACGTCCACCTCGACGGGCGAGCACGCCCGTAGATAGCCGAACACGGCGCGCCGCGAGAGCGGCTGGGGCTCGTGGACGAGGAAGCCGAGGCGCAGGTGGCCACGCACAAGCCCCGCCACGAACGACCGCAGCCGCTCGCTGGCCCGCAACCTGCCCAGCACCTCGCGCGCCAGCTCCGCCCCGGCCACGTCGTGGCCGATGAACGTGACGCGCCCGCCCTCCCCGCTGATCCCCTGGGTGCGGGGCTTGGCGGCGTCGTGCAGCAGCGCGCCCCACGCCAGCGCCTGGCCGCGGGTCAGCTCGTCGGCGAGCGGCTCCGCCAGCACGCTCGCCAGCCGCGCCCGCAGCTGCCCGTCCATGCTCGCGAGCACGGCCCGTACCTGCGCGGCGGCGCTCGTGCTGACCAGCGCGGCGCCCGCGTCGACCACCCCGGCGCCGTCGTCGGCGCCGGCATCCGGCTCCGCACCCGCATGCCCGGCACCGGCCAGGGCGTGCGTCAGGGTGACCGTCCGGTCGAGCACCTCGAGCGTGTGCTCGTACACGTCGGCATGGTGGTAGCGGCTCTGCTGGATACCCCGCAGCCGCACCAGCTCGGGGAGCACGGCCTCCCCCGCGCCGACGCTCACGAGCAGCTCGATGCCGCGGCGCGCCTGCGCCGCCGAAAGGATCCTGCCCAGCTCGGCGAACACCCGCTCGGCCGACACACCCGCCAGCAGGGGCGCGGCGGTGCGTGCGAGCGCCAGCGTCTCGGGTTCGGGCTCGAGGTCCAGCTCCACGGCGACCCGCGCCAGGCGCATCACCCTCAGCGGGTCTTCGACGAAGGCTTTGGGGGAGGCCGCACGCAGGCGCCCCGCACGGAGGTCCTCGATGCCCCCGACGGGGTCGATCGGCTCGCCTCCGGACAGCGGCTCGGCGATCGCGTTGACGGTGAAGTCGCGCAGGCGCAGATCCTGCTCGAGGGTCGCGGCCCGCATCGGCTCGAGGTCGGCCTGCCACCCCTGCTCGCCGCAGACCACCCGCCACGCGCGGTGCTCGGAGGACAGCTCGAAGCACGCGGCGCGGGGGGCGGCGCGGGCGAGGGCCCGAGCGGCCTGCTCGACGTCTCCCGGCAGGACCACGTCGATGTCGGCGCTGGCACGTCCCAGCAGGCGGTCGCGGGTGGTGCCGCCTACCAGCCACGCCTCGCGTCCCGCGAGCACGCGTCGGGCCAGCTCGACCGGCGAGACCTGTCCGGCGGGGTCGGGAGAGCTCATCCGGCGAGCGGCTCGGCCACCGCCGTACCGTCGCGGTGGTAGGTCCTCGGCACTCGCCTGGTGAGCCCGCAGGTGATCTCGTAGTTGATGGTCCCGAGACGCCGGGCGACGTCCTCCGCGCTGATCCGCTCGCTCCCGTCGGATCCGAGCAGGACCGCCCGCCGGCCACGCAGCGAGGTGTCGTGGGCGTCGGCACCCAGGTCCACGGTGATGCTGTCCATGCTCACGGTCCCGGCCAGCGGGTAGCGCCGCCCGGCGATCAGGACCTCGCCGTTGTTGGACAGCGCTCGCCGCCACCCGTCTCCGTAGCCGATCGGCAGCAGCCCGATCGCGGTGTCGCCCGACGCGCGGAACGTCCGCCCGTAGCCGGCGCTCTGCCCGGCACGGCACGGCTTGACCTCGGCCACATAGGAGGACAGCTCGAGCACGGGGTCGAGCTCGCGCTCCCGCGCGTCCACCCCGAAGGGATCCATGCCGTAGATCGAGATCCCGCAGCGGACCATGTCGAAGTGCGCCTCGGGGCGGCGCAGCACCGCGGCGCTGTTGGCAGCGTGGACGATCAGCTCCGGCTGCTCGCGCTTGAGCGGGGCGGTCCAGCTCGTGAACGCGTGCAGCTGCTGCTCGAAGAAGCCTTCGTCGTCCTGTTCGTCGGCGGTGGCGAAGTGCGTCATCAGCCCCGCGAGAACCACGCCGGGCGCCGAGCGGGCCGCCGCCACGACGCTCGCGGCCTGGCTCGGCTCGCGGGTGCCGAGCCGGCCCATGCCGGAGTCGAGCTTCACGTGCACGCGCCCGCCACCGGCGTCGATCACGGCATGCAGCTGGTCCTCCCGCCACACCACGACGTCCGCGCCCGCGCCCAGCGCCTGTTCGAGCTCGCTCGCGGCGAGCGCACCCATCACGAGGATCGGCACGCCGGAGAGGCCGCCCTCGCGCAGCTCGACTGCCTCGCGGGCGTCGGCCACCGCCAGCCAGCTGGCCCCGCCGGCCAGCGCGGCACGGGCGCTCGGCAGCGCGCCGTGACCGTACCCGTCGGCCTTCACGACCGCGCACAGCATGGCGCCGTCGCGCAGCTCGCGGCGCATGCGCTCGCAGTTGCGCTCGAGCGCGGCGAGGTTGACGCTCGCCTCCGCCCGCCGCAGCGCGCCTGTCCCGGCCGGCGCAGCAGAGCCGGTGAGCGTGTCAGCCATGTTCCTCGCCCCCGATCGGGACGGACCCGTCGGCGTGCCTCGCGCGGACGGCGGGCAGCGCTTCGATCACATCGCTGGCGATCACACCCTCCGCGGCGGCGACCCGGCTCGCCGCGAGGCGTCCTGCGAGCAGGTGCACGAGCACCGCGGCGGCGGTGGCCGTGAAGGCGTCGAGCCCGCCGGACAGCAGCGCGGCGACCACCCCCGTGAGCACGTCGCCCGTGCCCGCCGTGGCGAGGCCGGGGGCCCGTCCCGGGCTGACCGCGACCAGCCCGTCGGGGCTCGCCACCAGCGTGTCGTCTCCCTTCAGCGCCACCACCGCCCCTGACTCGGCGGCGGCGGCGCGCACGTGGTGAAGGCGCCGCGCGTCGATCTCGTGGCTGTCGGACCCGGTCAGGCGCGCGAGCTCTCCCGCGTGGGGGGTGAGCACGGTGGGCGCGGATCGCGCGGCGAGCTCGCGCAGGTGGCCGGCGTGCGCGTTGAGCCCGTCGGCGTCGATCACGATCGGCAGCGGCGCGTCGCGGGCGAGCCCGCGCGCGAACGCCCCCGCCGCCTCGCTGCGCCCGAGGCCCGGGCCGAGCGCCAGCGCGCCACCGCGCTGCGCGGCTTCGAGCACGGCCTCGCGGGCGTGCTCGGCGAGGCTCCCCGACCCTGGAGGGTCCTCCTCGAGCGCCCTGGTCATCAGCTCCGGAACCCCGGAGGAGGCGATCACCGGCTGCAGCGAGGCGGGCACGCACGCGGTCACGTAGCCGGCACCGGAACGCATGCTCGCCCGCGCCGCCATGATCGGCGCGCCGGTGAGCCCGCGGGAGCCCCCCGCGAGCAGCACGTGCCCGGAGCTGAACTTCGTCGAGCGCGCCCCCCGGCGCGGCAGCTCGGCCAGCAGCGAGTCCCTGATGAGGCCGATGCGGCCCACGCCCGGGGCGCCACGGGGGATCCCGATGTCGGCCACCTCGACCGCGCCGGCGTGGGCCTTGCCCGGGTTGATCCACAGACCCGGCTTGGCGGCGTGGAAGGTCACAGTCACACTCGCCTGCACGACGGCTTCGGCCGCCTCGCCGGTGGAGGCGTCGACCCCGCTCGGGATGTCGACGCTCAGCACCTTCGGACCCGTTGCCACGAGCGCCGCGATCGCGCGCGCCACCTCGCCCCGGGGCTCACCCTGGAAGCCGGTCCCGAGCAGCGCGTCGACCACCAGTGCCGCCCCCGACAGGAGCTCCTCCGGGCCTGGCGCGGTGCCCCGGGGGCGCTCCTCGTGCTCGCTCCACGGCACCCCGTCGAGGTCCACCGGCGCCGGGCCGGGGAGACGCTCGAGATTCACGCGCGCGTCTCCGGTCAGCTCCTCGGGGGCGCCCACGCACACCACGTCGACCTCGCGGCCGCTGTCGCGGAGCATCCGCGCGACCACGAGCCCGTCGCCGCCGTTGTTGCCCTTGCCGCAGAGGATCGTCACCGGTCCGTCGGGGGCCATGCGCTCGGCCGTGCGCGTGACCGCCGCGCCGGCGTTCTCCATCAGCTCGAGTCCCGGCACGCCGCGCTCGGAGATCGCCCAGCGATCGGTGCCGCGCATAGTCTCGGCGTCGAGCAGCGGCTCGAGCCAGCTCGGCAGCTCATCCACGACTGCCGATCCTAGATGGTGCCCCCGCCCTCCAGGGTGCGGTCGCTACTCGACGGTGACCGTCTTGGCGAGGTTGCGCGGCTGATCGACGTTGAGGCCGCGATGGCGGGCGATCTCGTAGGCGAGCACCTGCAGCGGGACCACCGCGAGGATCGGCTGCAGCATCCAGTCGATCGGGGGGAGCGTGACCACGTCGTCGGCATACTCGCGGATGCGCTCGTTGTCGGCGCTCGCCAGGGCGATCACCCGTGCGCCCCGGGCGCGGACCTCCTGCATGTTGGAGGCGACCTTCTCGAGCACCGGCGAGTCGGTCGCGACGCTGACCACCGGCGTGGACTCGTCCAGCAGGGCGATCGGCCCGTGCTTCATCTCGCCCGCCGCGTAGGCGTCGGTCGCGATGTAGGAGATCTCCTTCAGCTTCAGCGCGCCCTCGAGCGCGACGGGCAGGCCTATGTGGCGGCCGATGTATAGGAAGAACTCGCCGCGCCACTGGGCCTCGGCGATCGGGCGCACCTGCTCCTGGACGGTGGCGAGCACGGTGTCGATGCAGTGGGGCAGCCGCTTCATCTCGCCGATCAGCTCACCCAAACGCTCCGGGGACAGCTCGCCCCGCAGCTCGGCCAGGCGCAGCGCGATCAGGTACATCACGGCGACCTGGCAGGTGAACGTCTTGGTCGCGGCCACCCCGATCTCGAGGCCGGCGCGCGTGAACAGCACCCCGTCGGCCTCGCGCGTGGCCTGCGAGCCCATCACGTTGGTCACGGCGAGCACGCGGGCGCCGCGTCCGCGGGCCATCCGCATCGCGGCGAGGGTGTCGGCCGTCTCGCCCGACTGGGTGATGCCGATCACGAGGTCCCCGGAGGTGATCACCGGGTTGCGATAGCGGTACTCGGAGGCGATGTCCATCTCGACCGGCAACCGTGCCCACTCTTCGATCGCGTAACGGCCGATCAGCCCGGCGTGGTAGCTGGTGCCGCAGGCCACGATCACGATCCGCGAGACGTCGCGCAGCAGCGACTCCTCGAGGGCGCCGTCCTCTGCCAGCTCGACGTGGTCGGCGCGCGCGGTCCGCCCGGAGATCGCGTCGGCGACCGCGTCGGCCTGTTCGAAGATCTCCTTCATCATGAACGTGTCGTAGCCGCCCTTCTCGGCGGTTTCGGCGTCCCAGTCGACGCTTGCCACCTCGCGCTGCACCGGCTCCCCGGCGGCGGTCGTGATCGTCACCCCTTCGGGCGTCAACACGACGATCTCGCCGTTTTCGACGAGCTGCACCCGGCGGGTGTGCTCGAGGAAGGCGGGGACGGCCGAGGCGATGAACTGCTCCCCGTCGCCCCGCCCGACGATCAGGGGGCACTCGCGGCGGGCCCCGACCAGCACCTCGGGCTCGTCGAAGCTCATCGCCACGAACGCGAAGTGACCCTCCAGCTGCTCGTAGGCGGCGCGCACGGCCACGGCCAGGTCGTCCTCGTAGAGCTCGGCGATCAGGTGGGCGATCACCTCGGCGTCGGTCTCCGAGCTGAACACGCTGCCGGACGCGGCGAGACGCTCCTTCAGCTCCACGTAGTTCTCCACGATGCCGTTGACGACGACGTGCACGCGATCGGAGCTGTCGCAGTGGGGGTGGGCGTTCTGCTCGCTGACGCGCCCGTGGGTGGCCCACCGGGTGTGGCCGATGCCGGTGCCGGGGGGACGCTCGCCGACGGCCACCGCCGAGCCGCCCCGGTAGGCGTCGGGTGAGCCGTCGGCGAGCTTGGCCCGCAGTGCGGACAGATTTCCGACCGCGCGCACCGACTCGATCCGCTCCGGGGTGATGACCGAGATCCCCGCGGAGTCGTAGCCGCGATATTCCAGCCGGCTCAGGCCGGCTAGCAAGACCTCACGGGCGGAGCGTGTGCCCACGTAGCCGACGATGCCGCACACGTGCTTGACGATAACAGCGGGCCCAGCGGTGCTGGACGCCTATGTGAGCTCTCGCTGCACGAGCTCAACCAGCCGACCGCACACGTCCTGCGCCTCCTCGTCGGTGGGAGCCTCGACCATCACCCGTACAAGCGGCTCAGTTCCGCTCGGGCGCACGAGCACGCGGCCGCGGCCCGCGAGTTCCTGTTCGGCGAGCTCGACGCCGGCGCTCACCTGGTCGGCTCCGGCAAGCGCGCCGCGGTCCCGCACGGGCACGTTGACGAGCCGTTGCGGGAGCTTGTGCATGGCATCGCGTTCCGCCAGGTCGCGCCCGCCGAGGGCCTCCAGCGTCAGCAGCGCGCTGGCGATGCCGTCGCCGGTGCTGTTGAACGACATCTCGATGATGTGGCCGGACTGCTCGCCGCCGAGCGTCCAGGAGCGTCTGCGCAGCTCCTCCAGCACGTAGCGGTCGCCGACCGCGGTGACCGCCACCTCGATGCCGGCCGCCTGCATCGCCGAGTGGAAGCCGTAGTTGGTCATCACCGTCACCGCGACGCCGTCGCCCGGGAGGCGCCCGCGGGCGCGCAGGTGCACGGCCGCCAGCGCGAGCAGCTCGTCCCCGTCAACGAGCTCGCCGTTGCGGTCCACAGCCATCACGCGGTCGCCGTCCCCGTCGAAGGCGAAGCCGACGTCGTGCGAGCCCTCCACC
Organism: Solirubrobacteraceae bacterium; assembly: GCA_035515315.1. Lineage (GTDB taxonomy): Bacteria > Actinomycetota > Thermoleophilia > Solirubrobacterales > Solirubrobacteraceae > Palsa-744. The sequence goes on from DATJBO010000218.1 coordinate 17,779, forward strand.
ACGGCCGCGGCGAGTCGCTCCACGTGGGTGGAGCCGCAGCCGTCGTTGATGTTGCGACCGTCGGGCTCGTCGGCGAGCACCGCCACCGTCGCGCCCAGCCGCCGGAAGATCTCGGGGGCCACCTGGTAGGTGGCGCCGTTGGCGCAGTCGAGCAGCACGTCCAGCCCGCTCAGGTCGAGCTCCTGGAAGCGCCCGTGGAGCTCACGCAGGTAGTCCTCGCCGGCGCCGCGCAGCTCGCGGATCCTGCCGGGGTGCGGCACGGCCGGCGCGGGGACGCCCGGGGGGGCCTCCAGGTCACGCTCGATGTCGAGCTCCTGCTCGTCGGAGAGCTTGTATCCGTCCGCGCCGAAGAACTTGATGCCGTTGTCGCGGTAGGGGTTGTGAGAGGCCGAGATGACGGCTCCCAGGTCGAAGCCGTAGCGGGCGATCAGCAGCGGTGCGGAGGGCGTCGGCAGCACCCCGGCGAGCAGCGCTTCGGCGCCGGCGGCGCTGGCCCCGGCGGCGAGCGCGGACTGCAGCATCTCCCCCGACTCGCGCGTGTCGCGGATCACCAGCACGCGGGGGCGCTCGCTCTCGGCTCTGGCGCTGGCGGAGCGCCCCAGCGCCAGAACCAGCTCCGCCGTCAGCTCCTCGCCGGCGATCCCGCGAACCCCGTCGGTCCCGAACAGCTTGCGGGCCATCTCCCGTCAGCCGAGCGCGCCGCCAGCGCTCAGCGCTTGGAGAACTGCGGACGCTTCCGCGCCTTCTTCAGGCCCGCCTTCTTGCGCTCCTTGGCGCGCGAGTCGCGCGTCAGGAAGCCGCGGCGCTTGAGCTCGCCGCGGAGGTTGGGGTCGGCCTCCAGCAGCGCGCGGGAGACGCCGTGGCGGAGCGCTCCCGCCTGTGCGGAGATCCCGCCGCCGTGCAACCGGGCGATCACGTCCATGCGCTCGTGGTAGCCGACCGTCTCCAGCGGCTGGCGGATGTTGCGCTGCAGGGTCATGCGTGGGAAGTGCTCCTCGAGCGTGCGCCCGTTGATCAGGTAGGTGCCGCTGCCGGGGCGCAGGGTGACGCGGGCGATCGCGGTCTTGCGCTTGCCCGTGGCCCGGTAGCGGGCGCCCGAGGCGAGGTCGATGGCGGCCGTGGAGATCGGCTCGGTGAGG
>DATJBO010000219.1:0-2607 GCA_035515315.1 Solirubrobacteraceae bacterium
GGTCACGAGCCCCGCGCCGCCCACCGCGACGTTGTACGTGAGCCGCCGCGACTCCCACCAGCGCAGCAGCGACGCCGGGGTGCGCCGGTAGTCCGGCAGGGGAAAGAGGATGCGCGTGAGTGCCGACATGTCGTGTCTCGCCGCTCCGGTCGCGGTGAAGATGCACGCTGGACTCTGAATTGACAAGTACTTTGTACTGTCAAGTTCGTAGCCTAGGGCGACAAGGAGGAAGCGCCGAGTGACGCGACCGGGCGTGGTCGGGGACGAGGACAGGGATCTCGGATTCGGCGCGATCGTGTCCCAGGAGAGCCGGCAGCGGCTCCTGAACCGGGACGGCTCCTTCAACGTGGCGCGCCGCGGCCTGCGGCTCGGCTCGTCCCTCAGCCCGTACCACCTGCTGTTGACCACGTCGTGGACGCGGTTCATGGGGATGGTCGCGGGCTCGTACGTGGTGCTGAACGGTGTGTTCGCGCTGGGCTTCCTGGCCTGCGGCCCCGGGAGCCTCTCGGGCGGCGAGGGCACGGGCTTCGCGCGGGCCTTCTTCTTCAGCGTCGAGACCTTCTCGACGATCGGCTACGGCAACGTGGGGCCGGTGGGGCTCGCGGCCAACCTCGTGGTCACGGTCGAGGCGCTGGTGGGCCTCCTGTGGCTGGCGCTGGCCACCGGGCTCCTGTTCGCGCGCTTTTCGCGGCCCACGGCCAAGGTGCTGTTCAGCCGCACCGCGGTGATCGCGCCCTATCGCGGGATCACGGCCTTCGAGTTCCGGATCGCGAACGCGCGCACCAGCCAGCTCATCGAGCTCCGGGCCACGGTGATGTTCGCGCGGTTCGAGGAGGTGAACGGGCGCCGGCTGCGCCGGTACTACCCGCTGGACTTGGAGCGCAGCTCGGTGGTCTTCTTCCCGCTGTCGTGGACCATCGTGCACCCGATCACGGACGCGAGCCCGCTGAAGGGGCTCACGCGCGACGACCTGCGCCGCTGCGAGGGCGAGTTCCTGGTCCTGCTGGCGGGCGTCGAGGAGACGTTCGCGCAGACGGTGCACGCACGCTCCTCCTACAAGTGGGACGAGATCGTCTGGGGCGCGAAGTTCAGCGACATCCTGAGCCATCCCCGCGGCGACGAGGTGATGACCATGGACGTCGGCCGCCTCCACGCCATCGAGCCCGCGAACTAGGCCGGCACCACGACCCCCTGGGTATCGCTCCTCATCCTCGCCAACGTGGCGATGCTGCTCCTCGAGCAGGTCGCCCCGGGCCTCGTGCAGGCCCTCGTGCTGGTGCCGGCGTTCATCGGGGTGCGGCCGTGGACGGTCGTCACCTACATGTTCCTGCACGCCGGCTTCTCGCACCTCTTCTGGAACATGGTGGCGCTGTACTTCTTCGGGCCGCGGCTCGAGGCGCGGCTCGGCGGCCGCCGTTTCCTCGCGCTGTACTTCGTCAGCGGGATCGCGGGCGCGCTCGGCTCGCTGGTGACGCCGACCGCGGCGATCATCGGCGCGTCGGGAGCCATCTTCGGCGTGATGCTGGGCTACGCGACCTTCTGGCCGCGCGAGCCGATCTACCTCTTCTTCGTGCTGCGGATTGAGGCGCGCTGGCTGGTGCTGCTGATGACGTTGATGGCATTGTACCAGGGACTCGCCGGGCAGTCCGGGATCGCGAACTTCGCGCACCTGGGCGGCTTTGCCGGCGGCTGGCTGTACCTGCGGTGGTTGGACCTGCGCTCGCCCGCCGCACGCTTCCGTTCCAGGGCGGCGGCGCCGCCGCGCTCCTCGGGCGCTGACGTCGAGCGCTGGCAACGCATCCGGCCCGACGCGCTGCACCCCGTCAACCGCGAGGAGTACGAGCGCGTGATGGCGAAGGTGGCGGTGGCGGGCGTCGCGAGCCTGACGCCCGACGAGCGCGCGTTCCTCGACCGCTTCAGCGTCCAGTAGGCATGGGAGGACGTGTCATGATCGGCACCCGCTGCACCCTGCCGGCCCTCGCGCTGGCGTCCCTGGCCCTCGCCGTGCGGCTTCCGGCGCAGGGCGCGCCGGCGGAGCCGCCCGTGCGTGGCTTCCCTACCGCGCTGCTCGCCGCCGAGCGCGCGCAGGAGGACGCGCTCCGCGCCGTGCCGAGCGCCGACACGCTGCGAGCACAGCTCGTCGCGCTGAGCGCCTTCCCCCACGAGGCGGGCACCGAGCGGAGCCATCGCGTGGCGGAGACGATCCTCGCCCGGTTCCGCGCGTTCGGCCTCGACGCCCGCATCGAGCAGTTCGAGGCGCTGATGCCGCGCCCCGTGACGCGCTCCCTCGAGCTGCTCGGGCCCGAGCACTATGTCGCGCAGCTCAAGGAGCCCGCGGTGGCGGGCGACCCGACGTCGGGCCAGGCCGACCAGCTGCCGAGCTTCAACGCCTACTCGCCCGACGGCGACGTCACCGGCGACCTCGTGTACGTGAACTACGGCGTGCCGGACGACTACCGCGTGCTCGACAGCCTCGGGATCAGCGTGCGCGGCAAGATCGTGCTCGCGCGCTACGGCGGGTCGTGGCGCGGCATCAAGCCCAAGGTCGCGGCCGAGCACGGCGCGATCGGCTGCCTCATCTACTCCGATCCGCGGGACGACGGCTAC
>DATJBO010000220.1:0-8671 GCA_035515315.1 Solirubrobacteraceae bacterium
CACGATCATGCGCAGTGATTCTGCGCGGCTGCCCGGACGCCTGCCTGTCATAGGCTTGGCCGGCGCGATGGCTGACCAGGAGATCGACTTCGCGGCGGCGGGGCTGCTCGACGGGCTCGAGGGCGCCGAGCGCGAGGAGCGCCTCGCACTGCTGCGGCAGCTCGCCGCGCAGGGGGTGACGCTCGAGCACCTGCGACGCAACGTCGAGTCGGGCAGGCTCGTGTTCATGGTCGCCGAACAAGTGATCGGCGGCCCGGCGCACTTCACCGCCGAGGAGGTGGCCGAGCGTAGCGGCGTGAGCCTCGACTTCCTGCTCGCCTCCCGCCGCGCGATGGGCCTGCCGATCCCCGAGCCCGGCGAAGCGGCGTTCACCGACAACGACCTCGAGGCCGCCCGACGCAGCCTGGTGGCGACCGAGGCCGGGGTCTCCGACGAGGACCTGCTGGAACTGCTGCGGGTGCTCAGCCGCGGCCTCGCGCAGGCCGCGGAGACGATGCGTGCGCTGCCGCTGAAGCTCGTGCTGCGCGCGGGGATCGGCGAGCGCGAGCTGGCGCTGCACTACGGCGAAGCCGTGGCCCGGCTGTATCCGCTCGTGGACCCCCTGATGAGCAACCTGCTGGCCGCCCACCTGCGCCACGCCACCGAGACCGAGATGGTGAGCACGGCCGAGCGCCACGGCGGGCGCCTGGCGGGCTCGCGCCGGGTGGTGATCTCCTTCGCCGACCTCGTCGGCTTCACCAGGCTCGGCGAGGAAGTCCCGCCCGGCGAGCTGAGCCGCCTCGCCACGCGTCTGGAAGCGATCGCACTGGAGGCGGCCGTGCCGCCGGTGCGGCTGGTCAAGACGATCGGCGACGCCGCGATGCTCGCCTCGCCCGATCCCGAGCCGCTGCTGGAGACGACCCTCGGGCTGATCGACGCTGCCGAGGCGGAGGGCGGGGACTTCCCCCAGCTGCGCGCCGGGGCAGCCCTCGGGCAGGCGCTCCAGAGGGCCGGCGACTGGTTCGGCGCGCCCGTGAACCTCGCGAGCCGCATCACCTCGGTGGCGCGGCCGGGCAGCCTGCTGGTCGACGGCTCGCTATACGAATCGGTGGGCAGCGGGTTTCGCGCCTCGTTCGCCGGCGAGCGCCACCTGAAGGGGATCCGCGAGCCCGTGGCGCTGTTCAGGATGCGACGAGCGGCGGGCTCGTAGCGTCGCGCGCCGGCGGCTGCTCGTCCTCGTCCCACAGCCGCCAGGGCGCCGCCCCGGAGTCCCACAGCTCGTTCAGGGCGAGCGCGTCCTTGAGCGTGTCCATGCACTGCCAGAAGCCACGGTGGCGGAAGGCGCGCAGCTCGCCGGCCGCCGCCAGGCGCCCCAGCGGCTCGCGCTCGAGCACGCTGTTCGGCGACAGCTCCCGCAGGAACTCGCGATCGAAGCAGAGGAAGCCCCCGTTGATCCAGTGTTCGGAGCGGGGCTTCTCCTCGAACGCGAGCACGCGGTCCTCGGCGTCGAGACGGGCGACCCCGAACTGCAGCCGCGGGCGCACCACGGTCACGGTCGCGGGGCCGCCGTGCGCGCCGTGGAACCTCACCAGCTCGCCGAGGTCGACGTCGGCGAGCCCGTCGGAGTAGGTCACGCACACGCGCTCCTCGCCTTCGAGGTGGCGTCCGGCCCGCAGCACCCGGCCCCCGGTGTTCGTGTCGGCGCCGGTGTCGAGCACCTCCACGCTCACCCCCGCGGGCCAGCGCTCGCGCGAGACGAAGCGCTCGATCAGCTCGCCCCGGTAGCCGGTGGCGAGCACGAAGCGCTCGAAGCCCTGCGCGGCGTACAGACGGACCACGTGCCACACGATCGGCCGCCCGCCGATCTCCACCAGCGGCTTGGGGACCTCCCTGGAGTGCGCCCGCAGGCGCGTGCCGCGCCCGCCGCAGAGGATCACCACCGGCGGGCGGGGCGCCATCAGCCGGCGACGCGCTCGAGGACCTCGGAGGCGACGTCGAAGTTGGCGTGCACGGCGTTCACGTCGTCGTTGTCCTCGAGGATCTCGATCAGCCGCATCAGCTTGCCGGCCTGACTCTCGTCGATCGGAACGAGGCTCGAGGGCCGGTGGGCCATCTCGGCGCTCTCCATCTCCACCCCGGCGTCCTCGAGGGCCTGGCGCACGGCGCTGAAGTCGGCGGGCCCGGTGACGACTTCGAACACGTCCTCGTCGGCGGTGATGTCCTCGGCCCCCGCCTCGATCGCGACCATCAGCTGGTCTTCGGAGTAGCGCGAGCCGTCGATCACGATCGTGCCCTTCTTGTCGAACAGGTAGGACACCGACCCGGGCTCACCCAGGCTGCCGCCGTTCTTGGAGAAGATGTGCCGCACCTCGGCGCCCGTGCGGTTGCGGTTCTCGGTGAGGGCCTCGACCAGCAGCGCCACGCCGCCGGGGCCGTAGCCCTCGTACAGGACGCTCTCGATGCCCTCCGCGTCGGCGCCCCCGCCCGCGCCCTTGGCGATCGCCCGCTCGATGTTGTCCTTCGGCATCGAGGCTTCCTTCGCCTTGCGGATCGCCAGCTCGAGCGCCGGGTTGCCGACCGGGTCACCGCCCCCGTCGCGCGCCGCCACCGTGATGGCGCGCGAGAGCTTGGAGAACTGGGCCCCGCGGCGCGAGTCCACGACGGCCTTCTTGTGCTTGATGCTCGCCCACTTGGAGTGTCCAGACATGACCGCAAGTTTACGAGTCGAGCCGCCGAAGGCCCCCGCCGGCGCGTAGGATGCGCGGCCCATGACCGCCGTCTCACCGGAGATCTTCAAGGCCTACGACATCCGGGGCCTGTACGGCGAGCAGATCGACGCCGACCTGGCCGAGCAGATCGGCGGCGCCTTCGCGCGCGTGCTCGGGAGGCTGTCCGGCAAGGCCCCAGCCGAGCTGCGCGTGGGGATGGGCCACGACATGCGGCTCACCGCCCCCGAGCTCGCGGCGCGCTACCGCGACGGGATGATGGCCGAGGGCGTCCACGTGCTCGACGCCGGGCAGGTGGGCAGCGAGATGGTCTACTACCTGGTGGGCTCGCGGGAGCTGGACGGCGGGCTGATGTGCACCGCCTCGCACAACCCCAAGGCCTACACCGGCGTGAAGCTGATGCGCGCGGGCGCACTTGCCCTCTCCGGCGACGAAGGAATCCAGGACATCCGCGCCGAGGTCGAAGCGCGCCAGGACGGTGCCTCGGCTGACGGCGGCGGGCCCGGCCGCGGGCAGGCCGGCGAAGCGGACGGCGCCGCGGCGGCGCCGGGCACGGTCGAGCAGGTGGACCTCCAGGGGGAGTTCCAGCAGAGGGCGCTGAGCTTCATCGACCCCGACGCGGTCAGGCGGGGAAAGCGGCTGAAGGTGGTGGTGGACGGCGCCAACGGCATGGCCGGGCCGATGGTGGGGCCGCTGCTGGACGACCTTGGGCTGGACCTGGTGACGGCCTACTGGACGCCGGACGGGAACTTCCCCGACCACGAACCGAATCCCCTGCTCGAGGAGAACCGGCGGTTCATCATCGAGCAGGTGCGCGAGCAGCAGGCCGATCTGGGGATCGCCTGGGACGGGGACGCCGACCGCTGCTTCTTCATCGACGACACCGGGGAGTTCGTCCCCGGCGACTTCCTCACGGCGCTGCTGGCGGAGTCACTGCTGCGCAGGCACCCCGGCGAGGCGATCCTGTACGACGTGCGGGCCTCGTGGGCGGTCCCGGACACCGTCACGCGAGCCGGCGGGCGCGCCTTCGTCAACCGCGTCGGCCACGCGTTCTTCAAGACGAGGATGCGCGCGGAGGGCTCGCTGTTCGGGGGCGAGGTGTCCGGCCACTACTACTTCCGCGACTTCTACTGCGCGGACTCCGGCACGCTGCCTGCGCTGCTGATGCTCGAGCTGCTGGCCCGAGAGGGGGTGGCGATGTCGCAGCTGCTCGAGCCCTACCGCTCGCGCTACTTCATCTCCGGCGAGGTCAACTCGCGGGTGCAGGACCCGGCCGCCAAGATCGAGGAGATCGCCGCGCGCTACGACGACGCCCGCCAGGGCCGCCTCGACGGAATCTCGATCGATTACGAGGACTGGCATTTCAACGTGCGGCCGTCGAACACCGAGCCGCTGGTTCGCCTGTGCCTGGAGTCGCTGGTCTCGCCCGAGGACATGCGGCGGCGGCGCGACGAGGTGCTCGCCGTGATCCGCTCGTGAGCGAGGAGGAGGACCGCACCGAGCAGGAGGCGTTGGCGGAGGCGGCTGCCGCCGGCATCCACCGTCTCGCGGTGCCGACGCCGTTCATGGTCGGGCGGGTCAACGCCTACCTGATCGAGGACTCCCCGCTGACGCTGGTCGACTCCGGGCCGAACTCCGCGAAGGCGCTCGACGAGCTGGAGCAGCAGCTGCACGCCCGCGGACACGCGGTCGAGGACCTGGAGCTGCTGGTCATAAGCCACCAGCACATGGACCACTTCGGGCTCGCCTCGATCCTCGCCCGCCGCTCGGGCGCCGAGGTCGCCGCGCTCGAGCCGCTGGCCGGCTACCTGGCTGCGTACGGCCGCGAAACCGACCTCGACGACGCCTTCGCCGAGGGGATCATGCTACGTCACGGGATCCCACGCGAAGTGGTGACCGCGCTGCGAGCGGTGTCGGCGGGCTTCCGTGCCTGGGGCTCGGCGGTGGAGGTGACGAGGCCGCTCTCGGACGGCTCGGAGCTGGTGCTCGGCGAGCGGACCCTGCGAGTCCTTCACCGTCCCGGCCACAGCCCCTCCGACACCGTCTTCTACGACGAAGGCCGCTCCACCCTGCTGGCCGCCGACCACCTCATCGCCCACATCTCCTCCAACCCCCTGCTCGCCCGGCCGCTCGGGCACGAGCCCGACCCCGACGGTCCCCGCCCGCAGGCCCTGCTCACCTACATGGCCTCGCTGGAACGGACCCGGGAGATGGACCTCGACCTGGTGCTACCCGGCCACGGGCGCCCGATCAGAGACCACGTTGCGCTGATCGACGAACGCTTCCGCATGCACGAGCGCCGGGCGGGGAAGATCCACGGGCTGATCGTCCAGCAGCCCCGCACCGCCCACGAGATCGCCCAGGAGCTGTGGGGCAACGTGGCCGTCACGCAGGCCTACCTGACGCTCTCGGAGGTGCTGGGGCACGTCGACCTGCTGCTGGGCGACGGACGGGCGGTCGAAGAGGAGCGCGACGGGGTCGTGCGCTTCCGGGCGACCTAGCCCGGCGCGGCCGGTCGCCGGCGCGGCCGGTCGCCGGGCGCGATGATGTGCCCGCCGTGAGCGTTCCCGTGCAAGAGGGGCTGCTGGTCATCGCTGACATCGGCGGATACACGCGCTACCTGAGCGGCGTGGAGCTCGAGCACTCCCACGACATCCTGGCCGACCTGCTCGCGGCGGTGTCCGCCCGCCTGGAGTCCGGGCTCGTTCTGGCCAAGCTCGAGGGGGACGCCGTCTTCTGCGCCGGCCACACCGACACGCTCGTGGAGGACCTCACCGAGTGCTACCGCGTGTTCGCCAACCGGCAGAGGACGATCGTCCTGAGCACGAGCTGCGCCTGCGACGCGTGCAGGCGAATCCCGGAGCTCACCCTCAAGTTCGTCGCCCACCACGGCTCGTTCGTCGAGCACGAGGTCGCCGGGCACACGGAGCTGGTGGGCCCGGATGTGATCGTCGTGCACCGGATGCTCAAGAACGACGTCACCCTGCGCACGGGGATAGGTGCATACGCGTTCCTGAGCGGAGCCTGCGTCGAGAGCCTCGGGCTCGATCGGGGCGGGATGCTGCCCCACACGGAGCACTACGAGGACATCGGCGAGCTCCCCGGCTTCGTCCTCGACATGGAGCAGCGGCTGCTGGGGCTCGACCACGTCAGGCTGACCGACGAGCACGCGCTGCTCGTCTACAGCGCGGAGGTTCCCGCGTCCCCGCAGAGGATCTGGCACGCGATGACCGATGCGCAGGAGCAGATGCGCTGGCGGGTCGGGGCGACCGCCGTCGAGACCGACCGCGAGCCCGGCGTGGGCGCGAAGACGCACTGCGTCCACGGCAGCATGGCCATCGACCAGGAGATCGTCGCCTGGCACCCCGAGAGCTACTACTCATACGCCGAGAGCAACCCGATCGGCCGCTGCCTCTGCACGGTCGAAGTGGAGCCGGGCGCGCAGGGCGGCGGGCGCGTGACCTGGCGGATCGCACTTGCCGGCGGCCGTGCCCAGCGGCTGTTCTACCGGCTCGCGGGGTCGCGCATGCGCAACGCCCTGCAGGCCAACTTCGATTCGTTCGCGAGCTACATGCGGGACGACCCCGGTCGGGCCGCCGGGCCCTGATCCGCGCTCGATCAGCCCCCGCTGAGGCCGGGCCCCACCGAGCCGGTGGGCGCGTGCCGGCGATCCCGCACCAGCTCCAGGAAGAAGCCGTGCAGGCGGTCGTCGCTGCCGAGCTCGGCGTGGAAGCTGACGGCCACCAGCGAGCGCTCGCGGGCCGCCACCGCATGCCCCTCGAGCGTCGCCAGCACCTGCACCTCGGGTCCGTGCTCGGCGATCCAGGGCGCGCGGATGAAGATCGCCCGCAGTGGGCCCCCGGGAATCCCCTGGACCTCGAGATCCGCCTCGAAGCTGCGGATCTGTCGCCCGAAGGCGTTGCGGGCGGCGGTCATGTCCATCAGCCCGAGGTGCTCCCGGTCGAGCATGATCAGCCCCGCGCAGGTGCCGAGCACCGGCGTCCCCCCGTCAGCCAGCCTGCGCAGCGGCCCCGCCAGGCCCTCGCGCTCGATCCCGAGCGTCATCGTGGTGGACTCCCCGCCCGGGATCACGAGCCCGTCGAGGCCCTCCAGATCCGCCGGCACGCGCACCTCGCGGGTTTCCGCGCCGAGGCCCTCGAGCATCCGCTCGTGGGCCTCGAAGCCGCCCTGCAGGGCGAGCACCCCGATCAGCGGTCGGTCTGCCACGCGGGCGGGGCGGGATCTACCAGCCGCGCTGGGCCAGCAGCTGCTCGTCGAGCAGCTTCGAGCTCTCGAGGCTCTGCATCGCGGTGCCGAGCCCGCGGGAGGCACTCGCCACCCGCTCCGGGTCCTGCCAGTGGGTGGTGGCCTCGACGATCGCCCGGGCCCTCGAGGGGGGGTCCTCGGACTTGAAGATGCCCGAGCCCACGAACACGCCTTCGGCGCCGAGCGCCATCATCAGGGCCGCGTCGGCGGGGGTGGCGATCCCCCCGGCGCAGAACAGGACCACGGGGAGGCGCTGCTCGCGGGCCAGCTCGCGGACGAGCTCGAGCGGGGCGCCGTGCTCCTTGGCGGCGGTCGGGAGCTCCTCCTCGCCGAGCGCCGCGAGCTTGCGAATCTCATCTCTGATCCGGCGCATGTGGCGGACGGCCTCGACGATGTCGCCCGTCCCCGCCTCGCCCTTGGAGCGGATCATCGCGGCGCCCTCCCCGATCCGGCGCAGGGCCTCGCCGAGGTTGGTGGCCCCGCACACGAACGGAACCTTGAAGGCCCACTTGTCGATGTGGTTGGCCTCGTCGGCGGGCGTCAGCACCTCCGACTCGTCGATGTAGTCCACCTCCAGCGCCTCGAGCACGCGCGCCTCCATGAAGTGGCCGATGCGCGCCTTGGCCATCACCGGGATGCTCACTGCCTGCTGGATGCCGGCGATCATCTCGGGGTCCGACATGCGGGCCACACCCCCGTCGCGGCGGATGTCGGCGGGCACGCGCTCGAGCGCCATCACCGCGGCCGCGCCGGCCTCCTCGGCGATCACGGCCTGGTCGGGCGTGACCACGTCCATGATCACCCCGCCCTTGAGCATCTCCGCCAGGCCGCTCTTGACGCGGAAGGTCGCCTCGTCGCGCATGCGAGCAGTTTGACAGGCGCCCGGACTGTTCGCGGGTGCCCGGCGCGCGAGCGCTACTTCAGCCGGAAGGCCCTGATGCGGTCGTCGTACTGCGCGCTGTCCTGCGCGTAGACGCCGTAGGCGAGCGCCTGGATGATGCTCAACAGCGCCGCGTGGGAGCGTACGAAGGCGGGGCTGTTGGAGGAGTAGTAGAGCTTGATCTGCGCGAGCTTGGCGACCTCCGAGAGGGTTGCGTCGGTGATCGCGGCGGTGCACGCCTGGCGGTGGCGGGCGAGCTTCATGGCGCGCACGACGAGCGGGTGGGGGCGCCCGGCGGAGAGCCCGATCACGAGCGTCGAGCTGTCGATCCGGCCGAGGCGGCTGAGCGCCTCCTGGGAGGGGCTCGCGACGACCTCCACGCGCAGGTCGAGCAGCATCAGCAGGTGCCGAAGGTAGCTGGCGAAGAACGCCATCTGGTCGGTGCCCGCGACGAGCACCTTGTCCGCGGCCACGATCGCGTCGACGAGCGACTGGACCTGGCCGCGGGCGAGCTTGCGTGCGGTCTCCTCGAGGTTCAGGTGGTCGGCGGCGAGCGCCGCCTCGAACTCGTTCTGGTCGAGCGCGAACAGCGGCCCGGAGGAGCCGCCGCCCTCCTGCGCGGCCTTGGCGTTGACGCGCCGGTATTCCTCCCTGGCGGCGGCCTGCAGCTCGGGGAAGCCCTCGAAGCCGAGCGCCTGGGAGAAGCGCACGACGGTGGAGCTGGACGTGTTGGCGCGGCGGGCGAGCTCCTCGGCGGTCTGGAAGGCGGCCTCGTCGAGGTGGTCGACGATGTACTGGGCGACGTCCTTCTGGGAGCGCG
>DATJBO010000221.1:0-3933 GCA_035515315.1 Solirubrobacteraceae bacterium
GATGGCGGGCGTGGGGGCGCGCCGCCACCACCGCCACGGAATCTCGGTGCCGCTGAAGGTGACCTTCAAGCCGGTAAGCGGGTCCGCATCCGCAGCGGTCGCCACCGCCCGGTTCGCCTAGCGAACCGGGGCCGTCCCGAGGCCGGGGTCCACGTGGGGGCCCCGGCCTCACCATACAAGGACTCGGCGGGCGTTATCACGAACAGCTTGGTGGCCGATTCGACTTTCACGTTTCGCCCACCACCGAGCCGAACATCACCGTGGTCGTGCCCGCGGTGAAACCGGCGCCTTTGATCGTCACTTTCTTGCCGCCTTCGGTGGAGCCTTTTCTCCCCCCCCACGCTCGTGATCACAGGTGGTCCTTCGGCCGGGGTGGTGAATTTGATGTTCGCCCCGTAGCGTGTTCCGAACGAGCTCCCCGCCACGATCCTGTAGTCATAAGTCGTGGCCGGCGACGGGCCGGACAGCGTCGCCGAGACGGCGACCGGGGCTTCTCCGGCGCGGTCGCGCTGTGATGGCGGGCGCCGACAGCCGACGGGCCGGCTGGATCAGCTCTTCACGGCCGACTGGTCGAGCCGGTGCACGGGCATGATCGCGGGCTCCCCCGGATCGACGCCGACCTCGGCGAGGATCGGCATCAGCTGTGCGCCGAACGCGTCGAACGCCTCGGGGGACTCCCACACGTCGTAGACCATCAGGCTGCCGTCCTCCCCGAAGCACGAGTGGTGGAGCCTCCCCGGCGCGGGCTCGGCGCCCGCCTCTTCGAGCCGTCTGTGGATCTCCTCGAAGGCGCTCAGGGACATGTCCTTGGGGTGGAAATACACGGCAATCGCCATCGCGATCCTCCTCTTCGTCTCGACTTGCGGGCCTACGCCGGGCGGCTGAGCCTACCAGCGCCCCGCGGGGTGTCGGCCGCTCGCGAGGCCGGGAGTGTCAGTGGATGATCGGGCCGGTTTCGACGGCTTCGAATGCCGAGCCGGGGACCTGCTTGATCTGTTCCAGGTCCTCGTCGTTCCAGCCGGGGTTGGGAGCGCCGGTGATGAACCACGGTGACCCGTTGTCCGCCACGATCAGCCCGAAGCGCTTGAGCGCTTCGAGGATCACCAGCGACTGGCCGTGGAAGCCGGCGAGGCTGTAGCCGGCCTTCAGGCGCAGGCGCAGCCCCATCGGCGGCAGCGCCGGGTCGGTGCTCGAGGAGGCGAGGTGGGTGGCCGGGTGGATGTAGCCCCGTTGGGTATGTGGCACGGTCACCCGCAGGGCGTGGTCGATCTGGCCGGCGGCGACCTCGGGGTAGCGCGCGAGCAGCGGGAAGATCGGCAGTCCGGCGGCGTCCGCGGAGGTCCACCCGTCCGGCCTCAGGGCGCTGCTGCGGAGGTTGAACACGGCGCCCGAGCCCGCCGTCCAGCTCTTCCCCTTGTGGCGGCGGTGGGCGAGGTACAGCTCGTACAGCGTGCAACCGCCTTCCTGGGTGACGAGCACGTGGCGGTCGCCGTGGCCGTTCTTGCCGCCCCCCTCGATCGGCGCGTTGGCGGGCACGGGATACGGGCCGGGGTCCGATTCGGAGCCGTATTTGGTGAACTTGATCGGGACCTTGGGCTGGCCGGCGCCGACGACCGTGTAGGGGATCCCGTAGGAGGGGTTGGTCCCGAAGTCGGGATGCAGGTGGGCACCCGTGCCGATGCTGGCGACGTAGCTTTCCGACCGCGGGCTCTCGGGCAGCCCCGCCACTTCCTGGTTGAGGGGGTCTTCGGCGGGCAGGATCGGGCACCCGAATTCTTCGCGCGGCCCGTCCACGTGCGGGCGGGCATGGCGGCGGACGTGGTGTGAGGCGGCGCTCGCCCCCGCGGCCGCCAGCGCCAGCGCCGCGAGGATCGCCGCCGGGCACGCCGTGCGCCAGTGCCTCATGGCTCCAACGCTAGCGCCCCGGCCGGGCGCGGCAGACGTTCGTATCAGGAGCCGGCGTTGGAGCCTTCGCCGAACGGGACCGCTTCACCGAAGCTGCGGGGCCGGTGGCCTTCCCCGAGCGGCTGGTGTTCGCTCCACTGCACCGAGAAGGCCCCCAGCGGACCGCCGGCGGCGGAGGACGCGGCGATCACCTCGTTGGCCGGCAGCACGTGGCCGTTGGCGAAGCGGGCGGTGCCGGGACGGGCGCCCTGGCGCAGTTCGATCTGCTCGGCCGACCAGCGAGGGTCCTGCACCGGACCCGTATGCGCGCCGCTGGTGGCCGTGGCGGCCGAGAAGGAGACGTTCCCGAAGTCCGCCAGCGGCAGCGTCTGGCAGCCGGCCGGAGTGCAGCTGGAGGGGGCCTCGAGGATCCAGTCGGCCGAGCTCACGTCGATCTGGGAGGCGTGGCGGGTGGTGGAGTAGCGGGCGCCGGTGGTGAGGTTGCGCAGCCTCAGCGTCACGTGATTGCCGTGCACGGTGACCGAGCCGGTCATCTCGTCTCCGGCGTGCACGGGGATGTCGATGCTCACCGGGGCGGCGGGGATCAGCTCGTACCAGCTGTCGTAATGGGGCTGGCCGGAGCGCGAGCAGTCGGCGTCCACCCCGACCTGCTCGAGCGCGTTGCTGTCCTGTGCGTAACCGCCGAGCCCCACCCAGGCCGCCGAGTAGGTGCTCTGACCGGACGCGCAGGACACCTTCGGCACCTGCCAGGTGCCCGACACGCTGCTGAAGCTCGCGTGCGAGGAGGACGAACCGAGCGCGACCCAACCCGCCCAGTTGCTGCTCAGGGTGCTGGCGCCGGCGGGCGCGGCGGCCAGCGCGAGCAGGGCGAGTGTGATCGCCCAGGCGAGTGCGCAGCGGCGCAGTCTGGTGAGCCTGGGGACGATCACGGAGTCGCTGGCCATCGCAGAGCGGGAGGATGGGCTAAGGACCTTTACGGATGCTAAGAACTGGCCGGGAGCCTGGTCAGAGGGCCGGCCGGGTGTCGTGTCTCAGGATCCGACCTGGGCGGGGGCCAGCAGCGAGTGCTCGGCCGCGTCGGTCCAGATCACCTGCTCGCGGCCGGGGCCGACGCCGATCAGGGCGACCGGCACGCCGGTGTGCTCGGAGATGAACTGCAGATACTCGCGGGCGGCGTCGGGCAGGTCGCTGGCCGAGCGGCACTCGCCGAGGTCCTCCTTCCAGCCGGGCAGCTCGGTGAGGCCCGCTGTGGTGTGGTGCAGGACCGTCTGGTGGTAGGGGAAGTCCTCGAACTCGGCTCCGTCGATCCCGCCCCGGTAGCTGGTGGCGACGGCGATCCGGTCGAAGCCGGAGAGCACGTCGAGCTTGGTGATGACGAGAGCGGTCAGCGTGTTCAGGCGGGCGGCGTAGCGGAGCGCGACCAGGTCCAGCCACCCGGTCCGCCGCGCGCGGCCGGTGGTGGTGCCGAACTCGCCGCCGCGGCTGCGGAGCATCTCGCCGGTGTCGTCGTGCAGCTCGCTGGGGAACGGTCCGGCGCCCACGCGGGTGGTGTACGCCTTCGACACCCCCCACACCTCCTCGATCGCCTTCGGCCCGATGCCGCTGCCGACGCACGCGGCGCCGGCCAGCGGGTTGGAGGAGGTCACGAACGGATAGGTGCCGTGGTCGATGTCGAGCATCGCCCCCTGGGCGCCCTCGAGGATCATCGTGTGGCCCTCCTCGAGCATCTGCCACATCAGCTTGGAGGTGTCGGCGATGTGCTGCTCGAGGCGGTGGCCGAAGGTGAGGAACTCCTCGGTCATCGTGTGCAGGTCGAGCGTGGGGTCCTTCTCGTAGGGGCGCAGCGACAGGCGCTTGGGCTCCATCGCGGCGACGATCTTCTTCTTGAGGATCTTCTCGTCGAGCAGGTCCTGGACGCGGATCCCCAGCCTCGCGGCCTTGTCGGCGTAGCAGGGCCCGATGCCCCGGCGGGTGGTGCCGATCTGCAGGCGCCCGAGGCGGGCCTCCCCGGCGGAGTCCAGCAGCATG
>DATJBO010000222.1:0-12257 GCA_035515315.1 Solirubrobacteraceae bacterium
TGTCGCGGTCGGCCGCCCGCGGCACGGCGGCGGGCTCAGTCCCGCGAGCGCGGCGAGGAGGTGCTCGAGTGGGTTCCACCCGAGGGCCTCCCGCCACCGCCCCGGCAACCGCACGCCGCGCTCGGGGTGTGCCTGGGTGCGCAGCTGCTGGCAGAGGTCGCGGGCGGGCGAGTCACGCGCACGCACGCGCCCGAGATCGGCTGGAGATCCGTGCAGCTCGAGCCCGCCGCCGGGCGCGACCCGCTGCTCGGCTCCCTGCCGGAGCGGTTCGAGGGCTTCCAGTGGCACAGCTACCAGCTCACGCCGCCGCCCGGGGCGTCGGTGCTCGCGCGCAGCGCGGCGTGCCGGCAGGCCTTCCGCGTGGCCCGGGCGCCGTGGTGGGGGATCCAGTTCCACGCCGAGGTCACCGGCGAGTCGATCGACGGGTGGAGCGACGACTACCGCAGCTACCCGGACGCCGTCGCCGCGGCGATCGACTGGACCGCGCTGCGCGACGCCTCGCGGCGACAGATCGGGCGCTGGAACTCGCTCGGCGCGCAGCTGTACGCCGGCTTCCTCGAGCACGCCGGGACCCTGGCGGCCGCACGGTGAGAACATCACGCTGCACCCGAGCGGGAAAGGAGCACGAGTCATGAGCACCACCTACACGATCAAGAACCTCCGCGCGGTCGCGGACTCCGCGCCGCAGTTCGGCCTCTCAGACGTGCAGGAGGCGCACTTCGCACACGACGAGCTCGAGGCGTCGGACACCGGGTTGAGCTTCCTCGTGCTCAAGCCCGACCGCCGTCAGTCCTTCGGCCACCGCCACGAGCAGGCGGAGGAGGTCTACGTCGTGCTCGAAGGGTCCGGCCGCGTGAAGCTCGACGACGACGTCGTGGACATCGGCCCGCTCGATGCCGTGCGCGTCTCCCCGGCCGTCGTGCGTGCGTTCGAGGCGGGTCCCGAGGGGCTCCAGCTGCTCGCCTTCGGACCGCGCCGGAAGGGCGACGGAGAGCTGCTTCCCGGCTGGTGGTGACAGGGGCGACGACGGGCGCGCCGCGACGATAGCCTCGCGGCGAGGTGCCCAGCGCTCCCAGATCCCGCGCCCGTCGCGAGCCGATCGCCCTGGTGCTCGCCGGCGGCGGCGCCCGCGGCGCCTACGAGGCGGGCGTGCTCGAAGTGCTCGCCCCCGAGCTGGCCCGGCGCGGACAGGCGCCCGACATCCTCGTGGGGACGAGCATCGGTGCGCTCAACAGCGCGTTCCTCGCCGCTCGCGCGCACGAGCCGTTCGCGGACGCCGCCGGGGCGGCGGTGCAGATGTGGAGCGAGCTCGGCTGGCGCGATGCGCTGCGACCGCTGGTCTCGGGGCCCGAGCTGCGCCGCCTGGTGAGCGCCGGGGCGATGGTGGCCGGCCTGCCGGGCTGGCACCTGCCGGCGCTGCTCGACCCCTCGCCGCTGCGCAGGACGCTGACCCGCCTGGTCGCGTTCGAGCGCATCACCCGCAACGTCATGGACCGCTCGCTGACGGCGGTCGGGGTGGTGGCGACCTCCTATGCGAGCACCCGCAGCGTCGTGTTCCATCACGGCGGCGCGCCGCCCGCGGCGGGCCCCGCTCGCACGCTCGACTACGCGGCCACGCCGATCCTCCCCGAGCACGTGCTCGCCTCCGCCGCGATCCCCGGGGCGTTTCCGGCCGTCGAGGTGCGCCGGCCCCGCGAGGCAGCCGGATGGTACGGCGACGGGGGGGTGCGCCTGAACGCGCCGCTGGCGCCCGCCCTGGCGCTGGGAGCGAGGCGGGTGATCGTGATTGGCCTGAACTCCTCGGTCACCCCTCCCGGTCGCGAGCTGCGCCCCGACGCCCTCGACGGGCTCGCGCAGCTCCTGCAGGTCGCCCTCTCCGACCAGCTCGCCGAAGACGTCGACACGCTTGCCACCGTCAACGAGAGCCTGCCCTCGCGAGCGCCCGCGTCGCGAGCCGCTGCGTCCAGCACCGCGGTGTCCCGCCGCCGGCGCGTGCCGTACATCTTCGTCGCGCCCGCCGACCGCCTCGAGATCGGCCGCCTCGCCCGCAGCGTCTACGCGCGTCACTACGCCGGCCTGGACACCCTGCTGAGGGGAAGCAGCGTCGGCCTGCTGGGACGCGCCCTGAACGCCCGCCGGGGCCCCGTCCACGGTGAGCTGCTGAGCTACCTGTTCCTGGCCCGCGAGTTCATCGCCGAGCTGGTCGCGCTCGGCAGGCGCGACGCCGAGCGCTGGCTCCAGGCCCGCCACGACAGCGGTCTGTGGCAGGTCGGCCGCCTGTGAGGGCGTCTCCCAGCGTCGCGGTCGTGGGCTCCGCGAACATCGACCTGGTGGCCCGCTGCGAGCGGCTGCCGCGTGCGGGGGAGACCGTCACCGATGCTCGGCTCGAGCGTCTCCCCGGGGGCAAGGGCGCCAACCAGGCGGTGGCCGCGGCGCGCCTCGGGGCGCGCACCCGCTTCGTGGGGCGGATCGGAACCGACGACCTCGTGCTGCGTTCGCTGCAGCGGGAGGGGGTCGACACGAGCGGGGTGGTCCGCGACACCGGACAGGGCGGGACCGCCCTGATCCTGGTGGACGACACCGGCGAGAACGTGATCGTCGTGGCCCCGGGGGCGAACGCGCGACTGGAGCCCGAGGACGTGCACGTCGGCGACCCCGACGCGGTCATGTGCCAGCAGGAGATCCCACCCGCGGCGATCCGCGCCGCCGCTGAGGGCGCCCGCTTCTTCTGCCTGAATGCGGCGCCGGCGCGGGGAGCGCTCGCACTCGAGCCGGACCTGCTCGTGGTCAACCGCTACGAGCACGAGGCCGTGGGGGACCTCGACGGGCTCGTCGCGCTCACGCTCGGGGCCGAGGGAGCGGTACTGCTTCGCGACGGGCGTGAGATCGCCCGTGCTGCGCCGCCGGCCGTGCGGGTGGTCGACGGCACGGCTGCGGGCGACGCCTTCTGCGCCGCGCTGGTGGTCTCGATCCTCGAAGGGCGGGAGCTCGACGAGGCGCTGGTCCGCGCCTGCGCGGCCGGCGCCCTGGCCGTGTCGCGACCGGGGGCGCAGCCGTCGCTGCCTACGGCGGCCGAGCTCGAGGCGGTCCTCTCCCGGTGAACGCGATCATCCACGACTGCGATCCGGGCCACGACGACGCGATCGCGCTGATGCTCGCGCTCGCCAGCCCGGAGGTGGAGGTCCTCGGCGTGACCACCGTGTCGGGCAACCAGACGCTCGAGAAGACGACCGCCAACGCGATCCGGGTGCTCGACCACCTCGGCTGCCGGCACATCCCGGTCGCCGCCGGCTCGCCGCGCCCGCTCGTGCGCGCGCGCAGCGTGGCGGCCCGCGTGCACGGCGAGACCGGGCTGGACGGCCCCGCGCTGCCGCCGCCGTCGAGGACGCCGGTCGAGGAGCACGCGATCGACTGGATCGCGAGGATGCTCCGCGAGCACCCCGGGCCGGTGACGCTCGTGCCGACCGGCCCGCTGACGAACATCGCGCTGCTGCTCGCCCGCTACCCGGAGCTCGAGCCCAGGATCGAGCGCGTCGTCCTGATGGGCGGGGCAATCGGCGAGGGCAACGTCACGCCGGCGGCCGAGTTCAACATCTGGGCCGACCCGGAGGCCGCCAGGCGCGTGTTCTCGAGCTCGCTGCAGATCACGATGGTGGGCCTCGACGTAACCCACCGGGCGCTGATCACGCAGTCCCACGTCGATCGCCTCGCGGCCACCGGTGCGGCCGGCCGGCTGGCGGCCGACCTGTTCGCCTTCTACGGGCAGCACCACCGGCGCCATTACGGCTGGGACGGCGCCCCCGTGCACGACGCCGTGGCGGTCGCCCACGTGATCGACGCCAACATCCTCGAGACGCGCCGCTGCGGGGTGCGGATCGACACGGGACCCGAGCTCTCGCGCGGTCGAACCTATGTCGACCTGTGGGGAAGCGCGGGCTGGGAGCCCGACTGCGAAGTCGCGGTCGACATCGACGCCGAGCGCTTCCTCAAGCTGCTCGTGGAGCGCGTCGGGCGCCTCGGCTAGCGCCGGGCGAGCCGCCCCGCCCGAGCCGCCCGGCTGCAGGCGCCTCGGCGATCCGTCCACGGCGGGTGCCGCGAGCGTGGGCCGCTGCTATCCCCGATGGCCTGGTGCACCCGCGTGCGGCGCTCCGCCTGATCGCCGCGTCCACGCCGGTGACTTTGTCACTCACATAGGGAGGCAAGATGAAACGGATCTCGTACGGAGCCGCGGCTCGCGGCCCCTGGCATGCCGCGGCCGGTCTGCTGTCGGCAACCGCGCTCACGCTCCTCGCTGCGGCCGGTGCGGCCGCGTCCCCGACGCCCGGCCAGGACTGGCACGGGGGGCCGCCCCACGGTGGGCCCGTCGGTCTGCCCCACGGGGGCCCTGTCGGTCCGCCGCACGGGGGCCCTGTCGGTCCGCAATGGTCGCTCAACCCCGAAGAAACCGAAGTGCCCCCGGGCTGCACGAGCACGTTGACGGGCACCATCAACGGGGGACTCGTCGTCCCCACCGGTCAGCGCTACTGCCTGGTCGGCGCCACGGTGCAGGGCGGTGCGACGGTGTCCCCTGGGGCGGGCATCGTGGTCCAGGCCTCGCGCCTCGACGGCGGCCTTCGTGCGGAGCAGGCCAACTACGTGCGCATCTGTGACAGCCTCGTCAACGGTCCCGTGGTGGCGCACGACGGCACCAAGTACGTGATGCTCGGCGACGCCGGCGACGATGGCACACCGGTGTGCGCCGGCAGCCTGCTGCACGGCCCCGTCGTCCTGATCCACAACCAGGCGGGGGTCGAGGTGGGGGGCGACTGGATCACCGGGCCGCTGATCCTGACCGGCACCGAAGGCCCGGCCTTCGAAGGGACCGACGTCGGGGCGGAGGTTGAGGCCAACCACATCTACGGTCCGCTCGCGTGCAGCTGCAACTCCCCGCTGCCCACCAACGACGGCCTCCCGAACGTTGTGCTCGGCCCCGAGTGGGGTCAGTGCAAGGGGTTCTGAGGCGGCCCCTGGCACTCCGTTAGGAGCACGCCGCTCGACCGGGCCCGGTGCGCCTCCCACCGGGCCCGGCGCAGCGCTCATCGCGCCCGTCGCAGCGCTCATCGCGCCCGTCGCAACGCTCATCGCGCCCGTCGCAACGCTCGCCGCGCCCGGCGCGGCACATCTCTCGAGCGCCGCCGGCGCCGTGACGCACGTCACACCGCCGCCCGCACCGCAGGCCTAAGATGCCCCCATGGCGCTGCCCCCCGGCCCACGCGCCCCCGCGACCGTGACGACCGCACGGTTCGCCTACCAGCCGCTGCAGACGTTGCAGTCGTGGTATCGCCGCTACGGGCCGGTGTTCAGCGTGCGCTTCCTCACCTTTGGGCAGGGCGTCTACGTGGCCGACCCCGAGGCGATCCGGCAGCTGTTCACCGGCGATCAGTCCGACCTGCGCGCGGGCGAGGCCAACTCGTTCATGGAACCGGCCCTCGGACCGCACTCGGTGCTGGTGCTCGACGGGCCCGAGCACCTGCGTCAGCGCAAGCTGCTGCTGCCGCCGTTCCAGGGGTCGCGCGTGGCGGCCTTCCGCGAGGTGATCCGCGAGGTCGCCGAACGGGAGGTGGCGAGCTGGCAGCCCGGCAGCCAGCTCGTGCTCCGCGAGCGCATGCGGGCGCTCACGTTCGAGGTCATCTGCCGCGCGGTGTTCGGCGTGACCGAGCCGTGGCGGGTGGCGCGCCTGCGCGAGAAGCTGATCGCGGTCATCGACAGCAACCCGCTGGTGATGCTGGTGCCCGCCCTCACCATCGACCTGGGGCCGCTCAGCCCGGGCGGGCGCTTCGCGCGGGCGCGGCGCGAGGCGGACGCGCTGCTGTACGAGGAGATCTCCCGCCGGCGCTCGGAAGCGGACCTCGAGCAGCGCACCGACGTGCTCTCGCTGCTGCTGCGTGCGCGCGACGAGGACGGCCGGGGGATGACCGACGAGGAGCTGCGCGACGAGCTGTTCACGATGCTCGCCGCCGGGCACGAGACGACGGCGACCGGCCTCGCGTTCGCGTTCGACCTGCTGCTGCGCAACCCGCGCGTGCTCGCCCGGCTGCGCGAAGAGCTCGACGGCGGAGGCGGGGACGCGTACCTGGAGGCGGTCATGAAGGAGACGCTGCGTGTGCGGCCGGTGATCGACGCGGTCGAGCGCAAGCTCACCCAGCCACGCACGGTCGCAGGCTGGGACCTGCCGGCGGGCATCAACGTGTTCCCGGGCATCGCAATGGTCCACAGGCGCGAGGACCTGTATCCGCGGCCGCTCGAGTTCCGCCCCGAGCGGTTCCTCGACGAGGGGGCGGACTCCTATTCGTGGCTGCCCTTCGGGGGAGGCATCCGTCGCTGCGTCGGCGCCGCGTTGGCGCAGGCGGAGATGATCGAGGTCCTACGTGTGATCGCCCCGGCCGTGGAGCTGCGCCCGACCCGCGACAGCCTCGACCCGGTCGTGCTGAAAGGGGTGACGCTGGCCCCTCGCCACGGGGTCCGCGTCGAGGTGCTCGCCCGCCGGACGGCACCCGGCGGGTCAGGGCCCGCTGCCCGGCAGGAGTCGCTGGCGGCGGCCGGGTAGCCGGGCTCTCGGCCCCACGTCGGCGGCGGGGTGCGTTCTCCGCGCGGAGCCCGAGCGCGCGCTAGCCGACCCGTGCGAGCTGGCCGCCGTCGACGGGGAGTGCCACCCCGGTGATGAAGGCAGCCTCGTCGGAGTGCAGGAACACGCTCGCGTGGGCGACGTCCCAGGCGCTGCCCATCTTGCGACGCAGGGGCACCAGCGCGTCGCGTTCGGCACGGACCTCTTCGCGCCGGCGCCCGAGCGCCTGGGCCCACGAATCGATCGCCATCGGCGTGTCGAGCAGGCCGGGCATGATCGCGTTGACGCGCACGCCTCGCGATGCGTTCTCGATCGCCAGCGACTGCGTGAGCGCGTTGATGCCCGCCTTCGAGATCTTGTAGGCGGTCAGCGACACGGCGGCGGCCAGCGCGGCGACGGATGAGATGTTCACGATCGAGCCCGCCTGCTGCTCGCGCATCACCGGCACGACCGCCTGGCACGAGAGCACGCAGCCCTTGAGGTTCACGTCCACGATCCGGTCGAAGGCCTCCTCGGTCATCCGTCGCGCCGGTCCGTCCCCGCCGCCGCCGATGCCGACGTTGTTCTGAAGGAAGTCGATCCGTCCCCAGGCCTCCATGCAGGCGGAGGCGAACGAGCGGCAGTCGGCCGCACTCGTCCAGTCGCCGGCCACGCACTCGGCCACGCCGCCCTCGTGGGAGATCAGCCCCGCCGTCTCGCGGGCCGAGTCGATGTCGCGGTCGGCGAGCAGCACGCGCGCCCCCTCGCGGGCGAACAGGAGAGCGGCGGCGCGTCCGGTGCCGACGGTCTCCCCGGGTGACTGCCCCGCACCGACCACGATCCCTACCTTCCCCTCGAGCCTCATCGCCTGGGTCAGCCTATAGTCCGCCGCCAGATGCAGAGCGGCGGGGGAGGGGGCGAGGAGCGCAGGCACGCGATCGCGCGACACCTGGAGGCTGCGCTGGGGGAACTGCTCGAGGGGGAGTTGCACAGGCTGAGCAGCGGCGCCTCGCGGGAGACGTTCCTGTTCTCCACGCGGCGGCGCGGAGAGCTCGTGGTGCAGATCACCCGGGGCGCCGACAAAGTCGTCAGCGCGCCCCCGGAGACCGCGCTGCTGAGAGCGGCCGCCGCGGCGGGCGTGCCGGTGCCCGCGGTGATCGCCGAGGGACCCGGTGGGGGCCCGATGGCGAGCGGCTGGGCCGTGCTGGAGGCGCTCACCGGCACCAGCGATCCGAAGGCGATCCTCGCTGCCGACGGCGTCCCGGACGCGGGGCGGCTGATCGATCAGCTCGCCGCCGCCGTCGCCGCCATCCACCGGATCCCGCTCGACGGCGAGGCGATCCCCGGACTGCCCGAGGTCGAGGACCCGTTGAGCGGGCTTCGCGAATGGCACGAGCGCCTCGGCGAGCCCCACCCCGCGTTCGAGCTGGCCTTCGTGGCGCTCGCGGCCGACCGGCCGGCACGGCGCGCTCGCACGGTCGTGCACGGCGACTTCCGCATGGGCAACCTGATGGTCGGCGAGGAGGGGCTCACCGGCGTGCTCGATTGGGAGCTCGCCCACGCGGGCGACCCCGTGGAGGATCTCGGCTGGCTGTGCGTCCCGGCCTGGCGCTTCACGCGCCCGGACCGGCCCGCGGCGGGGCTGGCCACGCGGGCAGAGCTGCTCGACGCGTACGAGCGCCACAGCGGCATGACCGTTGACCCCCGCGCGCTGGCGTGGTGGGAGCTCGCGGGAACGCTGCGTTGGGGAGTGATCTGCGTGATGCAGGCCTTCTCCCACCTCTCGGGCGCCAGGCGCTCGGTCGAGCACGCGGTGATCGGCCGACGGGCGTGCGAGGTCGAGTGGGACCTGCTCGAGATGCTCGGGGCGCCCCCGATGGGTACCGCCGGCGAGGACTCGCCCGCTCGCCCGGGGGAGGCTCGGGCCCCGGCCGCGCCGGAACCCGGCCCCGCGCCGGAACCCGGCCCCGCGCCGGACCCCGAGGCCGGCGTGTCCCTCCACGACCGCCCCACCGCGGTCGAGCTGCTGCATGCCGCCCGCGGCGCGCTCGGCGAGGACGTGCTCCCACAGCTCGATGGCCGCGCGGCGTTCCAGCTGCGGGTCGTGCTTCGCGCGCTCGGGATCGTCGGCCGGGAGCTCGAACGCTCGGCCGAGCACGCCGCGATCCACGCCGCGGCGCTCGCCTCGGTGGGGTGCCGCGACGAGCGCGAGCTGGCCCGCAAGATCCGCGAGGGCCGCCTCGACCCCGGGGACACGCGGGTGCTCGCGGCGGTCCGCGACACGGTGGCCGCCAAGCTCGAGGTCGCCAACCCGGGCTATCTCAACCAGACCGACCCGGAAACGGAGGAGCGATGAACGACGAGCTGCCGCACGAGTTAACGGTCCTGATCGAGGAGATCGACAGCTTCATCGACAGCGAGGTCAGACCGCTCGAAGCCGAAGCCGACAACATGCGCTTCTTCGACCATCGCCGCGAGCTGTCCCGCACGGATTTCGGGAACGGCGGGATCCCGAGCCGCGAGTGGGAGGAGCTGCTCGAAGAGATGGTCAGGCGCGCGGACCGCGCGGGCCTGTGGCGGTTCGCCCTGCCCGGCGAGCTAGGCGGACGCGACGGCTCGAACTTCGCGCTCGCCGTCGTCCGCGAGCACCTCAACCGACTCGGCATCGGCCTCCACAACGATCCCCAGAGCGAGGTCTCGATGATCGGGAACTTCCCCACGGTGATCCTGCTGCACGAGTTCGGGACGCCGGAGCAGAAGCAGGCGCTGCTGGAGCCGGCGCTGCGGCTGGAGGTGGCGCTCGCATTCGGGCTCACCGAGCCGAACCACGGCTCGGACGCCACCTACCTCGAGACGGTTGCGCGCCGGGAGGGCGAGGAGTGGGTGATCGACGGCGCCAAGCGCTTCAACTCGGGGATGCACCGCGCCAGCCACGACCTCGTGTTCGCGCGCACCTCCGGCTCGCCGGGCGAGGCCCGCGGCATCACGGCGTTCATCGTCCCCCGCGAGGCTCCGGGCCTGAACGTGGACTTCTACTGGTGGACCTTCAACATGCCCACCGACCACGCCGAGGTCAGCCTCCGCGGCGTGAGGGTCGGCCCGGAGGCGATCCTCGGCGAGCTCGACGGCGGGCTGGCCCTCGCCCAGCGGTTCGTCCACGAGAACCGCATCCGCCAGGCGGCTTCGAGCCTCGGCGCCGCCCTGTTCTGCATCGACGAGGCCGTCCGATGGGCGCGGGAGCGGGTCGTGTGGGGCCGCCCGCTGTGGCGCAACCAGGGCATCCAGTTCCCGCTCGCCGAGCTGTGGACGGAGGCGGAGCTCGTGCGCGGGCTCGTGCGCCGCACCGCTTCGGAGCTGGACCGCCACCACCACATGGAGGTGACCCACCTGGTGGCGATGGCCAACTACCGCGCCAACCGGCTGGCCTGCGACGCGGCCGACCGGGCGATGCAGACCTGTGGGGGCATCGGCTACACGCGTCACATGCCGTTCGAGCACATCTACCGTCACCACCGCCGTTACCGGATCACCGAGGGGAGCGAAGAGATCCAGCTGCGCAAGGTCGCCCAGGAGCTGTTCAGGGGCACCGCCGCCACCTGATCGCGCCCGCCGCTGCGCCCCGGCGGCACCCGGCGGAGCCGTGCCCGCGTCCGCGCGGCTGAGCTGTACGCTGGACCGCGTGACCCAGCCCACCCCCGGAGTCGGCCAGCGGGCACCCACCTTCAACCTGCCCGATACGCAGGGCGCCATGCACGAGCCCCATCCCGGCGAGATCACAGTCGTGGTGTTCACCTGCAACCACTGCCCATATGCGCTCGCCTGGCACGACCGGCTGATTGCGGTCGCCCGCGACTACTCTGCCCGCGGCGTGAAGATGCTCGCGATCAACCCGAACGACGCTGAGCGCTACCCGCGCGACTCGCCGGAGGCGATGCGGGTGCGCGTGCAGGCCGGCGAGTTCGACGGGGTCCCCTACCTGAGGGACGAGACGCAGGAGGTGGCGCACAGCTACGACGCCAAGACGACGCCGGACGTGTTCGTGCTCGACAGCGGCGGGGTGCTGCGCTATCGGGGGGCGCCCGACGGCGACCACGACGACCCCTCCCAGGACGCGGCCTGGCTGCGGGCCGCGCTCGACGCGGTGCTCGAGGAGCGCGACCCCGCGCCGGCGGAGACGACGCCCGTCGGCTGCTCGATCAAGTGGCGGCCGGAGGGGTGAGGGGGCGGCTCGTCGCGCTCGCCTTCGGGCGGCCGCGAGGGCAGCGCTAGCAGCGCGAAGGCGGCTGCGCCGGCCACCACGATCGCGGCGACGGTCAGACCGAGGTCCATCCCGCTGACGAACGCCGAGCGGGCGAAGTGTTCGAGGAACGCGCCGCTCACGCCGCCCACATGCGTGGCCACGTTGAGCGCGGCACCGAGCGAGCGCAGGAGCGTCTGTTCGATCGCGTGGGGCACGTGATACGGCGCCAGGCGATGGCTCAACAGGTGTTCGTAGCGGGTTGCGAGCAGGCTCCCGACTAGCGCCACGCCGAGCGCGCCGCCGACCTGCACGAACGCGCCGTTGGTGCCCGAGCCGACACCGGTGTGCTCGCGCGGCAGCGAGCCCATCACGGCGCCCACGCCGGCGGGGAACACCAGGCCGGACCCCACCCCGAGCATGACCATCCCGGCGACCGTGTCGGCATACGTGCTCGCCACCGTGGCGCCGGAGATCTGCCACAGGCCTGCGGACACGAGCAGCAGTCCTCCCGCCACGGTCAGCTTCGTGCCGAACCTGCGCACCAGCACGCTCGAGAAGGGTGCGACCAGCGCGATCCCCGCCGCGGCCGGGAGGACCCTCACGCCGGCCTGCAGCGGCGTGTACCCGAGCTGGAACTGCATGAACTGCGTGAGGACGAACAGCGCACCGTAGAGCCCGAACATGACGAGCCCGTTGGAGACCACGGCGGCCGAGAAGCGGTGCGAGGAGAAGTAGTGGAGGTTCAGCATCGGGTGTGAGCTGGCGCGCTCCCACGCGACGAAGCAGGCGATCACGGCGAGTCCGGCGACGCACGCGCCGAGCGTGACCTCCGCGGACCAGCCGTGCCTGGGCGCTTCGATGATGCCCCACAGCAACAGGCCGAGACCGAGGATCGAGAGCAGCGAGCCGACCACGTCGGGGTGGCCCGCGTGCGGGTCGCGGGAGTCGGGGACCAGGCGCACCGCGAGGGCGAGGGCGAGCAGCGCGACGGGCACGTTGATCAGGAACACGGACCCCCAACGGAAATGCGCGAGCAACAGACCTCCGACGATCGGTCCGAGCGCCACGCCCGCCGCGCTCGTGGCCGACCAGAGCCCGAGCGCACGCTGACGTTCGGAGCGGTCGGCGAACGTGTTCGTGATGATCGACAGCGTCGAGGGCATGATCAGCGCCGCACCGATGCCCATGCTCGCGCGCGCCGCGACCAGCTCTCCGACGCTCCCGGAGAACGCGGCCCACGTCGAGCCGAGGGCGAAGCATGTGAGCCCGGCGAGGAACGTGCGCTTGCGCCCGACGCGGTCGGCGAGGCTGCCGGCGACGAGCATCAGCCCGCCGAACACGAGCACGTAGGCATCGACGATCCACTGCAGCTCGCTGTCGCTGGCGTGGAGCTCGCGCACGAGCGTTGGCAGCGCGACGTTGAGCACGGTGTTG
>DATJBO010000223.1:0-4111 GCA_035515315.1 Solirubrobacteraceae bacterium
GCGCAGGACCGGGTTGGTGATCGCGCCAACGCGACCGCTGCCGAGGCGGGCTGCCAGCTCCCGCAGGATCTCCCAGTCGTCCTTGCCGCCCGCCGGCTTGGGCAGCGCCGCCGGGTTGTAGCGGATCTGGTTGCGGACCGAGAAGGACGGGAACACGAGATCCACGTCCGAGCGCTCGAGCTGCGCCACGGGCGGGAGGATCACGTCGGCGTGCCTGGTGGTCTCGGTCACGTACATGTCCACCGCCACGCACCACTCGAGCTGCTCCATCGCCTCGTCGAGCCGCGCGCCTGCGGGCGTCGAGAGGACTGGGTTGCCGGCGTAGATGAACATCCCCCGCACCTGGCCCGCGCCCGGCGTCAGGATCTCGTCGGCGAGCCCCGCCACGGGCAGCTCGCCCGCGAACTCGGGGAGGCCGCTCACGCGCTGGTGATAGCGGCCCCAGCCAGCCCGGCCGATCAGCCGCTCCGACAACGTCACGAGGTCCACGGGCGGCCGCGGGAACATCGCGCCGCCCGCCGTGTCCATGTTGCCCGTGACGAGGTTCAGGGCGTTGATCAGCCAGTGGGTGAGCGAGCCGGTCTGCTGTTGGCAGACGCCCACCCGCCCGTACGCCACCGCGCTGGGGGCCTGCGCGAAGTCGCGGGCCAGCCGCTCGATCTCGCCAGCCTCGACGCCGGCATGCGGGGCGACCCGCTCGGGCGGCCACTGCTCGGCGAGGGCGCGCAGGTCGTCCAGGCCGTCACAGCGCTCGGCGAGCTGGCCGAGGCGCACGTGCCCCTCACGGAGGATCACCTCGAGCATCCCGAGCAGCAGGTAGGGGTCGCCCCCGGGCCTAACCGCCACGTGCTCGGAGGCGTGCCTCGCGGTCTCCGTCCGGCGGGGGTCGACGACGACCACCTTCCCGCCCCGGGCGCGGATCGTCTTGATCTTCTCGCGCATCGCCGGAGCGGTCATGATCGAGCCGTTGGAGACGGCCGGGTTGGCGCCGATCACGAGCATGTGACGCGTGCGTTCGACGTCGGGGATCGGCAGCACCGCGTAGTGGCCGAACATCTCCTGGGAGCTCATGTACTGGGGCAGCTGGTCGACCGAGGTCGCCGAGTAGTTGTTGCGGGACCCCAGCAGCTTGCGCACGAGCACCCCCATGAAGATGCCCGAGGAGTGCGCGCCTGGGTTGCCGAGGTAGTTCGCCACCGCGTCGGCCCCGTGGCGCTCGCGCACGCCCAGCAGGCCGCTGGCGGCGAGCGACAGCGCCTCCTCCCAGCCGATCTCCACGAAGCGCCCGGCCACCTTCTTCACGGGCCGGCGCAGCCGGTCGGGATCGCTCTGCAGGTCGGCCAGCGCGGCCGCCTTCGGGCAGATGTAGCCCCGTGAGAGGACGTCGTCCGGGTCGCCGCTGATGCGCACCACCCGCTCCCCGTCTACCTCCACTCGGATTCCGCAGTGCGCCTCGCACAGCGTGCACTGGCGGTTGATGGTCTGGGTCATGTGACGCCTCCCGGATCGGCTCTGCGGCCAACGATACGCCATCGCCACGCGGCGGATCAGATCGCCCGCTCGCGCCCCTGCCAGTAGGGGTCGCGCAGCCGGCGCTTGAAGATCTTGCCGGAGTCCTCACGCGGCAATGAGCTGCTGAACTCGATGACGCGGGGCGTCTTGTAGGAGGCCAGGCGCTCACGCACGTGGGTGCGCACGTCGTCCTCGCTCAGCTCGGCCCCCTCGTGGGGTTCGACGTGTGCCGCCAGCGCCTCCCCGAACTCGTCGTCGGGCACGCCGAACACCGCGCAGTCGCGCACTCCCTGCAGCGACAGCAGGCACGCCTCGATCTCAGCCGGGTAGATGTTCACGCCGCCGCTGATCACCATGTCGCTGGCGCGGTCGTTGAGGTACAGGTAGCCGTCCTCGTCCATGTAGCCGATGTCCCCGCAGCTGATCAGGCCGTCCCGCTCGACCGACCGGCGCTTCTCCTCGTCGCCTTCGTAGGTGAAGTCGGGCCACGCGGTGTGCCACATGTACACCTCCCCCGAACTGCCCGGCGGGAGCTCCTCGCCCTCCCCGCCGAACACCTTCACGACCGCGCCCGGGAGCGCCTGCCCCACGCTGCCGGGATGCTCCAGCCACTCCTCGCTGGTGCAGAACGTGACCGGACCCGTCTCGGTCCCGCCGTAGTACTCGACCACGATCGGCCCCATCCACTCGATCATCGCCCGCTTGACGTCTGCAGGACAGGGGGCGGCAGCGTGCACGACCCACCGCAGCGAGGACACGTCGTAGCGTTCGCGCACCGCCTGCGGGAGCGCCAGCAGTCGCACGAACATCGTCGGCACCATCTGCACCACGCTCACGCGGTGTGTCTCGACCAGGCGCAGGAACTCCTCGGGGTCGAACCCGGTCATGATCGTCATGTCGAGCCCTTTCACCGCGCTGGCGAGCGCATACACGTTCGGCGCCGTGTGGTACATCGGTGCCGGGATCAGCGTGCGCTCGCCCTCGTGGAGCTGGAAGAGCTCCGCGACCAGCTCCGAGGCGTTCGCCCGTTGCTCCTCGCTGGCGGGGCTGCGCACGACGCCCTTCGGCCGCCCGGTCGTCCCGGAGGTGTAGATGATGCTCATCGGCCCGCTCTCGGGTGCCTGCGACCAGGGCTCGTGGGCGGCGAGCCACGCCGGCCAGCTCTCGACCCGATGGCCGTCGGCGGGCGAGGCGGCCGGACGGTCCGGATCCCCGGCCCCGCCGCGTACGAGCACCACCGCTACGTCCGCCGGCACGGCGTCGGCGAGGAGGGGCCACAGGTCGTCGTGGACGATCAGCACCTTCGCGCGACTGTCCGCCAGCACGTGGGACACCTCGTCGCCCCGCCAATGCCAGTTGATCGGCACGGCGCTCGCGCCGAGCGGCACCGTCGCCACCGAGGCCTGCAGGAACTCGACCGAGTTGCGCAACAGCAGCGCCACCCGGTCGCCGGCGCCCACGCCCAGGTCGGCGAGCCCGGTGCTGGCGCGCAGGGCTCCCGAGAACAGCTCTTCGTAGCTGTTGAAGCGCTCTCCGCAGCGCACCCCCGGCTGATCGTCTCCGCCCACGGCCCGAGATGCTAGCCGTCCGCGCCGGTGCGCCTAATGTTCACTCACATGGCCGACCAGCTGATGCCCCCGTCGACCGAGTGGGTCTCGCTCGTGCCCGGCAGCACCACGATCACCTGGCGCCGCGCGGGGGACGTGCGCGTCCTGCTCGCGGCCGGTTACGCGCTGCTGCTGCAGGTCTCCCACCCCACCGTCGGAGCCGGCGTCAGCGAGCACTCGCGGTTCCGCACCGACCCCTGGGGGCGGCTGCTGCGTACGCTCGACTACTCCTGCACGATGGTCTACGCCGGGCCGGGCCGGGCCGGGGAGATGGGGCGGCGTATCCGCGAGTTCCACAAGCAGATCCGCGGGGTCAGGCCGGACGGCATCCCCTACAACGCGCTCGAGCCGGAGGCCTACGCGTGGGTCCATGCCACCCTGGCGGCCGGGATCGTGCAGGCCCACGAGTGCTTCGGCTTCCATCTCGCCGAAGCGGACCGCGAGCAGCTGTGGGGCGAGTGGCGCACGCTGGGGCGCCTGCTGGGGATCCGCCCGCGTGACCTTCCCCCCACGTGGAGGGAGTTCCGCGTGTACTACCAGCACACCGTCGAGGAGACGCTGGTGCGCACGGTGGCGGTCGAGGAAGTTCTCGAAGCGCTCGCCCACCCGATGCCCCCGGAGCTCTCGCGCGTATACCGACCGCTGTGGTCGATCAGCTCGCGACAGCTCGGTCACCTCGTCGCGCTGGCGACCGCGGGGCTCCTGCCCGAGATCCTACGCGAGCGCTTCGGCATCCCGTGGGGCCGCCGCCGGGACCTCGAGCTGCACGCCCTCGGCGCAGCGCTGCGCGCCGCCACGCCCGTGATGCCCGATTACCTGCTCAACACGGGCCCCGGCTACCTGGACTGGCGAAGCGAGCAGCTGGCCCGCGGGGAGGTGGCCTCCGCCCGGCTCGCCTGAAGCCGGCGTCGGGCAGCGGCCGCGGGCCGACGGCGCCGGGCGGCCACCTGCTCCCGTGCGCCGTACTGCAAAAGAAGGGGGAGGCCCGAAGA
>DATJBO010000224.1:0-16165 GCA_035515315.1 Solirubrobacteraceae bacterium
GATTATGATTCCGCTGCTCTAACCGACTGAGCTACTCCGGCAAGGGGGCCCGGGCTGGATCGACCCGGGGGTGCGATTGTAGGCCGCGCCGAGGAGGATGGTCATCCCGCTACGAAAGGATGCCGCGGCGCATCGCCTCGCACACCGCAGCCGGGGCGCTCGACACCCCGAGCTTCTCGTAGGCATGTCCGAGATGCGTCTTGACGGTGCTGGTGCTCAGCGAGAGCGTCCGGCCCACCTCGTCGGCGGACAGCCCTTCGGACGTGAGTCGCAGGATGTCGCGCTGCCGCTGCGTCAGCGGGGTCGCGTTGCGGCCCCCGTCATGTTGGATCCGGCGCGCTGCCATCCGAAGCAGCTCCAGGGAGAACACTGTCTCTCCGGCCAGAACGGCACGCGCGGCTCGCCGGATCGCATCCGCGTCGGCGTCCTTCGTGAGGAAGCCGTCGGCTCCCGCGGCGAGCGCCCGCCAGGCGGTCGGCTCGTGTTCGCTCGAGAGGACGAGGATCCGCGGCCGCCCGGGGCGCTCCGCGATCGCTTCGACCAAGCCGAGGCCCTCGCACGCCGGAAGGTTCACGCCGATCAGCCCGAGCTCGGGCTGGAGCTCCAGCAGCCGCTCGCTCGTGTCCTCGCCGATCCCCAGCGTGCCCACGATCTCGAGGTCCGCCTCGGGTCGAATGGCCTCGGCAAGCGCCGCGCGATACAGCGGCTGGTTGTCCACCACCACCACCCGGTGCACCGCGACCGGCTCGCTATCCAGGGGCTCTTGTCTCATGGCACGCCAGTCGTCGTTCGACTGAACCAACGCGCGGAGAAACGCCGCCTTTGCGCGCGCAAGGCAGAACGACCGGCGGATGGTGTTCCTGCGAAAGTCGGGTCGATCGGACGATGGACGCGGCGAACGTCGTTCGGAGATACTCGAGCATCGTGGAGGCCGATCCGGCCTCAGCGCGCTGCCATCCGGTCACCCGCGGCACGGAAACCCCGTCCGGTGATCTTGGTCTCGACGGCGCCGGACATCTCGAAAAGGGGGCAAGGATGAACGTGCATCTCACCGACGGTCTCTTCGGGCGGGCGGCGTCCCTTAGAAGGGCCGCGCTGGCCTCGCTGGCGACGCTGCTGGTCCTTCTGGCCGTTCCCGGGCTGGCCGCGGCGGAAGCGCCGAGCAACGCGGGCAAGGAATTCTGGATGGGTTTTCCGAGCAACTAGGGGCCGCCGCAGTTGACGTTGTACATCACCGGGAGCACGGCGACGACGGGAACCGTTTCGATTCCCGGTCTGTCCTTCAGCGAAGGCTTCTCTGTCACACCCGGCACAGTCACGGCGGTGAACCTGCCGGAATCGGCAGAGATGGAAACGAGTGATGGAATCGAAGAAAAGGGGATCGGTGTGACCGCCGGCGCCCCCGTCGTGGTCTACGGGCTCAGCGACATTCCATTCACCACCGACGCATACACTGCTGTTCCCACCGCGGTGGACGGCACGAGCTACACGGTGCTGGCCTTCGGCTATGGCCTTGGGGGCAACTCGCAGTTCTCGGTGGTGGCAACGCAGAACGGCACCAAAGTCACGATCACACCCTCCGTCGAAGGAGCCTTGGCAGAGCCGGCCGGAACGCCGTACACGCTCACCCTCGACAAGGGCCAGGAGTATCAGCTGACCGCCGCCCTCAATCCCGAAGATCTGACGGGAACAAAAATCACCGCCACCGCCACCGTCGCCGTCTTCGGGGGAGAGCACTGCGCGAACGTACCCACCAACGAATATGTCGCCTGTGACTACATCGTCGAACAGGACACCCCTGAAAGCACCTGGGGGACCTCGTTCCTGACCGTGCCCCTGAAGACCCGCTCGTATGGTGACGACTTCCAGGTCGTGGCCGACCAGAACGAAACCCACGTGAAGCTCAACGGGTCGCTGGTTGCGACGTTGGCGGCAGGACAGCGCTACGCGCAGGAGGTCGAAGGGACGGCCGAATGGTCATCCGACAAGCCGGTCGCACTCGCCCAGTACTCGAACAGCTCGAGCTACGACGGCACAACGGGTGACCCGTTCATGATCCTGGTTTCGCCGTACCAGCAGTTCGAGACCGAGTACACCGTCACCACGCCGGTGAACTCCAGCACGATCTTCGGTAACTACGTGAACCTGGTCGTACCGAAATCGGCCGTGGGGCTGGTCAAGATCGACGGTACGGCAGTGCCGTCCGCCGAATACTCGGCGATCGGCTCGAGCGGGTTCTACGGTGCTCAGGTCACCGTCGAACCCGGCAGTCACGTGATCACCGGAAACGGGCAGCCGTTCGGGGTCGACAGCTACGGCTTCTCCTCATACAACGGATACGGCTACTTCGGGGACATGTCGCTCGCCCCAGTGGCAACCGTGGCCCACGTGACACTGGAACCGCCCACGGAAACGGCGAAAGTGAACACGAAACACTGCGTGACGGCCACCGTAACCGACGAATCGAACAAACCACTCGGCGGCGTCCGCGTGGACTTCAAGGTCACGGGTGCCAACACGGCTGAAGAATCGGTGTCGCCAACGAAGAAGGAAAGGCGACCTTCTGCTACACGGGCACGCACGCCGGCAAAGACACGATCACGGGCTCGGTCGGGCTCGTGAGCGGCACAGCTGAAAAGACCTGGGAAGAAGAAACGACCCAGGAACAAGGGCCATCGCTGGACGCCATCGCGAGCTCCCAGCACCAGAAGAGCACCGTCACGAAGCTCACCACCAAAGAATCGGGTGATCTGATCGTGGCGTTCGTCGGGGCCGACGGGCCGTACCCGGGCGGAACGCCCCAGACGACCGTGGTCTCCGGCGGTGGGCTGACGTGGACGCTCGCCGGGCGCACGAACGCCGCCCTCGGAGTCGTCGAGGTGTGGACCGCGCGTGCCACCGGACAACTCAACGAAGCCCAGATAACGGCGAAGGCCAACGTGGTCTCGCCCGGATCCCCGGCTCGCCAGGGCTACGATGTGGCTCTGACCGTCGCGGCCTTCAAGAACGCGCCCGGCATCGGGACGGTCCAGACGTTCAGCAACAAAAAAGCCGCGCCGACGGGGACCATCAAAACCGCCCACGCGAACTCGTGGGTGTGGGCGTCGGGAGATGACTGGCTGGCGTCGATCAAACGCACGCCGGGACTCGCTCAGACCGTCTGGCACGAAGCGTTCGACGCGGTTGGAGACACCTACTGGGTGCAGTCGACGGAAGGGCTCACCAAAACCGCGGGGACATCGGTGGCGATCAACGACAAAGCGCCCACCGGCGATCCATTCGACCTCGTGCTCGTCGAAATCCTGTAGAGGACCGCCGCAGCTCAACCAGGAGCCGATAGCGAGAGTTGACGGCCCCGGCGACACGCCGGGGCCGTCGCCGTGTAGCGGCCCCCGGACCTCCAGGAACACGCTCCCGGAGTGTTTCGGTGGGGCCGGCAGGGCCATCCGCGGCAGCGTTGAACTACTCGGCGTGGAGGCGCTGACCCTCAACGCGCGCGCGGAAGCGGTCCGGGCACGCTTCGAGAAGCCGCTGCTGGTGGCGGCCATGCTGAGCATCCCCACCACGATCCTGCAGTTCTCCAGCGTGGCGGAACCGTGGAACGCGCTGGGGGACACGCTCGACTGGCTGATCTGGCTCGCGTTCCTGGCCGAGCTCGCCGCGATGGTCGCGGTCGTCCCGAACCGGACCCGCTACCTGCTCACGAACCCGATCGACCCCGCGATCGTGTTCCTGACCCCGCCGTTCCTCACGGGTGGCGTCCAGAGCATCCGGCTGCTGCGGCTGGTTCGGGTGGCCCGGCTGTTGCGGCTGACCCCGCTCCTGCGCGTCGTGTTCTCACAGGAGGGCGTCAAGGCCGCCGCCGGCCTGGCAGCCCTGGTCGCGATTGCCGGCGCGGCGGGCTTCGCAGCCGAGGAAAACATCTCCTTCGGGAACGGCCTCTACTGGGCCGTCACCACCATGACCACCGTCGGGTACGGCGACATCGTGCCCCACAGCACCGAGGGGAAGATCATCGCCCTGGTGGTGATGCTCGTGGGGATCGGCACAGCCACGCTCGTCATCGGCGCCGTCGCCCAGCGGTTCCTCGCCACCGGCGTGGAAGAGGTCGAGATGGCCGAGGACGAGATCCTGCGCGAGGTGCGGGACATCACGGCCCGTCTCGGCAGGCTCGAAACCGCACTCGTGGCGCGCCAGCACGAAGGCACTCTCGTCGCCCGCCGCCTTGAAGGCGAGCCCGTGGCTCACGAGCGCCAGCCTTAGGTGCCGTGCCCGATGGCGCCGGTCGCCCTCCGCCGGTCGGGATAGCCTCGCTGCAGCGATGGCCGAGCTTCCGCTGCTGGGCGTTCCCAACTTCTCCGAGGGCCGCGATCCCGCGGTGATCGAAGCGCTCGAGCGGGCGCTCGTGGGCGCGGGCGCCGACGGCCGGCGGGACGACGAGTTCGCGGCCCGGCCGGCGCGGCTGCTCGACGCCCACAGCGACGCCGACCACAACCGCTCGGTGTTCACGCTCGCGGCTGCACCTCGCCGGCTGGCCGACGCCGTGATGCGGGCGGCCGCGGTGGCCGTCGAGGAGATCGACGTCATGGGTCCGGCGGGGGAGGGCCATCCGCAGGCCGGCCAGCACCCGCACGTGGGTGCCCTCGATGTCGCCCCGGTCGTGTATCCGCAAGCGGCGCTGCGCGGTGAGGCCTGCGCGGAGGCGTTGGTGCTGGCCGACCGGATCGCAGAGGAGCTGGCCGTGCCGGTGTTCCTCTACGGCGAGCTCACGGCGTCGGACGGCCGGGCCCAGCGCACACGGGCCGAGCTGCGCCGGGGAGGGGTCGCCGGCCTGGCCCGCCGCATGAGCGGACCCGACGGGCGGCTCGTGCCCGACTTCGGACCGCCCACGCTGCACCCGACGGCCGGGGCCGTGCTGGTGGCGGCGAGGGAGCCGCTGGTCGCCTTCAACCTGCTGCTCGCGCCGGACGCCGACATCGACCTCGCCCGCTCGGTCGCGGCCTCGATCCGCGAGGGGGGCGAGCAGGGGATGCCGGGCGTCCGCGCGATCGGGGTGCTGCTCGAGGACCGGAGGGTGCAGGTCTCGGTCAACGTCGAGCGCCCGCTGGAGGTCCCCCTCGCCGAGGTCGTAGCCGCCGTGCGTCGCCAGGCGCCCGTGTCCTCGGCCGAGCTCGTCGGGCTCGCTCCCCGGGCTGCGATGGAGGGATTCCCCGAGGACGTTCCGCTGCCGGGCTTCGATCCCCGACGCCACCTGCTCGAGAACGCACTACGCTCCTAGCCAGCGATGGCACAGACACGACGAAAGCGCCAGACCAAGCACCGCGGCAACGCCGCCGGTTTCGTCGAGTCGCGCGGGCGCACCGGCCGCAAGCCCACCACGGCGGAGAAGAGCGGCGCCGCGCCGTCCCCCAAGTCGCGCGAGCAGCCCCTCGATCGCCGCGACCGTCCGCCCACCTGGCGGGGGGCCTTCGTGAGGGCGATGGTCGCGGCGATCTTCATGCTGGTGATCGTGATCGTCCTGCTCCACCAGGCCGAGCGCGCCGCCTTCACGCTGTTCCCGATCGTGCTCGTGATGTACATCCCGATCAGCTACTACACGGACAAGTGGGTGTACGAGCGCCGCATGCGGCGCAAGAGCGCCGCCTCCGACGTCCGCCGGGGCGCGGGCTCGTGAGCGTGCCGGACATCCGCTCCTTCACGGTCGGGCCGGTCCAGGAGAACTCCTACATCGTCCGCGCCGACAGCGGGTCCCGCTCGGCGGTGATGGTCGATCCGGGCGACGAGCCCCAGCGGCTGCTGGACGCCGTCGAGGCCCTCGGGGTGGAGATCGAGGCGATCCTGATCACCCACTGTCACTTCGACCACATCGGGGCGGTCGCCTCCGTCGCGCGCGCCACCGGTGCGCCGGTGTACTGCCCCCAGATCGAGCGTCCCGTGCTCGCCGAAGTGATGCGCTGGGTGCCCCCCGGGTTCGGGCCCTTCGAGAGCTACGAGGCAGACCACACGCTGACCGGCGGGGAGCGCCTCTCGCTGGCGGGGCTCGACATCGAGGTGCTGTTCACGCCGGGCCACTCCCCGGGCCACCTCACATACGCGATCCCCGGCGCCCTGCTGTCCGGCGACGTGCTGTTCCAGGGGTCGGTCGGCAGGGTGGACCTCCCCGGCGGCGACTGGCCCACGCTGGAGCGCTCGATCGGAGCCCTGCTCGGACGGTTCCCGGGGGAGACCGTGGTGTATCCCGGCCACATGGGCGTCACCACCCTGCAGCGGGAGCGCGACACCAACCCCTTCCTCGCGGAGCTGCGGGAACGCGTCCCGGCGGCTGCACCGGCGGCGGGCCCGCGCGCCCCCGCGCGTTGAGCGCCCCCAAGATCAAAGCCCCGCGGGGCACCTACGACGTGCTGGGGGA
This sequence comes from Solirubrobacteraceae bacterium, assembly GCA_035515315.1. Taxonomy (GTDB): domain Bacteria; phylum Actinomycetota; class Thermoleophilia; order Solirubrobacterales; family Solirubrobacteraceae; genus Palsa-744. Next base: position 6,410 of record DATJBO010000224.1, read on the forward strand.
GCAGGCGACGGCACGGACCGCGCTCGAGTCCCGCGCCCGGGCGATCCTCGAGCCCGCCGGATACGAACGCATCGAGACCCCGGCGTTCGAGTCCACCGAGCTGTTCGCCCGAGGGGTGGGTGTCTCCACCGACATCGTCCGCAAGGAGATGTTCAGCTTCCAGGACGCGGGCGGCCGCGAGCTGACCCTGCGCCCGGAGGGCACCGCGCCGATCTGCCGCGCCTACGTCGAACACGGCATGCACAAGCGCCGCCAGCCGGTGAAGCTGTGGTACCTGTCGAGCTTCTTCCGCCACGAGCGCGCCCAGGCCGGACGGCACAGGGAGTTCTGGCAGGTCGGCGCGGAGGCGCTCGGCGGCTCGGAGGATCCCGCGCTCGACGCCGAGTCGATCGCCCTCGCCAGCACGCTGCTCAGCGATGCCGGGGTCCGCCAGGTGCGGCTGAGGCTCTCGAGCCTCGGCAGCGCGGCGGCTCGCGGGGCCTATCACGAGAGCCTGACCGCGTACCTGCGCGCCAACGAGGCGGCGCTCGCCGAGGAGGTCCGGGCCCGCATCGACCTGAACCCGCTGCGGGCGTTCGACTCCGAACATCCCGGGACCAGGGCCGTGATGGAGGGTGCCCCGCGGCTGCTGGACCACCTCGACGACGACGATGCGGCCCACTTCGCTGAGGTACGGGCGCTGCTGGATGTGGCCGGCGTCTCCTACGAGGTCGATCCGACGCTGGTGCGCGGCCTGGACTACTACACCCGGACCGTGTTCGAGTTCACCTCCGACGCCCTCGGAGCCCAGAGCGGCGTGGGGGGAGGGGGCCGCTACGACGGTCTCGTGGAGGAGCTCGGCGGGCAGCCCACGCCGGGCATCGGCTGGGCCGCAGGCGTCGAGCGGATCCTGCTCGCCGGAGAGGTGCCGTCCGCGGCGCCCGCTCCCGTGGAGCTGTTCATCGCGCTGGAGGATCGCTCCCCCGCGGCTCGGGCTAGCGCCTTCGGGCTGCTCGCCCAGGCCCGGGGAGCGGGGCTGTCGGCCCAGATGGACCTCGCGGGCAGGTCGCTGAAAGGGCAGCTGTCCCACGCCGACGCGATCGGCGCGCGCTACGTGGCGATCGTGGGCGATTCCCAGACGGTCCTCAGGGACATGCAGCAGAAGGTCCAGGAGCCGGTGGCGATCGACGCCGTCGTGCACGCGGTTCTGCGCGGCCAGCACGCCCTGTAGGCGCGCCTCGAGGCGGGCGGCCTCGTCCAAGGCCGCAGTCACCGTTCAACTTTCGTCCGCGAACTGCCGAAAAGGTTCGCGATGCAGCAGCTCTCACGCCCGTACCAGATCGCACTGGTGGTGCTCGTGCTCGCCGCGGCAGCCTGGTTCGTTGCCGTCGGGCATCACTCCAGCTCCAGCGGCGGCTCGTCGGGCTCCGCCCCGGCGCCGAGCGCCCCCTCGCAGTCGAGCTCCCAGCAGGGCGGCGGTTCCGCCGGCTCCTCCTCGAGCCCCGTCTACCACGGCTCCGCCCCGGGCGTGGAAGGCCTCTCGAAGGACATCGCCAAAGCCCACGGCGCCGTAGGCACCTCCGAAGCCTACAACCGTCACCTCGAAGAAAAATCGTCCAAGGCCACGGCCGTGAGCCCGTCGAGCGAAACCGGGTCGTCCAAGACCACGGGTGGCTCGACCGCCGGTTCCACCGTCGCGGGCTCCACCGCCGCCGGCTCCACCGCGACGCACGGCGCGGGCACCTCGACCACGCCCGCGACGAGCGCGCCGAAGGCGCCCGCTGCAACCCACGCGAAGCACGCGGCGCACGCCGGGGCCGGCACGCAGGCGCAGGCGGGCACCCGGCACGCCACCGCGCCGGCGCACGCCACCCACCCGAAGACGAGCGCCAAGCCCGGGCCGACCGCGAAGGCCGGCGCGCCCGCGCGCCAGAAAGAAGTCGAAGCGGCGGTCGACCGGGGGAAGGTCGCGATGGTGCTGTTCTGGAACCCCGCCGCGGCCAACGACCGGGCGGTGCGCGGCGAAGTCCGGTCAGTCGCCGGCAAGCGCGGCCGGTCCGTCGCCCTGTTCGAAGCCGGTGCCAAGGAAGTCGCCTCCTTCGGGGCGATCACGCGCCAGCTGCCGGTGTACGGGACGCCCACGATCCTGATCGTCGGGCCCCACCACACGAGCTCGCTGACCGGCCTGCAGGACGCCTTCTCGATCGAACAGGCGACCCGGGAAGTCCGCGCGGGCTAGGTCCCTAAACTCGCTCGGGTGCATCCGGGCGACGAGCAGCTCAGCACACACCTCGAACGCCCGCTGGGACGCGGTCACACGCCGGCGGGCGCCTTCACCGGGGCGGCCGGGGGAGCAGCATGCGGAGACCTCGTCCGGGTCTCGGTCGCGCTCGAGCAGCGGGGCGGCGAGGCGGTGATCGGCGATGCCGGGTTCGACGCCAGCGGCTGCGGCGCGGCAATCGCGGCGGGAAGCGCGGCGGTGGCCCTGCTGCGGGGCACGACGCTGCTGGGGGCGGCGCTGCTCGGGGCCGACGCGATCGCGCAGGAGCTCGGCGGCCTGTCCGCCGCCAAGCTGCACGCGGCCGAGCTGGCCGCCGACGCGATGCACCGGGCGCTCGGAGCCGCAGCCCGCGCCTGTCCCCCGTCGGCGCCCCGGCCGGGACGCACGCTGGTGGCCATGAGCGGCGGCGTGGACAGCGCCGTGGCGGCCCTGCTGGTCCGCTCCGAGGACAGCGAGGCGGTCGCCGTCACGCTCGAGCTCTGGTCGGACCCGGAGGGCGACGGCGAGCTCAGCTGCTGCTCGACGCAGGCCGTCAGGGGAGCCCGGGCGCTGGCCCACGAGCTGGGGATCCCGCACTTCTCGATCGACCTCCGCGAGGAGTTCCGTGCGGGCGTCGTGGACGGGTGGCTGCAGGCCCACCGGGACGGGCTGACCCCGAATCCCTGTGTGGCGTGCAACGGGTACGTGCGGCTCGACGCGATGCTCGAGCTGGCACAGCGCCTGGGCGCGCGGTTGCTGGCGACCGGCCACTACGCCCGCGTCAGCGAGGAGGGGCTGCTGCAGGTCGCCTGCGACGAGCGCAAGGACCAGAGCTACGTGCTGAGCGCGCTGTCGGCGGACTCGCTGGCGAGGATGCGCTTCCCCCTCGGAGCGATGCAGAAGGGCGAGGTCCGTGAGCTGGCCGAGCGGGCCGGCCTGGCGGTGGCGCGCCGCCGCGACTCCCAGGACCTCTGCTTCCTCGCCGGCACCGGCCAGGAGCGGTTCCTGCTGCGTCACGGCGGGCTCGGCCGGAGGCCCGGGCCGATCCGGGACCCCCACGGCGTCGAGCTCGGCGAGCACCCGGGCCGGCACCTGCTCACCGTCGGGCAGCGCCACGGCCTCGGCGTGTCCGGCCCCGAGCCCCTGTACGTGCTCCACACCGATCCCGCCACCAACACCGTCACGGTGGGACCGCGCCCGGCGCTGCTCACCGACGAACTGCCGCTGCGCGAGCTGACGCTGCTGCGCGAGGGCGAACGGGTCGACGGGGTGCGCGTGCGCGCCCACGGCAGGCTCCACCCGTGCCGCCTGGAGGGCAGCCCCTCACCGGGCGATCACCGCGACGGCCTCGTCAGGTTCGAGCGCTCGATCGAGCGGACCGCGCCGGGGCAGATCGCGTGCCTGTACGACGGGGAGCAGGTCGTCGGTCACGCCACGGTCGCCGCTCCCCGCTGAGCGCAGGCCACACCTAAGATCCCCAGGGTGATGACCTCGGATCAGATCCGCGAGCAGTACCTGGGCTTCTTCGAGGAGCGCGCTCACCTGCGCATCCCCTCTGCCTCGCTGGTCCCCTCCGCCCACGACCCGTCGGCGCTGTTGACGGTCGCCGGGATGCACCCGCTGAAGCCCTACTTCCTCGGCCAGGAAACGCCCCCCGCACCGCGCCTGACCGACTGCCAGAAGGTCTTCCGCACGGTCGACATCGACAACGTCGGCAACACCGCCAGGCACCTCACCTTCTTCGAGATGCTCGGCAACTTCTCGTTCGGCGACTACTTCAAGCGCGAGGCGATCGTGTTCGCATGGGAGCTGTCCCGCGAGGTGTTCGGCTTCCGCGAGACGGACATCTGGGTGACGGTGTTCGAAGGCGACGAGGAGCTCGGCCTCGGCCCCGACGAGGAGGCGATCGAATGCTGGGCGGAGGTCGGCATGCCACGCGAGCGGATCATCCAGTGCCCCCGTTCGGAGAACTTCTGGCAGGCCGGCCCCACGGGACCGTGCGGGCCCTGCTCGGAGCTGTACCTCGATCGCGGACCCGTGTACGGGCCCGACAGCGACCGCCCCGGCGGCGATAACGACCGCTTCCTGGAGTACTGGAACCTCGTGTTCATGCAGTACGACCAGCGGCCCGCGGCCAACGGCCGCGGTAGCGAGCTGCGCCCGCTGCCGGCGAACAACATCGACACCGGCCTCGGGCTGAACCGGATGGCCGCGATCCTGCAGGACAAGCCCTCGGTGTTCGAGACCGACCAGTTCATGCCCCTGATCGAGCTCGGCGAGGAGCTCTCGGGGGCCAGCTACGGGGCGGAGTTCGCGAGCGACCGCGCGCTGCGGATCCTCGCCGACCACGCCCGCGCGTGCACGTTCCTGATCGCCGACGGGGTCGTGCCCTCCAACGAGGACCGCGGCTACGTGCTGCGGCGGGTGATGCGCCGCGCGATCCACCAGGGGCGGGTCCTGGAGCTGGCGCCTGGCTTCATGGTCCGCTACGGACAGCGGGTGGCGGAGCTGATGGGGGCCGCCTACCCGGAACTGCTCGACCAGGCCGACGTGATCGACATGTGGCTCGCCGCCGAGGAGCAGAGCTTCGGGCGCACGCTCGACCAGGGCACCCAGACGCTCAGGGAGGAGGTCGGGCGCGTGCGCTCCGCCGGCGCCAGCGCCCTGTCGGCCGAAGTCGTGTTCCGCCTGCACGACACCTACGGGCTGCCCTACGAGATGACGCGCGAGTTGCTGGCCGACGAGGGGCTCTCGATCGAGGGCGACTTCGACGAGCTGATGGAGGCCCAGCGCGAGCGCGGCCGGGCCGGGACGAGGGCAAGCGCGGGCGCGAGCGACTCCGCCCGCGAGGCCGCGAGCGCGTTCGCCAGCGGGGGCGGCTCCGTGACGACCTTCACCGGCTACGAGACGACCGAGCAGCCCACCACCGTGGCCGCGCTGCAGGGCCTCCCCGCCAACGGCGCGGTGTCCGGGGATGCGGGTGACGGCGACGGCGCGGGCCGCTACCTGGTCAAGCTCGCCGAGTCCCCCTTCTACGCCCCCGGCGGCGGCCAGGTCGCCGACGTGGGGACGATCGAATGCGAGAGCGGAGACTGCCGCGCCCGTGTCGAGGACGTGTTCCGGCTCGGTGAGGACCAGGCGCTGAGCGTGGTCGTCGAGAGCGGCACCCTGCATCCGGGCGAGCCGGTGCTGGCCCGTGTGGATGCCCGCGCCAGGCGCGCGACCGAATGCAACCACACCGCGACCCATCTGCTGCAGGCGGCGCTGCGGCGCGTGCTCGGCACCCACGTGCGCCAGGCGGGCTCGTACGTCGGCCCCGACAAGCTTCGCTTCGACTTCAGCCACGGCGCCGCCCTCTCGGACGAGGAGCTGCGCGACGTGGAGGATCTCGTCAACGAGTGGATCTACCGCAACGACCCGGTGCGGCCGATCACCACCACCCTCGAGGAGGCCCGCCGCCTCGGGGCGATGGCCCTGTTCGGGGAGAAGTACGGCGACATCGTGAGGATGGTCCAGATCGGCGAGGGCGAGTACTCGCGCGAGCTGTGCGGCGGGACGCACGTCCGCGCCACCGCCGAGATCGGTGCCTTCCGCATCATCGGCGAGACCTCGAGCTCGGCGAACGTGCGGCGCATCGAGGCGCTCAGCGGGCCGCCGGCGATCGAGCTGCTGCGCTCACGCGACGGCCTGCTCGCCGAGATGGCCTCCGAGCTGCGCACGCGCCCGGAGGACGCGCCGGAGGCGCTGCGCGCCGCGCTGCAGGCTCGCAAGGCTCTGGAGCGCGCCGCCCGCAAGGGCCCCGAGGCGTCCGCCGTGGACCTCGACGAGCTGCTCGGCCAGGCGGAGGACGTGGATGGAGCCAGCGTCCTGCTGGCCAGCATCGAGGCGCCGGACCAGAAGGCGTTGCTGGAGGTGCTCGACCGCGTCAAGGGCCGCCTCGGAGACGGGGCGATCGTGCTCGCCGCCCCCGGCGAGGGCCGCGTGCACCTGGTCGCCAGCGTTGCCCCCAGCCTCGTCGAGCGGGGGCTGAAGGCGGGCCAGCTCGTCAAGGTCGCCGCCGCCGAGGTGGGCGGCGGGGGTGGCGGACGCGACACCATCGCCCAGGCGGGCGGGCGCGACCCCGAGCGCCTGGACGAGGCCCTCGAGAGCGCCCGTCGAGCGATCGCCGAGGTTCTCGGAGGCGGATGAGCGCCAGCCGCCGACGGCGGAGCGGGCGGCGTGCGGGCCGCGAGGAGCGATAGCCGGTGCGCGTGCTCGCGCTCGACTACGGCAGCGCACGGTGCGGCTGCGCGATCAGCGACCCGACGGGGACGATCGTGACGCCGATCGAGCCCGTGAGCCAGCCCGGGACCCGCCGCGGCCTGGCGAGGCTGACGGTGCTGGCGAGGGAGCGCGAAGCCCGGCTGGTGCTGGTCGGCCTGCCGCTCGGGCTCGACGGAGCCGACACGGCCCAGACCCGCGAGACGCGGGCCTTCGCCGAGCGGCTCGCCGGGCGCCTGGGCGAGGAGATCCCCGTCCAGCTCCACGACGAGCGCTTCACCACCAGGATCGCCCAGCGCCTCAGCGGCGGCTCCCGGGCCGCGGAGGACTCCCGTGCGGCCGCGCACCTGCTGGAGGACTGGCTGGCAGCCGGCCGTTAAGGTCAGCCCCTTGTCCCGCGTGGAACGACCCGGGCCCTCGCATGCGCGCGGGCCGCGCGAGCGACCGCCGCGGCGGCATCGACCGGCGGGAGCCCGCCGCCGGCGCAGGGCCCGCCTGGTGCTGCTGGCGGTCGTGGCGGCGGCCCTGATCGTGGGCGGGGCGCTGCTCGCCAGGTCGAGCTCCCACAGCCATGCGCCGAGGGCGCCGATGATCGTGAAGGTCGTGATCCCCGAGGGGTCCACCCGCCTGCAGGTCGCCCGGATCGCCGCCCGCGATGGCCTCACAGGGAGCTATCTGGACGCCTCCCGCAGCTCGCCGCTGCTCTCGCCGGCGGCCTTCGGAGCCCCGCGCGGCACGCCGAACCTCGAAGGCTTCCTGTTCCCGGCGACCTATGAAATCTATGCCGGCGACCCCGCCAGCCGGCTGGTCGAAGAGCAGCTGGTGGCGTTCTCGGAGAAAGTCGGCCACGGCCTGGACCCACGCGCCCGCGCCCTGCACCTGACGCCGTACCAGCTGCTGATCCTCGCCTCCCTGATCGAGCGCGAGGCGCGGATCCCGGGCGACCGGGCGAAGATCGCCGCGGTGATCCTCAACCGCCTGCGCGTGGGGATGCCGATCGGCGTTGATGCGAGCATCTACTACGCCCTCGAGCTGGCCCGCGGAGAGCCCACGCTGAGCGGCGAACTCACCCAGGCCGACCTGCAGATCGCCTCGCCCTACAACACCCGCACCCACAAAGGATTGCCGCCGACGCCGATCTCCAACCCGGGGCTGGCGTCGCTGCTGGCGGCCGCCCACCCGGACCACGTGCCGTACATGTACTACGTGGCCGGCGCCGACGGCTGCGGGGAGCACAGGTTCTCGGTGACGGCCGCCGAATTCGAAGCCGACGCCGCCGCCTACCGGGCCGCGGTCGCCGCCAACGGCGGCAGGCCACCGGCGTGCAGGCACAGATGAGCGTCCGCCTCGGCGTCCTCGGCTGGCCCGTCGCCCACAGCCGTTCCCCGGCGATGCAGAACGCCGCGCTGGCCGACCTCGGGCTCGGCGAGTGGCGCTACCAGCGCCTGCCGGTGCCGCCCGAGTTGTTGGCCGAGACCGTCCGCGGACTGCCCGCGGCGGGGTTCCTCGGGGCCAACGTGACGATCCCCCACAAGCAGGCGGCCCTCGCGGTCGCGAGCTCGGCCAGCGACCGGGCCCGCGAGATCGGGGCCGCGAACACGCTCACGTTCGGCCCGGAGGGTGAGATCGCGGCCGAGAACACGGACGCGCCGGGATTCCTCGAGGCGCTCGGCGTGTCCCCCCGCGGCATGCGCGCCCAGGTGTTGGGCGCGGGAGGCAGCGCGAGAGCGGTCGTGTGGGCCCTGGTGCGGGCCGGCGCGGCCGAGGTGTGGGTGTGGAACCGCACCCGGGAGCGCGCAGTCGCGCTGGCCGAGGAGCTCGGGGCCTCGGCGGTCGAGCGGCCCCGACCGGGGGAGTTGCTCGTCAACTGCACGGCCGCCGAGCTGTCCGCCGACGGCACGGCCCGCCCCCCCCCGTCTGGACGCCCACTCGAACCCTCGGCCACCGTCCACCCAGTACTCAACCAAGTCCAGCTGAAGTTCGATCAGGTCGGTAGGTACCCCCATGTCGTGGACCTTGCCTACAGCCCGGGAGGAACGCAGCTGCTCGCGGCTGCGAGGGCCCATGGCGCCCATACGGTGGACGGGCTCGACGTCCTGGTCGCGCAGGGTGCCCTCAGCCTCGAGCTGTGGACCGGGCGAGGCGCCCCGAGGGAGCTCATGCAGCGGGCGGCGAGGGGCGAGTAGCGGCCGGCCCGAGCAGCACGAGCGGGACGGCGTTCGTGGCTGAGCCGCAGACCCACGAGCCCGAGGTGGAGCTGGTCGAGCCGGACGCCGGCGCCCACGAGGAGGAGCGCGAGCCGGCCTCCGGGAAGGGCTCCTCGCGCGGGTCGCGCGGGAACGCGACGCGGCGCTTCCTGACGGACGTGATCGTCGAGCTCGGCCTCGCCTCGCGGGCGGCCGTCGACGAAGCCCTCGAGGTCGCGCGCAACTCGGGCACCCCCCCCGAGCGGCTGCTGCTCGAGAGCGGCGCACTCACCCAGGACGGTCTCGCCCGGGCGCTGGCCGAGCGCTACGGCCTCGAACACCTCGACCTCACGGCCTTCCCCGTCGACATGACGGCGGCCAACCTGATCACCACGCCGGTGGCCAGGCGCCACAGCGCCCTGCCGGTGGCGTTCCACGACGAGCACACCCTGCTGGTCGCGATGGCGGACCCCTCGAACGTGCTCGCGATCGACGACATGGCGATCATGACCGGGTACGACGTCCGCGTCGCGGTCGCCCCTCCGGAAGACATCGCGGCGCTGATCTCGAAGCTGAACCGGCTGGAGGACGTCGTCGAGGGGCACGTCGACGAGGAGGCCGAAGGCGAGGGCGACGGGGCCGAGGTCGTCGCGCTGCACGAAGGTTCCGAGGACGCGCCCGTCGTCAAGCTCGTCAACCAACTCGTCGCCCAGGCCGTCGAGCGGGGGGCCTCGGACCTCCACCTGGCCCCGGAGGGCCGCGAGATCCGGGTGCGCTTCCGCATCGACGGGGTGCTCCAGGACATCACCACCGTGCCCCGCAAGATGGCCGGCGGGGTGGTCTCGCGCATCAAGATCATGGCCGACCTCGACATCGCAGAGCGGCGCATGCCCCAGGACGGCCGCGTCGGGCTGTCGATCGACGGCAAACACATCGACCTGCGCGTGGTGACGCTCCCGAGCGTCAACGGCGAGGGCGTCGTGATGCGCATCCTCGACAAGTCGAGCGTGATGTTCGAGCTCGACAAGCTGGGGATGGCAGCCCCCGAGCGCGACCGCTTCGAACGCGCCT
>DATJBO010000225.1:0-3869 GCA_035515315.1 Solirubrobacteraceae bacterium
GCGGCATGCGGCGGGAGGCCGTCGAGCGTGTCCAGCAGGACCACGGCGTCGCCCCCGCGGGCGGCTGTGCGCCGCGCGGTCTCGAGCGCGCGCTCGAGCGCCTGCGCCTGGGAGTCGGGTGAGGCGGCGAAGCTCAGCGCGACCGCCGGCGCGAGCGGGCCCTCCTGCCACTGCGTGACCTCCTCGGGGCGAACGCCGACGAGCACGACGCTCAGCGTGAGCTGCGGCTGATCCTGCAGCGCGCCCGCGATGCGGCGCAGGATCTCGCTCTTGCCGGCGAAGCGGCCGCCGGCAATCACGGCCCGCGAGCCGCGGCCGAGCGGGGTCAGCCATTCGATCGCCTCGAGCGTCGGGTCGCCGGCTACGAACGCGAGGCGCTCGGCGGGCCAGTCGGCCGGCAGGTCCTCGTAGCGCGTGCCCGCCGCGACCTCATCGGCTGGGGCGCCGTTGATCGAGTCGATCCGCGACAGCGAGGCGTAGCGCTCCGAGCGCCGTGGCGGGCGCGCCGGGCCGCTCACCCGGTCGCCGTCGACGAGCTCGCAGCGGCGGACCTGCGCCGAGGATATGTACAGGTCGTCCGGCGACTGCTCGGGCGGGTTGACGCGCAGGAACGCAGAGCCGTTGGCGAGCACCTCGACGACACCCTCCGCGATCCGCTCCTCCCCCGCCGAGCGCCCGCGGCGGGGACGTTCGCGGGCGGGCTCCCGTTCGCCCCCGACCGGCTCCCGTTCGCCGGCATCGGGCTGGGGCGACCGCTTGCCACCCCGGACGGCCGCGGGCTCGGGCTCCGGCTCGGACACCTGTTGCTCGGGCTGCTCGTGCTCCTCCTCGTCGCGCTTGGCGCCGCGGCGCGGGCGGATCAGGCGGCGTTTGCGTGTGCGCTTGGGCGCCTGCTCGCCATCCGTGTCGGCCTCGCCCGCCGCCGCGGATCCGTCGCCGCCTTCGCTGGCCGCCGGGGGTGGCCCGCCGCCCTGGACGGCGAGGATCTTGTCGATCAGATCGGCCTTGCGGAGCCGTTTGAAGCCGTCGATGCCGAGCTGGTCGGCGATCGCGTGGAGGTCGGCGAGGGGGCTCGCCTCCAGCTCGGAGCGCTCGAGGACTGGCATGGTGGATCTCGCTTTCTGTATCTGGGCGGTTGGCGTCCCCGTGCGTTGGACAGCCCGGGGCACCCGTGTGCGGGTCAGCCTAGCGCTCGTGACGCAGCTCCTCCTGCAACGACAGCTGCGTGTCCACGTGCAGCTCACCGGCCAGCGCTGCCCGCACGCGCACGAAGTCGGCCGCCTCACGGATGTCGTGCAGCCGGAAGATGTGCGCGCCGCAGCGGATCCCGTGATCGAGCGCCGCAAGCGTGCCGGCGAGCCGCTCGCGCGGCGAGCGGCCGCTGAGCGCACCGATGAAGTCCTTGCGCGAGATCGCCAGCAGCAGCGGGCGCTCGAGCTCGTGCAGGCGGGGAAGCTCGCGCAGCAACTCGACCGTCTGGGCGGGCGTCTTGGCGAAGTCCGGCCCCGGGTCGACGACCAGCTGCTCGAGCCGGCACCCGGCTCGCAGCGCCGCCGCGATCCGTTCCTGCAGGAAGTCGAGCACCTCGCCGGTGACATCGTCGTAGAGGCCGGGGTCCTGCAGCCGCTCGCGGGGAGCGGCACGGGTGTGCATCAGCACCAGCGCGGCCCCGGTGGAGGCGCACACCTCGGCGAGCCTTGGATCGCGTAGCCCGCTGACGTCGTTGACGATGCCGGCGCCGGCCGCGATCGCGGCCTCCGCGACCTGCGGCTTGTAGGTGTCCACCGACACGAGCACCCCCAGCTCGCCTACCACGGCCTCCACCAGCGGCACCACCAGGCCGAGCTCCTCCTCGACGGGCAACGGCGGGATCCCGGTGGTGGCCGACTCGCCCCCGATGTCGATGATGTCGGCGCCGCCGTCCAGCAGCCCTCGGGCGAGCGTCACGCGAGCCTCGAGATCGGCGTGCAGGCCGCCGTCGCTGAACGAGTCCGGCGAGGCGTTGACCACCCCCATCAGCCAGGGGCGCTCGCCGAGCTCGATCGTCCGCCCGCACGCGCTCAGCGTGCGACGCGGGGCGTTCAAAGCGCGCGCGCGGCGCTCGTCGGCTCGCGCTCCGCGGACGGGTCGGCCCGCCAGCAGGCCGGGAGCAGCCCCTCCGCGCGGGCCTCCTGCTCGAAGCGCTCGAGCTCGAGCCCCAGCCGCTGCTGGTCCCATCCGAGCTCGCGCGCGAGCACGTCGCCGGCGCGCCGGGCGAGCGGCGGCGCGGCGCCGTTGTCCGTCTGCGCCAGCGCGTGACCGGCGAGCAGTCCCAGCCGGGTGCGCCGCAGTAGCACGTCGCCGATGCTGCGCGCCTGCTCGTGCCGCGCCGCCAGCGCGACCTCGGCGAGCAGGTCGGGCAGCCCCGGCAGGACCGGCTGGGCCAGCTCGCCGCGCGTGGCGGCCAGCTCGAGCACCTCGCGGGCGGCATATCCGTAGCGTCCGGCGAGCGCCGCATAGGCCTCCTCGGCAACCCCCTCCACGCGAGGCAGATCGTCGACCGCGACCGCCTGCCCGAGCGGGATTTCGTGGGTCCGGCAGGGCGCGTCGCGGGCTTCCCGCTCAACGATCCGGTCGACGGCCATCTTCGCCATCCGCCGCCACGTCGTGAGCTTGCCGCCGGTGATCGTGATCATCCCGGAGGAGGTCTCGTACAGCTCGGCCTTGCGGGAGATGTCGACCGACTTCTTCGGGTCGGCGGTGGAGATCAGGGGACGCACCCCGGCGAACGCTCCAGAGAGGTCGCCCGGCGCGAAGTCCGTTGCGAAGAAGGCGTTGACGGCCTCCAGCAGGTAGTCGATGTCCGCAGAGGAGGGACTGACGTGGTCGAGCGGGCCCTCGTAGTCGTTGTCGGTCGTGCCCACGAGCGTGTGGCCGAGCCACGGCAGCGCGAAGATCGAGCGCCCGCTGCCGGCCGGCACGATCGCCCCGCCGCTCAGCGGCAGCTCGGCGGCGCGCAGCAGGATGTGGGTGCCGCGACTGGGGCGGATGCTCGGCAGGCCGGCCTCCTCGTGCAGCTCCTGGGGGCGCAGCTCGTCGGCCCACACCCCGGTCGCGTTGACCACGTTCGCGGCCCGCACCTGAAAGGAAGAGCCGCTCTCGCCGTCGCGAACCTCGACGCCCCGGGCGTGCCCCGCCTGCTCGAGCAGCCCCACCACCTCGACCCGGTTCGCGCACACGGCCCCGAACCGCTCCGCCTCGCCGAGCACGGTCAGCACTAGGCGCACGTCGTCGGTCTGGCAGTCGTAGAACAGGTAGCCGCTGGTCGGCTCGCGGGCGGCCAGCGCCGGGAGCAGCTCGAGCACCTCCTCGCCGGAGATCACGCGGTGGCGCTCGGGGCTCCACGACTCCGCCTCCTCGGCGCTTGCGGCCCCGCCCCCGGCTCCCCGCTCGGCGCGGGCCCGGCGCGAGCGGCGGGAGCGCAGCCGGTCGCGGTCGACCGACATCACGTCGTAGAGGTTCAGCCCGACCCCCACCAGCCGGTCCGGGCGGGCTCCGTCGAAGGCCGGGACCACCAGCGGCAGGGGACGCACGAGGTGGGGCGCCAGCTGCACCATCAGCTGGCGCTCGAGCAGCGCCTCGCGGACCAGGCCGAGGTCGAAGGTCTGCAGGTAGCGCAGGCCGCCGTGGACGAGCTTGCTTGAGCGGCTCGAGGTGCCGGAGGCGAAGTCCTCGCGCTCCAGCAGTGCCACGCTGTAGCCGCGCGAGGCTGCGTCGAGGGCGACCCCGGCGCCCGTGATCCCGCCCCCCACCACGGCGACGTCGAACTCCTCGTCCGACATGACGGCCAGGGCGCGGCTGCGCTCGATCACGAGCGCAGTGTGGCAGAG
>DATJBO010000226.1:0-9070 GCA_035515315.1 Solirubrobacteraceae bacterium
AGCCACGGGCCGCCGGTGTAGACCGGATAGCCGGGATCGGCCGCCAGCGCGTAGTCCCCCGGATCCAGGAAGGCGAGGTTGAGGTTGAAGATCGCCTCCTTGGCACCGATCGCGGGGATGATCTCGCGGTCGGGGTCGAGCGTCACGTCGAAGCGGCGCTCATAGAAGTCCCGCACCGCCTGCCTGAAGTCCTCGCGGCCGCGGTTGGAGGGGTACTGGTGGGTTTCCGGCTCCGTCACGGCCTCCTGCATCGCCTCCACGATCAGCGGCGGCGTCGGACGGTCCGGGTCGCCGATGCCGAGGCTGATGACGTCCACCCCCGCCTCGCGCTTGGCGGCGATCTTGCGCTCCAGCTGGGCGAACGCGTATGGGGGGATGCGCTCCAGGCGCTTACTCGGTTTCATGCAACTCCCTTTCGAGGTCCTCGCTGAGCCGGCCGGCGAACACCGGTCGGGCCCAGCCGGTCAACGTCACCTGCAGATCCTCTCCCACCTCGACCTCGAGCTCACCTCCGTCGAGTGAGACGACGACCTTCGCGGCTCCCGGCCGCGGCTGCTGGTCTTCGGCGTAGGCCACCGCTGCCCCGCTCGCCCCCGTCCCGGAGGACAGCGTCTCCCCCACCCCGCGCTCGAAGATGCGCGCCCGGATCCTGGCAGGCTGGCCCGAGCTGCCCGCGCCGGCGAGCTCGACGTACCACGACACGTTGGTGCGGTTGGGGAAGCGGGGGTCCTCGCAGATAGGCGGCCCCACCCGGCCCAGGTCGAGCTGCTCGAGCTCCTCCCGGGACGCCAGCCCGATCGAGCATTGGGGGTTGCCGATCGACACGTGGTGAAAGTCCCATTGGTGGCCGTCGACGCCGATCCGGCCGCGCCCGTCGGGTGGGCCGCCGGGGAAGTCCTCGGATGCGAGGCTCGCGACGCCCATGTCCACCGAGCAGGTGTCCGGTCCGGTGATCGTGGGGCGGACCCTGCCGGCGGGGGTGCCGATCGAGAACCTGTCGGCGTCGGTCCAGCCGCGGTGGCGCAGGTACAGGATCGCCTCGCGGGCGCCGTTGCCGGACAGCTCGGCCTCCGAGCCGTCGGGGTTGAAGATCCGCAGGTCGGCGACGTCCTGGGGCTCCGCCGGCTCGGACAGCAGCAGGATCCCGTCCGAGCCCACGCCGAAATGCGGGTCGCAGATCCGCCGTACCCGCCCGGGGCTGAGCGCGAACGGGAGCTCGGAGCGCTCGACGATCAGGTAGTCGTTTCCCAGTGCCTGCCACTTCTCGAACCGCATGGCCGGCGGGAGTCTATGTACGGGGAGCTTGCGCTCGGTCGGCGCGCTCGAGGATCTCGCGGGCGACCTCGTCGGGCCTGCGGCCGGCGACGTCGACCAACTCCACGTCGGGGAGCTTGCGCATCCAGGTGAGCTGCCGCTTGGCGTAGTTGCGGGTGCGCTGCTTCATCCGCTCGACGTCGCCTTCGAGCAGCTCCTGGAAGCCGAGCGCCCGGCGCGCCGTGTCGGAGGCCCCGCCCGCGTTGGCCCGCAGCACCTCCTCGCGGGCCCCCCGTTCGAGCATCTCATCGACGCGCTCGTCGATGGCCCGGTACAGGGCCGTGCGCTCCATCGTCAGGCCGACCAGCAGGGTCGCGTGACGAAGCTCCCGGCTCCACAGCTGCGAGGGACCCTCGGGCGGCTCGAGCTCGCCGAGATCGAACAGCTCCAGAGCCCTCACGATCCGCTGGCGGTCGTTGCGGTCGATCTCGCCGGCCGCCCACGGCGCGCGTTCCTCGAGCATCGCGTGCAGGGGGCCGGGCCCTCTGCGCTCGAGCTCGTCCTGCCAGCGCTCGCGAACCCCCTCTGGCGGTGGCGGGCGCAGGTCGAGCTCGGCGAGGGCCGCCCGCAGGTACAGGCCCGTGCCGCCGACGATGATCGGCCGCCGGCCGGCGGCGAGCAGATCGTCTATCTCGGCGTGCGCGAGCTGCGCGTACTGACCGGCGCTGAAGGTGGCGTCGAGCGGCACCACCGACACCAGCCGGTGCTCCAGGAGCGCCTGCTCGCCCGGCGAGGCGGCGCCGGTGAGGGTCTCCAGGCCCGCGTACACCTGCAGCGCATCAGCGGACACCGCCACCGGGTCCTCGCCGCGGGCGCGCAGGAGTTGCGCGAGGGCCACCGCCACGGCGGTCTTGCCGACGCCCGTCGGCCCGAACAGCGCGATCACGAGCATCTCTTTAGGCTCACACGTTGTGCAGATCGATGGCTCACGAGTGCTGCTCACGGGCGCCAGCGGCGGACTCGGCCAGGCGATCGCGCGCGGGCTGGCCTCGCGAGGGGCCCGGCTGACGCTCACCTCGCGACGGGCCGATCTGCTCGAGACCCTCGCCGGGGAGCTGGACGCGACGGTCATCGCGGCCGACCTCTCATCCAGCGCGGAGGTCGCGCGTCTTGCGGCCGCGGCGGGCGAGGTGGACGTGCTCGTGGCCAACGCGGGCATTCCAGGGGCAGGGCGGCTCGAGACCTTCTCCCTGGAGGAGGTCGAACGCGTGCTCGACGTCAACCTGCGATCGGCGATCGTGCTCACACACGCCCTGCTCCCGGGAATGCTCGAGCGCCGCAAGGGTCAGCTCGTGTTCATCTCCTCGATCGCGGGCAAGACGACCGTACCCGGCGACCCCCTGTACCACGCCACCAAGTACGGACTGCGGGGGTTCTCGGCGGCGATGCGGATGGACCTGCACGGCACCGGTGTGAGCAGCTCCTGCGTGTTCCCCGGCTTCATCCACGGGGCGGGCATCTTCGCCGACTCCGGTGTGCACCTTCCTCCCGGTGTCGGAACGCGCTCTCCCGAGCAGGTCGCCGAAGGGGTGATGGCCGCGATCGAGCGGGACCGGGGCGAGGTCGACGTGGCGGCCTTCCCCCAGCGGGCGGGCGCACGGATGGCGAACCTCGCGCCGGACCTCTCAGCGGCCCTCGTGCGACGCACCGGCGGGCGGGTTGCCCGCGAAATGGACGCCGCGCTGCGGGACAAACGCTGAGGGGCCGCCGACGGTCGCGCTCAACACAGCGTTGGCTGAAGCGACGCCGGCTCGTCCTCGACCGGCGTCCGGTCGGCGGCCTCGTGGCCGGTCAGCCGGAAGGCGCGGCTCTTGCCCTTGCGGCGCACGAGCTCCGACAGCCGCTCGCGCTCCCCGGCCGGCGCGTAGGCGCCTCGTTTGTAGAGGTCGCGGTAGCGCTCGACGAGCTCCGGGCGTGCCTTCTTCATCCAGTCCATGAAGATCTGACGCACCTCTCCACGGAGGTGCAGCGCGATGCCGCTGATGCTCACCGCGCCGGCCTCCGTGACCTTCTCCAGGAGTGGCTCGAGCTGCCGCGGTGAGTCGTTGATCCCGGGCATCAACGGGGCAATCAGGACGCCGGTCGGGATCCCCGCCCGGTTGAGCTCCGCCACCGCCTCCAGTCGCGCCTTCGGATGGGGCGTGTGCGGCTCGGTTTCCCGCCAAGCCTTCTCGTCGAGCGTGGGGATCGACAGGCACGCGCTGAAACTGGTCCGCGCCGCGATTTCCAGCATCAGGTCGAGATCCCGCAGCAGCAGCGGGGACTTCGTGAGCACCGAGCAGGGGTTGGAGGCGTCGCGCAGCGCTTCCCAGATGCCGACCATCAGCCGGTAGCGCTTCTCGACCCACTGGTAGGGGTCGGTGTTCGTCCCCAACGCGACGTGCTCGCGCTTCCACGAGGGCCGCGCCAGCTCCGCCCGCAGCACCTCCGGAGCGTTCACCTTGACCACGATCTCCCGCTCGAAGTCGCGGCCGGCGTCGAAGTCCAGGTAGGTATGGGTCGGGCGGGCGAAGCAGTTGTGGCTCACTACACCGTTGGCGATGAAGTCGCCCGTGCCGGTGGTGATGTCGATGAGGTCGGTCGGCTCCCCCAGGGGTTCGATCGACACCACCCCAAGGCGTGCCCTGGTCCTCGTCGCGGTGCCACCGCCTCGCTCCGACGGATCGGCGAGCGCCCCCGAGGCCACGAGCTCGTCGCCGAGGTTCAGGTGGCGTCGCTGCTCGGGCCCCTCTTCGGCCCCGACAACATGCTTCCACCCCAAATCGGTCAGGAACCGGTGGTCGCCGCTCGCGATCAGCTCGGTGTTGTCCGCGAGCAGCACCCGAAAGGCGGGCTTGGTCGTCGACCACTTCGCCAGCACGGTCGTCTCGGCGAAGCGCCGGCCTCTCCCGTCGCGAACGGTCCCGTAGATGCCCTCCCCCACCTCGAGCTCGGAGATGGGCTTGGTGGTCCCGCCGGCGAGCAGGATCCTCGTGTCCGGTCCCACGCAGTATCGGCAGGCATGGCTGCAGCCCCGGAACGGGTTGATCGACCACCGGAACGGCATCCGGGACTTCTCGGGCACGCGATTGAGCACCGATTTGGCCTGAACCTCGTAGAAGCGCATGTCGAGCGCCTCGGGTGCGTCGAAACGGCGGACGGTGGCGGCGTCCCGATATCCGGGCAGCCGCCGCTGCTCCTGGCCGTCGATCGTGAGGCTGTCCCAGCGCACGAACGTATGTTCGCATATGCAGCCGACGAGACCGCCCCCAGGGCAGGTCTGCGGCGGGTCGTTCGGCGGCGAGCTAGAACTCGATCACGCTGCGGATGCCGTCCTGGGCCTCCATCAGCTCGAACCCCCGGTTGACGTCGTCGAGGGTCATGCGATGGGAGATGAAGGGGTCCACGTCGATGTCTCCGTCGAGGTAGCGCCGGACCAGCGCCGGGACGTCTTCCCTGCCCTTCAGGCCCCCGAAGGAGGACCCGCACAGGCGCCTGCCGGTGATCAGCAGCCGCGGCACCACGTCGAGCGTCTCCCCCTTGCCGGCCACGCCGCAGATCGTGCAGAGCCCCCACCCCATCCGCGCCGCCTCGAGGGCCTGGCGCATCACGTTCACGTTGCCGGTCGCCTCGAAGGTGTAGTCGGCGCCGAACCCGTCGGTCATCTCGAGGATCGTCTGCACTGCGTGCTCGCCGCCGGTCAGCAGGTCGGTGGCGCCCTGACCGCGGGCGAGCTCCAGCCGATCGGGGGACAGGTCCACGCAGATGATCCGCTCGGCACCCTGGAGCCTCGCCCCCGCGACGGCGCCGAGGCCGACCATCCCGGCGCCGAACACAGCGCACGTCGAGCCGGGGCGCACCGCCGCCGTCTTCATCGCGGCTCCCAGGCCCGTCGAGAGGCCGCACGCGAACAGGCACGCCCGGTCCAGGGGCGCCTCGGGGTCGATCTTGGCGAGCGCGATCTCTGGCATCACCGTGTACTGCGCGAACGTGGAGGTGCCCATGAAGTGCCTCAGCGGCTCGCCGTCGCGGGACAGGCGGGTGGTGCCGTCGGGCAGGTAGCCGAGGTTCTGCTGCTCGCGGATCGCCAGGCAGAGGTTCGTCAGCGGGCTGCGGCAGTGCACGCACTCCCCGCACTGGGGGGAGAACAGCGTCACGACATGGTCCCCCTCGGACACGAGCGTCACCTCCGAGCCGCAGCGCTCGACCACGCCTGCCCCCTCGTGCCCGAGGACCGTCGGGGCGTAGCCGGAGGGGTCGGCCCCCGAGGCCGTGTACATGTCGGTATGGCACACGCCACAGGCGACGAGGCGCACGAGCACCTCGCGCGGGCCGGGCTCGGCGAGCTCCACGTCCTCGACGACCAGCGGGCTGCCGAACTGCTCGAGGACCGCCGCCCGGATCTTCATCGGGCCGCCCGCGCCGCGAGGCACTCCTCGCCCGCGAGTGTCTGGCTCGTGGCGGAGTGGATCTCTACGCTCGCCAGCTCCCCGGGAGCCGCGAGGCCGCCGAAGTTGACGACCTTGTTGTGGCGGGTGCGACCGCGGAGCTTCTCCGGGTCGGTGCGCGACGGGCCCTCCGCGAGCACCTCGAGCGTTCGCCCCACGAACCGCTGCGCCCGTTCGTGTGCCCTGCGCTGGACAACCTCCACGAGCCGTTCCATCCTCTGCACCTTCACCGGATGGGGGACGACCCCCTCGGTGATCTCGGCGGCGGCCGTCCCGCGGCGGGCGGAGAACAGGAACGTGAAGGCACTGTCGAACCCGACCTCCTCGACCACCTCGAGCGTTTCGGCGAAGTCCGCCTCGGTCTCACCGGGGAAGCCGACGATGATGTCCGTGCTGAGCGCGGCGTCGGGGACGTGCTCGCGGATCAGGGCGACGCGGTCGAGGTACCGCTGCCGGTCATACGTGCGGCGCATCGCCTTCAGGATGCGGCTGGAGCCCGACTGCAGCGGCAGGTGAATGTGCTCGCACACGCCGGCCAGCTCGGCGTGGGCGCGGATCACGTCCTCGCGCATGTCCTTCGGGTGGGGGCTCGTGTAGCGGATCCGCTCGATCCCGTCGATCCCGTCGATCGCGGCGAGCAGCCCGGCGAAGCTGGGCTTCGACGGCCGTTCGCCGGGTGCTGCCGCGCCCGGAGCCGGCCCCCTCGCCGACAGGTCGCGGCCGTACGAGTTGACGTTCTGGCCGAGCAGGGTGACCTCGACGACCCCCTCGGTCGCCATCGCCTGCACCTCTGCCACGAGCTCCTCCATCGGGCGGCTCACCTCCCGCCCGCGGGTGGAGGGGACGATGCAGTAGGAGCACACGCAGTTGCACCCGACGCTGATCTGCAGCCAGCCCTGGTACGGGCGCTCCCGTTTGGCGGGCAGGTGGCCGGTGAAGCCCTCGAACTCGAAGTAGCCCTGCGCCGTGAGGGAGTCGCTGGTGAGGAACTCGGCGAGCTTGTGGACCTGTCCGGGCCCGAACGCCACGTCCACGAACGGGAACCGCTCGAACACCTCCTCCTTGACCGACTGGGCCCAGCAGCCGCCCACCCCCACGACCTTCTGAGGCGATTCGCGCTTCAGCCGGCGGGCCTCCCCGAGGTGCGCGATGAAGCGGCTGTCGGCCGACTCCCGGATCGAGCAGGTGTTGAACAGGATCAGATCGGCGTCGCGGCGCTCGGCCGTCTCGCGGTAGCCCAGCGCCTCGAGCATCCCCTTCATCCGCTCGGAGTCGTGCTCGTTCATCTGGCAGCCGAACGTGGTGACGTGGAAGGTGCTGCCCATGTCAGCGACAGCGTAGAGGCAGCGGCCCGTGTCGGGCCCGCGCGGGCGCTCAGGCGTAAGGCGCTTGGTGGAACGCGGGGGCGTAGGAGATCCCCACGATCAGGCCGTCCGCCGTCAGCAGCCTGCTCACGATCTGCCCCCAGGGCTCGGTGCGGGGAGGGTGCAGCAGCTCGTAGCCCGCATCCTCGAGCTCGCTGCTCGCCGCCGCCACGGCGTCCGGTCCCTCCACCTCGAACTCGATCGACGCCTGGGGCACCGCCAGACCGTCCGGCCACTCCGGCGTGCCGAAGCAGGCCTCGGCCGCCTGCGAGAGGGGCCACACGCCGAAGTGGTTGCTGCCCCGGACGTTCGCACTGGAGTAGTACCCCTCTCCCTCGCCCTCCAGCGGGAGGCCGAGGGCGTCGATGAACAGCCTCCGGGCCTGCGGCGGGTCCGCGGTGATGACCGCCACGCTTGCCACGAACAGGACGTCCATCGCTGCGGCCTAGGATCTCCTACGCGAGCTCCACATGAACACCGTCGATACTCCTACCCGCGTTGACGCCGTTGCACGCTTCTGCGCCGCCGCCGGCGCCAACGATCTCGAGGGCATGCTCGCCACGCTGGCTCCCGACGCGGAGCTCATCTCGCCGCTGTCGGCCCGGCTCGTGATCCGTGGCCGCGCCGACCTCGGCGTGCTGCTCGGCGCGGTCTACTCGAGCCTCTCCGACCTGCGCTGGGAAGCCCATACCTCGGAAGGCTCGTTCGCGAGCGTGATCGGGGCCGCCCGCAGCAGCGGGATGCGCGTCGACGACGCCCTCGTGTTCGAGCTCGGCCCCGACGGGAGCATCGTGCGCCTGCGCCCCCATCTGCGGCCGTGGCTGGGGACGACCGTGTTCGCGCTCAAGCTCGGGCTGAAGCTCGCGCCCCACGCCGGCGTGATGCTGCGCGCAGCCCGGGCCGGGGCCGCCGCGCGCCACTCCCGCTCGAGCTAGCCCCTACGCCGCCGCGACCGCCGGTTCGCTGGCGATCGGAGGCGCGGCCTCGTCGTCCTTGTCGCGCTCGATCGCGGTCAGCGTGGTCTTGCTCATGCCCAGCGCCGTGTAGATCTTGTCTTCGATCTCCTTGGCCACTTCGGGGTTCTCGTCCAGATGGGCCTTGGCGTTCCCGCGGCCCTGCCCGAGCCGGTCGTTGCCGTAGGAGAAGAACGACCCGGACTTGGCCACGATGTTGTGCTCCAGGCCGAGGTCGATCAGGCACCCCGAGGTGGAGATGCCCTTGCCGAACTCGATGTCGAACTCGGCCTGGCGGAAGGGCGCCGCCATCTTGTTCTTGACGACCTTCACGCGCACCCGGTTGCCGACCGCCTCGGTGCCGTCCTTGAGTGTCTCGATGCGGCGGATGTCAAGCCGCTGGGAGGCGTAGAACTTCAGCGCCCGGCCGCCGGGCTGGGTCTCGGGCGAGCCGAACATGACGCCCACCTTTTCCCGGATCTGGTTGGTGAGGATGCACAGCGTGTTGGTGCGGTTGAGGTTCCCCGCCAGCTTGCGCATCGCCTGGGACATCATGCGCGCCTGGGCACCCACCGTCTGGTCGCCCATCTGCCCCTCGAGCTCCACCCGCGGGGTGAGCGCCGCCACCGAGTCGATCGCCACAACGTCCACGGCCCCGGAGCGCACGAGCATGTCGGCGATCTCGAGCGCCTGCTCGCCGTAGTCCGGCTGGGACACGAGCAGCTCGTCGATGTCCACGCCGATCTCCTTCGCGTACAACGGGTCCATCGCGTGCTCGGCGTCGATGAACGCGCACACCCCTCCTAGCTTCTGGGCCTCGGACAGCACGTGGTAGATGAGCGTCGTCTTCCCCGAGGACTCCGGCCCGTAGAGCTCGACGATCCGCCCGCGGGGGACCCCGCCGATGCCGAGCGCGAGGTCCAGCGACAGCGCCCCGGTGGGGATCGCTTCGCAGCGCACCGCCGCGCCCTCGTCGCCCATCCGCATCACCGAGCCCTTGCCGAACTCGCGC
>DATJBO010000227.1:0-7830 GCA_035515315.1 Solirubrobacteraceae bacterium
CTGCACGTCCCACAACCTACGGCCGAACCGTCCAAGCCCGACTCGCCCGACGTGTTGAGCGGCCAGGTGACACTGCCGGAAGGCCTCACGCTCAATCCCTCTGCCGCAAACGGGCTCGTCGCGTGCAGCGACGCCCAGTACACCGAAGGCAGCTGCCCGGAAGCCTCCAACGTCGGCTCGGTGGTGGTGGACGCGCCCGGCATCCCCGACGGCTCGCTGACCGGCGGCGTGTACGTGGGCGCGCCCGAAGCGGGCGCGGGACCCGAATCCGGGGGCGAGTACCGGATGTTCGTGATCGCCTCCGCGCCGCAGTACGGGATCGGGCTGCACCTGGAAGGGCGCGTCGGCGCGAGCACCCATACCGGCCAGCTGACCGCCGTGTTCTCCGGCCTCCCCGAGGTGCCGTTCGAAGACTTCGTCATCCACCTGCGCGGTGGTCCACGCGCGCCCCTGGCCAATCCGCTCGGCTGCGGCCCCGCCGCCCCGAGCGCGGTGATCGTCCCCTACACAGGGGAGGGCCCCACGCCGGCCGGTGCGAGCGGCTTCTCCGTGGGCGGATGCGCCTCGCCGGCGCCGTTCTCGCTCGTGCAGGGCCTCACCCCCGAAGACCCGCATGCGGGCGCGAGCAGCCCGTTCACCTTCAACCTCTTCCGCGCGGACGCACAGCAGTACCTCTCGCGCGTCACCACCACCCTACCGCCCGGGCTGGTGGGCGCGATACCCACCGTGTCGCTGTGCGGCGACGCCCAGGCCAACGCCGGGACGTGCCCGGCCGCGAGCCAGATCGGCACCGTCACGGTGGCTGCCGGGGCGGGCAGCGAACCGTACCCCTTCACCGGTCAGGTCTACCTCACGGGGCCCTACGCCGGCGCCCCCTATGGGCTCTCGGTGGTCGTGCCCGCGACCGCCGGCCCGTACGACCTCGGCGAGGTCGTCACCCGTGCAGCGATCTCGGTCGGCCTCTACAACGCGCGGGTAACGGTCGACAGCACGCTGCCGAGCATCGTGGGCGGCGTGCCGCTGCGCCTGAAGGGCATCAACGTGAACGTCAACCGCAAGCACTTCGCGTCGAATCCGACGAGCTGCGTGCCGCTGTCCACCGACTCGCTGCTGCACTCGACGCTGGGTGCCCAGGATCCGCTGTCGAGCCCCTTCCAGGCCGTCGACTGCGGCGCGCTGGCCTTCAAGCCCCAGGTGCGGGTCAACACCACGGGGAAGACCTCGAAAGCCAACGGCGCCAGCATCCAGGTGAAACTCACCCAGCCGCCGGGCCAGGCCAACATCCGCGAGATGCAGCTGCAGCTGCCCAAACAGCTCGTGGCGCGCGGGTCCACGCTGCGGAAAGCATGTCTGGCGGCCAGCTTCGAATCCGGCCTCCCGCCCGGCAGTTGTCAGCCCACCGCCCGCGTCGGATCCGTGACAGTCGCAACGCCCGTCCTGCCCGGCACGCTCACCGGCACCGCTTGGCTGGTCTCACATGGCGGCGCCGCGTTCCCCGACCTCGACCTGGTGCTCAAGGGCGATGACCTCGAGGTCGTGCTCGTCGGTCACACGCACATCGCCAATTCCAGCGTCACCACCTCGACGTTCGAAAACCTGCCCGACGTCCCCGTCACGAGCGTCACGGTGAATCTCCCGACGGGTCCCAACTCGGCCCTGTCGGCCAACGGCCGCGTGTGCGCCAGCCGTCTGCTCGCCCCCACCACGTTGATCGCGCAGAACGGCACGAAGCTCGTGCAGCGGAGGAAGGTGGCGGTCACCGGCTGCCCGCTGGTGCTGCTGTCCCACAAGCCCCACGGCAAGCACGTCACGCTCCGCATGTGGGCGCCGAAGGCCGGACGCGTGACGATCAGCGTGCCGGGTGTCAAGGTCGTCCACAGACGAGTACGCCGAGAAGGAGCCCTGAGCGTGACGGTGCCCCGTACTGCGCGGCGCAGGATGGCCCACATCGTGTTCACGCCCGCATCTGGGCATCCCCGCTCGACGGTTAGGCTCGCGCTCGGCTAGAGCCCCCGCTGCTCGCGCCTCTGGCCGGCCCCGGCGGGCGCGCCCCGCCCGACCGGACTGTCGTGCAGCTATGAAACGAGGCTCCGGTTGCGCCCGGAGGCGATATGGATCTCGCCGGCGCCGTCGGCCAGCGGCTGTCCGCCGGAGGCGAGCAGGTCGCTGATGTCCTGTGGGGGGCTCGGCCTGCCCAGGAAGAAGCCCTGACCCATCTCGCAGCCCATCGCTCCGAGCCGGGAGAGCTGGTTCTGCTCCTCGATGCCCTCCGCCACCACCGACAGCGAGAGGGCCTGGCTGACCCCGAGGATCGCGTGGAGCAGCTCGCTGGCGCGCAGCAGCTCGCGGCTCCAGCCACCGTTGTTGAGTGCGGCGATGAAGCTCCTGTCGATCTTGAGGATGTCGACCGGGAGGCGTCGCAGCTGCGACAGGGACGCGTACCCGGTCCCGAAGTCGTCGATCGCGATGCGGACTCCGAGCGCCTTCACCTGATCCAGGTTCTCCCGGGTCGCATCGAGGTCGTACATGAGCATCGTCTCGGTGATCTCGAGGGTCAGCAGCGACGGTTCGATCGCGGATTCCGCGAGCGCCCGGCGGACGTCCTCGACGAAGTCCCGGCGCCCGAGCTGGTAGGCGGACACGTTCACCGAGATGCCGATCCGCAGCCCTTCCGTGTTCCACGCCGCCGCCTGGCGGCACGCCTCCCCGAGGACCCAGCGCCCGATCGGCGCGATCAGCCCGGTGTCCTCGGCGAGCGGGATGAAGCTGTCGGGAGGCACGACCTTGCGCTGCGGATGGTGCCAGCGGATGAGCGCCTCGACGCCCACGATCCGCGCGCTCTTGAGCTCGTAGATAGGTTGGTAGAGCAGGGCGAACTGCTCCTGCGGGTTCTGGACGGCGGCACGGAGATCCGCTTCCAGCTGGGGCCGGTCCTGCTCGCCGCTGCTCATGCTCGCGTCGAACAGCACGTAGCGGTCCTTGCCGGCGGCCTTGGCCGCGTACAGGGCCAGGTCGGCGTCGCGCAACAGGGAATCGGGGTTCGCGTACGGACCGATCGCGACGCCGATGCTCACCGTCCGCGAGGAGATCTTGCGGCCATCCTCGAGCTCCATGGGCTCGCGCAGGACCTCGGTGAGGCGGTCGGCGAGCAGGTTGAGGGTCGCCTCCCCGCGCCTCAGCTCGCTGAGCACGACGAACTCGTCGCCCCCGAGGCGCCCGACGGTGTCCTGCTCGCGTACGGCGCGCCGGAGCCTCTCCCCGACGCTCCTCAGGAGCTGATCGCCGGCCGCGTGGCCGTAGTTGTCGTTGACGTGCTTGAAGCCGTCGACGTCGATGAACAGGGCACCCGCCTCGACGCCCCGCTGGGGCGCCGTGCGCTCGATCAGCTGCTCGGCACGGTCCAGCACGAGGGCGCGGTTGGGAAGCCCGGTCAGTGGGTCGTGGAGGGCCTGGTGGGCGAGCTCCCGGTTCTTCTGGGAGAGCTCGTGGGTCTTCTCGTGCACCAGTGACAGCGCCCGCCGGCGCCCGGTCGCGAGCACGAGCACGAGCAGGCCGACGACGACGCTCAGGAGGATTCCGCCGAGCAGCACCGTGATCGCGTTCCGGTGAGCGAAGACGCGGGCGGAGGGGGCGGCGGCGAACGTCTGCACGGTCCATCCGTTGTGCAGGTCGATCGTCGTGGTCTGCGCGCCGGGGGGACGGTGCCCGCTCTTGAACGCGATCCTCGACCCAGCTTCGTTGTAGTGGAAGGTCACGGCGAGGTTCGGGTGCGTCTGCAGCGCACGAGCCAGTACCACCCCGGGTTCCATCAGCTCGCCGAGCCAACCCACGAACGCCAGCCGCCGGCCTGCCACCGTCGTGGGCGCGACCCCTCCGCGGTACACCGGCGTCTCGACGCCCAGCTCCGTCTTGTTGCCGTCGAGGACGGGTGCGTAGGTGGCCCCTCCGTTGTCGCGTGCCGCCATCAGCGTCGGGGCGAGCGCACAGAAGTCGACCCCGTCGGGGAGGTAGTTCGCGAGCGTCCGTTCCAGGCCGGCCACCGCGAAGCAGTAGTACGGTCGCCGTCCGGCGGGCAGGATCTGGAAGGGTTCCTTGGGCCCGAGCGAGTTCGGACCGAGGGGCCGGATGGGGTTGGCGGCCATGTGCGCCTCGAAGGCCTTCACGCGCGAGGCCGGCACGAGCGCGACGATGCCGATGTCCTGCAGCTCGGGGTAGCGGCTCATGGCCCGCGTGGCCACGGCCCACCGGTCGAAGTCGGCCGGGGACACCGAGGGGTTGCGGGCGACGAACGCGCTCGTGTCCGCGACCAGGTCCTGCTCGTGCTGGATCGCGAGCTCGAGCGTCGAGGCGACCTCCGCGGAGCCCACGTGGAACGCCTCCCGCGCCCGGCTGGCGTCGGAGCGGGCCTCGCCCCGCGCGCCGAGCACGGCGGCGATCGTTCCCACGAGCGCGAGCGTCGCGGCGACCGCGACCCAGACGGCCCTACGACCGGAGAGTGCTCTCAGCCCACGGAGCATGCGGGCGGACGAGGTCGACGACGTGAGCTGGCCGGCGCTCGCCGAAGACCGGGGTTGGGCGGGAATGGGTGGTCGACCATCGCGGCTGGTGCACTCGAGTTCGTCGTCTGGCACCCTGTCGCGAATGGGGGGCCCGATCGGTGTTGTCGATGACGTCCTTTTCGGGCAAATGGGGGCGATGTACGCACCCGATCCGCGAAAAGCGGACGTTTGCTCTAGTCGGATGGGCAGGCCGCCGGACCGTGCCAACCCCGCTGCGCTCTCCCTGTGGCCGGTGCCTCCAGCCGGCAGCGCACCCACGAATGCCGCCTGGGCCTGCACCCGGCGAACGAGCCGCTGAGGTAGCCGCTGAGGTATACAGGCGAGGATGAGCGCCACGGTCGCGAGCACTCCCGCGGCCGACGGCTTCCGGATGCCGGGCGAGTTCCTGCCGCACGCTGGTTGCTGGATGGCCTGGCCCGAGCGCGGGGACGTCTGGAGGCTGCAGGCCGGGCCCGCCCAGGAGGCCTTCGCGGCGGTCGCGGAGGCGATCAACGCCTCCGAGCCCGTCACCGTGGGGGCCTCGGATCATCTGTTCGAGCGCTGCCGCGCGGCCCTCTCGCCCTCGATCCGGGTCGTGGAGCTCTCCACGGACGACGCCTGGATGCGCGACGCGGGACCCACGTTCGTCGTCGACGAGCACGGGAGCCGGCGCGGCGTGCACTGGCACTTCAACGCCTGGGGAGGCCTGCGCGGCGGCCTGTACCACCCGTGGGACCGCGACGCTCGCGTCGCCGCCAAGGTCCTCGAGATCGAGGGCGCCGACCGCTACCGCGCCCCGCTCGTGCTCGAGGGTGGTTCGATCCACTGCGACGGCGAGGGGACCGTGCTGACGACCGAAGAGTGCCTGCTGAACCCGAACCGCAACCCGGGACTGGCACGCGAGGAGGTGGAGGGGCTGCTGCTCGAGTACCTCGGGGCCGAGCGCGTGGTATGGCTCGGCCGGGGACTTCCCCACGACGACACCGACGGGCATGTGGACAACGTGGCCTGCTTCGTGGCGCCCGGCCGCGTCCTGCTGAGCTGGGCCGATGATCCGGAGGATCCGATGTCGGAGGTCTCGCGCGACGCGCAGGCGCGACTCCGGGACGCCGTCGACGCCCGCGGGCGGGCCCTCGATGTCATCCGCATCCCCTCGCCCGGTCCGCTGCACCTGGAGGAGGCCGAGGCGATCACGCTGCAGCAGCGGTCAGGCACGCGCCCGCGCCGGGCAGGCGAGCGACTGCCGGCCTCCTACGTCAACTTCTATCCCGCCAAAGGCCGCGTCGTCTACCCGCTGCTCGACGAGCGCTACGACGAGCAGGCCGCCGAGGTCCTGCGCGCCTGCTTCCCCGAGAGGGAGACCGTCGGGATCCCCTCCCGGGAGATCCTGCTCGGCGGCGGGAACATCCACTGCATAACCCAGCAGGTGCCGGTCAGCGCAGAGCCCGGCAGCGCCTGACCCGCGCCACCCAGCGCAGCGTCGCCTTGCGGCGCCCGGCGAGTTCCGGGTGGCGCTCCCAGAGCTCGTCCACCCGGCCGAGCGTGGGCTGTCGCGCGCGCGGGTCCTTCACCGCCAGCGAGCTGCGCGACAGCGCGAGGTCTCGCAGACGGCTGCGATCGACCGGCTGGGCGTGGGGGAAGCGGCGGTCCCCCACCTCGGCAAAGCGAGCCCGCAACGTCTCCGGATCGGGCCAGTGCCCCGGTTTCTCGATCGCCGGCGGCCCGAGGATCTCGCGCAGGCTGGCCGCCCATGGCAACGAGGTGTCGAAGCCGTTGCCCAGCAGCCCCAGCGTGCCGGGTGCCCGGAGCACTCGCTCCACCTCCGCCAGCGCCGGTCCCTGCTCGAACCAGTGGAATGCCGCGCCGACGACGACGGCGTCCACGCTGTCGGCGGCGAGCGGCAGCGCCTCGGCCCTGCCGTCGAGCGTCTCGAGCTGCGGAAGTGCGGCGCGGAGCACCTCCCGCATCTCGGCGAGCGGCTCCACGGCGACCACGCTGTGCCCGGCGGCGAGCACGGCCGCGCTCAGCTTCCCGGTGCCGGCTCCGAGGTCGAGGACGCGCAGCGGCGGTCGGCCGAGCAGCCACTCGATCGCGGCCCGTGGGTAGGCGGGCCGCCCGCGCTCGTACTCCTGCGCGACCGCCCCGAACGAGCGTGCGCGCCGCTCCCGCTCGGGCCCTGGAAGGTAACGCTGCTGCTCGGCCATGGCTAGACCTCTAGCAGCCGCCAGGCGCTGCTCGAGGCCGGTCGCAGGCCGTCGGGCTCCGCGTCCGGCGCGGAGCGTCGATCGCGCCGGCGCAGCGGCGCTCCCGCCGGCAACCACACGCTCCCCCGGCGTCAGAGCTGGATCGCGCGGATCGCGTGCTCGTCCGGGAGCTTGTCGAGGATCGCGTGCAGGATCTGGCGCTCGTCGGCCTGCTCCCGCTGGAGGTCGTCGAGCAGGAGGTGGACGGCCGTGTGGGTGATCTTCAGCTGCCCGGGTGTCAGCGCGACCGACACGACGCCGAACTCGTCCGGTTCGGACTCGAGCCCGGCGAGCACTTCGCGTGCCAGGCGCCGTATCTCCGGCTGGCGGGCCTCGTCGGAGATGAGCAGGTGCAGAGCGATCGTGGACACGCGCACCTCGGGGGGCTCCAGCAGCAGGTGATAGGCCGCTTCCGGCGGCGTGGGGGCGTCGTTCATGGGCGCCGAAGCCTAGCGTGGGGACATCGCGCGTCGCGGCCGGGAACAATGCAGCGATGGCAGCTTCCGCCCCGCAGCTACGGAGGGTCACCAGCGAGGACGTCCCGGCGCTGGCCGGCGTGCTGGCCCGGGCCTTTCTCGATGATCCCGTCGCCGGCTGGGCTTTCGCGGTCGACAGCCTGCGCCTGAAGGCACTCGAACGCTTCCAGGGGACGCGCATCTACCAGCTGCTGGGCGAACAGGAGGTGTGGACCGACGACGAGCGCCGCTGCGCGGCCCTGTGGGCGCCGCCGGGGCGCTGGAAGATGTCGCTGCGGGAAGTCGCCGCCATGGTCCCGGCCTTTCTGCACCCGCGGCTGATCTGGCGCATGCCGGTCGCCGCGGTCGGCTGGGAGAAACTCGAGCAGCACCATCCCCACGACCCGCCGCACTGGTATCTGGCCGTGCTGGGCACCGATCCGAGCGCGCAGGGGCAAGGGCTCGGCTCGGCCGTGATGGGCCCGGTGCTCGAACGCTGCGACGCCGACGGCGTGGGCGCTTACCTGGAGTCCTCGAAGGAGAGCAACATCGCCTTCTACTCGCGCCACGGCTTTCAGGTGACCGAGGAGATCC
>DATJBO010000228.1:0-2019 GCA_035515315.1 Solirubrobacteraceae bacterium
ATCACCAGGCGCTGCCCGATCTCGCGCTCGGCGTCGGTGAGGCCGTGGTGGGTGTACAGCGACAGGCCGCTGATCTCGACGGTGACCGACTCGGCCGCCTCATCGCGATCCTCGTCGATCTCGTGAGCATCGTCGTCGTCCGGGTCCTCGCCGCCCTCACCGTCCATCGCCGCCCAACGTAGCAGCCGCCACGGCCAGCGCCTCGGCCACCGGAGCGACCTCGTGGACGCGGAAGATGCTCGCTCCGCGCTCGAACGCGAGCACGCAGGTGGCGAGCGTCCCGGGCTGCCTGCGGTCCGCCGGCAACGGCTCGGTCAGGCCGTGGGCGCGAGCTCCGAGCACCCCCAGGAAGCGCTTGCGCGAGGTGCCGATCAGGATCGGGCGGCCGAGTGCGCACAGCTCGTCCAACCGTCCGAGCAGGGCCAGGTTGTGCTCGAGCGTCTTGCCGAAGCCGATCCCGGGGTCGAGCATGATCCGCTCCTCGGCGATGCCCGCCGCCACGGCGAACGCGAGGCGCTCCTCCAGGAACCCCTTGACCTCGTCGACTACGTCGCCCTCGTAGTGCGGCTGCAGCTGCATCGTGCGGGGCTCGCCGAGCATGTGCATCAGGCAGCACCGCACCCCGCTCGAGGCCACCACGCCGGCCATCGCGGGGTCCCCCCGCAGGGCGCTGACGTCGTTGACGATGCCGGCCCCCGCCTCGATCGCCGCCGCCGCCACCGCCGCCTTGGTCGTGTCGATCGACAGCTCCGTCCCCAGCCCCGCTCCCGCGAGCGCCTCCAGCACGGGCAGCGCCCGGCGCAGCTCCTCCTCGGCCGCCACCGGCTCGGCTCCCGGCCGCGTCGACTCGGCGCCGATGTCGAGCATGTCCGCTCCCTCGGCGGCGAGCGCGCGGGCGTGCTCGAGGGCATCCGCCGGCGCCAGGAACCGACCCCCGTCCGAGAACGAGTCGGGGGTCACGTTCACGATCCCCATCAGCCGGTAGGGCGCCATGCGCGGCAACCTATCCCCGCGGGCACGCCACGGGCCGCCCGCGCGGGCGCGCGGGTGCGCGGGCGCTCGCGCGATGCCGCGACTGCCGGTGCGGACCTTCCCCGGCGCGCGGGGCGGCTACAGCGGTTCGGGTGGCTGTTGCTCGCGGGCGCGCAGCTCGGCGGTGCCGCCCGCCAGCCCGGGGCGGGGCAGCGTGCGGGGAGCTTCGCGCTCGGGGGTGCGCTCGCCCACCGGCTGGGGGGGCGGGGGCAGCTGGGGGGTCGACCCCTCCTCGGCGCCGAACACCTCCTCCTCGGTCTTGCCGGCGAGCAGGGCCAGGAACTCCTCCTTCTCGATCGTCTCGCGCTTGACGAGGACGGTGGAGATGTGCGTGAGGTCGTGCTGGTGCTCGGTGAGGATCGCGCGGGCCCGCTGGTGGGCGGACTCGATGATGCGGCGGACCTCGTCGTCGATCTCGCGGGCGATCTCGTCGGAGTAGTCGGGCTCGGTCGAGAACTCGCGGCCGAGGAACGGCTGGCCATGGTCGTGGCCGAACACCCGCGGACCGAGCTTCTGGCTCATCCCGAAGCGCATCACCATCTGCTTGGCGGTGGCGGTGACCTTCTCGATGTCGTTGGAGGCCCCGGTCGTGATCTCGCCGAACACGATCTCCTCCGCGGCGCGCCCGCCGAGGGTCATGGCCATCGCGTCCTCGAGCTCCGCGCGGGTGGTCAGGAAGCGGTCCTCCTGGGGCATCGAGATCGTGTAGCCCAGCGCCTGGCCGCGCGAGATCACCGAGATCTTGTGGACCGGGTCGGAGTGCTCGAGGAAGTGCCCCACCAGCGCGTGTCCCATCTCGTGGTAGGCGGTCACGAGCCGCTCTTTCTCGCTCATCACGCGCGTCTTCTTCTCGGGCCCGGCGATCACCCGCATGATCCCCTCCTCGAGCTCTTCCTGGCCGATTTCGCGCTTGCCGGTGCGGGCCGCCAGCAGGGCCGCCTCGTTGATCAGGTTCGACAGGTCGGCGCCCGTGAAGCCGGGGGTCTG
>DATJBO010000229.1:0-4990 GCA_035515315.1 Solirubrobacteraceae bacterium
CCGCGAGAGCATGAACATGTAGCCGAGGAACAGCGCCGTGCGCACGATCCCCTCGACCAGCCAGAACAGCACCGGCGAGCCGAGCTGGTCCTTGATCAGGCTGGTCAGGCCCACCGGCACGACGAAGAACAGGAGGATCGCCAGCGCCAGCGCGACGACGATCGTGCCGGCCCACACTGCGCGGGGGATCTCTTCGGGCCCCTTCTCGGTGCCCGCGCCGTCGCCCTGCGGCCCGGCGCCGTTGGCGTGCGCCTGTGGGCCGTCGTGCTGCGGCCCGGCGCCGTTGTCGCTGTGCTGGGCGCCGTTGTCGCTGTGCTGGGCGCCGTTGCCGCTGTGCTCGGCGCCGTTGGTGTGCGGCTCGGCGCCCTCGCCGGCGGGTTCCTCGACGAGCTGCGCGTTGGCGGAGATCTCGAGTGCCTTGAAGCCGACCGCCAGCGAGCTGCCCAGTGCGACCACGCCACGGATGATCGGCAGCCGCAGAACGCGGTGACGCGCCATGGCGGAGTCCAGCGGGAACGACTTGACCTCGATCTCGCCCTCGCCGAGCTGAGAGCCGGCGGGGGCCCCGGGGACGGGCTTGCGCACGCCCACGGCCCAGTTGGAGACGCCGCGCATCATCACACCCTCCATCACGGCCTGGCCGCCAAGGGGGGCGTCGCGTTGTGCGGTCAGCTCGCCGCTGTGCTCGCGCGCCGCGGCGACGGTGGACATCGGCCTACTGCGCGGGCCTGGCCTGAGTGGAGTGCAGGCGACCCTTGGCCACGCGGCGCTGGAAGCGCTCCACACGGCCCCCGGTGTCCATCAGCTTCTGGCGGCCCGTGTAGAAGGGATGGCAGTTGGAGCAGACCTCGACGTGCAGCTCGTCCTGGGTGGCCCGCGTGATGAACTCGTTGCCGCACATGCACCGCACGTGGGCGGTCACGTACTTGGGGTGGATCTCGGCCTTCACAACCCGCTCAGTTTAGCGTGGCCCCGGTCGCCGGCGAGGGGGGCGGGAGGACCGCCTCTTCGCACGGCCGGGTGCGCAGCTCGGCGAACGCGATCTGGTGGCCGCGGGCGTTCAGCCAGCGGAAGCGCACGGCGCCGCGGTAGGAGGCCGGGGCGGCGAGGTTGGTCACCTGCTTGAGGTAACGGAAGGACTTCACGCCCGGGGTGGAGAGGCGCCACACGCCGAGGCCCGGGGCCGTCACGCGTCGGTAGCCTTCTTCTTCGGAGCCCCGCTCGAGCAGGTCGACGCGCATCTCCATACGGGCCGTCCCCGGGAGGGCCGTCATTTCGCCCGAGAAGGTGGCCGCGCGTTCTTCCTGGTCGGGGGAGCTGACGCACTGCTCGAGACTCGCCGACTCGGGTGCCGGGGAGCTGCGGTGGACCGTCAGAGGTTCGACGACCGCCGCGCCGGCTGGGACGACGCTCGCGGCGAGCATCGCAAAGGGCAGCACGAGCTGGGTGGCGGCACGCACGACTCTCATCTCAGACCGCTAAACACGCCGACGGGCGCAGTGTTTCGCGGTGCGTGGCCGCGGAGGACGATCAGGTGACCTGGTAAAGAGGGCCGTCGCCGCCCTCGGGGGTCGTCAGGCGCCCGCCCTTCGCGGTGATCGCCCCGCACTGGACGCAGTTGGTGTAGTTGACGATCACGTCCACCTCGCCCTTCTCGGGCGCCTCCTCGGGGATCTCGTACACGCCGGCCGGACACATCCACCGCCATGTTTCGGCGACCTCGCGCGGGACCCTTTTCTGGACGCGGATGTGGTTGGGCGCGTCGTCGCGGGTCGCGTTGCCCGTGATGAACACCGAGGAGAGCTTGTCGAAGACGTACTTGCCGTCGGGCTTGGGGTAGCGGTCCTTGGTGTTGCCGACGAACATCGGCTCGGCATCGTCGCGGTGCCACTGCTGCCGACCCGGGGGCACCCTGCCCTTGGACATGATCGACGGACCCGCGAGCAGGCTCCCGACGAGGAAGCCCTTCTGGAAGGCCTGCCTCGTGTTGCGCACCTGGTAGAGCTCTGTTCCGATCGTGGACCGCTCGACGGCGTCCTCGTAGTCGGAGAAGTCGTTGCTGCCCCGCTTGAGCGCAGCGTAGATCGACTCCGCCGCGAGCATCCCCGACTTGATGCAGTGGTGTACGCCCTTCAGCGCTGCCGTGTCGACCATCCCGCCGGCGTCCCCGACGAGCACCGCGCCCGGCATCGACAGCTTGGGCATCGACCAGTAGCCGCCACCCGGGAGTGCCTTCGCGCCCCACGCGACGCGCTCGCCGCCCTCGAGTATGCCCTTCACCAGCGGATGCGTCTTGAAGGTCTGCAGCAGATCGTGTGCGGACGTCGTCGCGTCGCGGTAGTTGAGGTCGACGACGAAGCCGATCGAGACGAGGTCCTCGCCGGTCTTCTCGTCCTTCATCGGGTACATCCAGGTGCCACCGAGCTGCCCGTACTTGGCCGCTACCTTCAGCGGCCACGGCTGGACGAACGTATGGATCACGCGGTCGAGCGGCCTGGGGACCTTCCAGACCTCCTTGACCCCGAGCTCCCAGACCTGCGGCTCGCGGTTCTCGGCCAGGTCGAACTCCTTGATCGCGGCGCCGGTGAGATGGCCCCAGCAGCCCTCCGCGAGGACGACCGCCTTGGCCTTGATGTCCGTGCCCGGCTCGAAGTTGCCAAGCGGCTCGCCGTCCTTGCCGCGCCCCTTGTCGCCGGAGCGGACGCCCACCACGCGCCCCTCATCGACGACCAGCTGCGCAGCGGAGGTCTCGGTGAGGACGTAGGCGCCGGCCTCCTCCGCCTGGCGCTGCTGGTAGCGCGCGAGCGCAGACACCGAAACGACCTCGTTGCCGTGGTTCTTGAAGTTCGGCACCGCCGGAATCGGCACGGGAAGCTTGGTTTTCGCGCTGGTGAGCATGTACACCGACTCCTTGGTGACCTCGCCGAAGCCGAAGCCCTCCTCCCGCCACTGCTCCCGGCTCATGTCTCCGAACAGCTCCTGGAGCGGCTGCGGGCGCATCACCGCGCCGGACAGGTTGTGGCCGCCGCAGGTCTTGGCCTTCTCCACGACGGCGACCGGCACCTCCCCGAGCCGCTCCATCATCTCGGGGTCGTCGCCGAGCAGCTGCAGAAGGCGGTTGGCGCAGGCCAGGCCGGCGGTCCCGCCGCCGACGATCGCCACGCCCACCTCGATCAGCTCGTCCTCGGGATCGAGCCCGCGCTTGATGAACTCCTTGCGGGAGTCGACCGGAGGCGGAAAGGCGGCGGGGACGACCATGCCGTTGGAGGAGCCGTCGCGGGCCATCGCGTCAGCCGGCTTTCTTGGCTTTCACCGCGTCGGTGAGCTTGGGCAGGATCTTGTTGAGATCGCCCACCACGCCGAGGTCGGAGAATTCGAAGATCGGGGCATTCGCGTCCTTGTTGATCGCCACGATGTTCTCCGAGCCCTGCATGCCGACCTTGTGCTGGATCGCGCCCGAGATGCCAGCCGCCAGGTACAGCTTGGGGGCCACCGTCTTGCCCGTCTGGCCGATCTGGGCGGCGTAGGGGTACCAGCCCGCGTCCACGACCGCGCGCGTGGCCGCCACGGCGGCGTTCGAGCCGAACGCGGCGGCCAGGTCCTCGGCCAGCTTGAAGCCCTCCGCCTTGCCGAGCCCACGGCCGCCGGCGATCAGGATGTCGGCGCCCTCGATGTCCACGTCGGCCCCGCGCTGTTCGCCGCGGATCAGCATCTTCGCCCTGGTGGCCTGGGGGCTGAGCTCGAAGCTGAGATCCTCCACGGCCGCGTCGGCGTCGCCGGTCTCGCGTATCTCGAACGCGTTCAGGCGTCCGATCACGATCCCGACCGGCGAGCGGTACTCGATTTCGGAGATCGCCGAGTCACCCAGGATGGGACGCTCGGCGATCAGCTTCCCGCCCTCCGCGCGCACGGCGGTGACCTCCATCACGACCCCCGCGCCCAGACGGGCCGCCAGGCCGGCACCGATCTCGAAGCCGAGCAGGCCGCCTCCGAAGAGGGCGTATGAGTAGCCGCCGTCGGCGATCGCCTTGGCCATCGCGTCGACGAGCGGCTGGGCGAGCCCTTCGGGCCCCTCGGCCACGAGCACCTTCTTGGCGCCGTAGCGGCCGAGCGTGGCGGCGAGGTCGCGGGGGACGTTTTCGCCGAGCACGATCGCGTGGGCCTCGCCCCCGATCTCGCCGGCGAGCTTCGCGGCCTCGGACACCGCCCCCAAAGAGTTCTTGTTGAACGCGCCTTCGTAGTGGAGCGCGTAAACGAGGATGTTCGCCATCAGCTTGGGCCTCCTTAGATGAGCTTGCGCTCGTCGAGCCAGGCGAGGATCTTTTCGACGGTCTCGCCGGTGTCCTCGTCCTCGATGATCTCTCCGGCCGCCTTCGCCGGGGGTGCCTTGGCGGCGGTCCAGTGGGCGGCGGAGTTGTCGCCCCCGACTTTGCCGGTGTCGATGCCCGCGTCGGCCGCCGCCATGCTCTGCAGCGGCTTCTTCTTGGCGCCCATGATCGCCTTCAGCGAGGGGTAGCGGGGCTCGTTGATCGCGTCCCCGACGGAGATCACGGCCGGCATCTCGACCTGCACGGTGTCGTATCCGTACTCGGCCTGGCGCTCACAGCGCAGCCCCCCGTCGGCGACGTCCATCTTGATCACCTGCGTGAGTGAGGGCATCCCGAGGTGGTCGGCCACGACGGCCCCGATCGTGTAGCACTCGCCGTCGTCCGACTGCTGACCGAGCAGCACCAGGTCGGGGCTCTCCGTCTCCAGCGTCTTCGCGAGCGCGTACCCCGTGGCGGCCACGTCCGAGCCGGCGAGCACCGGGTCGGAGAGGTGGATCGAGCGGTCGGCGCCTAGCGAGACGGCCTTGTGGAGCGCCCGCACGGCGCTCTCGGGCCCCATCGTCACCGCCACGATCTCCTCCACGGGCGCGGCTCCGCCCTCGCGGATCTGCATCGCCGCCTCGATCGCGTGCGTGTCGTAGGGGTTCAGGTTCTTCTCGCCG
>DATJBO010000230.1:0-4924 GCA_035515315.1 Solirubrobacteraceae bacterium
CAGGCCGACCACCAGGTCGACCGGCTTGGTGCCGTGCAGCGATCCGTTGAACTTGCCCTTGCCGCGCGGCGTTCGGATCGCGTCGAACACCAGCGCCTCTGCGGCTGCCATCTGTGGGACCTCCCGGGGTCGTCGTCCCGCCGTCTGCGGGGCTCGCGGTCTGCGCGCGCAACGCTACCACAGAAACGTTCATGCATGAACGCAAGTAATATGACGTCGCGAGATGGCAACGAACGCCGCCCCCACCACGCGCCGCAGCCAGGCGGCCCGCAGCGCCTCGACCAGGCAGGCGCTGCTCGACGCGACGATTGCCTGCCTCGTCGAGAACGGGTACTCGAGGACGACCACGAGCCGCGTGGCGGAGCGTGCGGGCGTGTCGCGCGGTGCCCACCTGCACCACTTCCAGACGCGCCAGTCGCTGGTGGTCGCCGCGATGGAGCACCTCGCGCAGCGCCGCGGCGAGCACCTCCTGGCTGCCGCCAAGACCCTCCCCGAGGGCCGCGAGAGGATCGTCGAGGGTCTCGACCTGCTGTGGTCGGGCTACGCCAGCCCGCTCTACCAGGCCGCGCTCGATCTCTGGACGCATGCCCGTACCGACCCGGACCTGCGCGAGCGCCTGGTCGCGGTGGAGCGCAAGCTGGACCGCGAAACCGCGCACGTCTCGCGCCAGCTGTTCGGCGCGCTCGCCGAGCGTCCCGGGTTCGAGCGCCTGCTGGAGATGGCGACGGCCACCATGCGGGGGCTGGCGCTGCTGGAGACGCTGCACCCCGGCAGCGGGCGCAACCGCAAACAGTGGACCTACTGCCGGGAGCGGCTCGTCCAGCTGCTCGGGGAGCTGTAGGCGCCGACCCTCAACCCCCGGCGACGACCTTGAAGTCGGACACCGATTCGATGTTGAAGGGCTGGCCGCGGTCGAACAGCACCGGGGTGCGGGCGCCACGGCCGCACACGTAGTACTGCTTGTAGTGAGAGCGCTCGTCCCGCGGGTTGCCTTCCCTGCGCCTGATGCTGAAGGCACGGATTCCGGGGCGCTTGAAGACGGTCTTGCCGGAGTGGCAGCCGACGCGCGCCCCGGCCTGGGCAGGGAGCGCTACAGCGACCACGCCTGCAGCCATTACGGCGATCGCGATCCTGCCCATCTGCCCTCCCCCTGGGCTCGCGCGATGATACCTGCGCTGCAGGACCGGAGAGCAGGTCGCTAGACTCGCCGCCGTCCGCCGACCCGAGGAGGGAACATGGCCTTCGCAGACGTAAACGGTCAGCGCATCAGATACGAGGACGGCGGCGGTGACGGCCCGCCCGTGATCCTCGCCCACGGCTTCCTGATGGACCGTGAGATGTTCACCCCGCAGATGGAGGCGCTGTCCCCCGAGTTCCGGGTGATCACCTGGGACGAGCGCGGGTTCGGAGAGACGGAGTTCGACGGCAAGCCGTTCACCTACTGGGACTCCGCGGCGGACTGCCTGGGGCTGCTCGACCATCTGGGGATCGAGCGTGCGGTGGTGGGAGGGATGTCGCAGGGCGGCTTCCTGTCGATGCGCGCGGCGCTGACGGCGCCCGAGCGCGTCCGTGCGCTCGTCCTGATCGACACCCAGGCCGGGGTCGAGGACCCGGAGCGCCTGCCCGCGTATCGGCAGATGCAGCAGACCTGGCTCGAGGTCGGTCCGGTGGACGAGCTCGCCGACACGATCGCGAACCTGATCATCGGAGACCCCGAGCTCAACCCGGTGTGGATAGAGAAGTGGAGACGGCTGCCGCGCGAGAGCATGAAGGCGCCCGGCGACTGCCTGTTCGAACGTGACGACATCACCGACCGCCTCGGCGAGATCGCCTGCCCGGCGCTCGTGATCCACGGCACGGCCGACGTGTCGATCGAGATGGAGCTGGCCGAGCAGCTGTGCGCGGGCCTGCCGGGCTGCTCGGGGGTGGTGCGCATCGAGGGCGCGCCCCACGCGTCGAACCTGACCCACCCCGCCGAGGCCAACGCGGCGCTGCTCGAGTTCCTGCGCGGGCTGTAGGCGGGCCGCCGACGCGCTTGCGCTACACGCTCTCGCGCGGGCGCTACTCGATCTCCATCTCCCACGCGCGTGCGAGGTTCGTCGCCGCGGCCGTGTCGAGCGCGTCGGCGAACCCCTCGGGAGCGGGTGGCAGCAGCTGCAGGCCCTGATCGGCGATCTTCCTGCTCACGCGCTCGCAGGCGGCGTTCGCCAAATCGATCGCCCGGCCCCGGTCGGCACGGCACAGCTCACCGTCGCGCTTGACGAAGCGGCCGGCGACCAGCACGTGCTTGACGTTCGAGGGGTTCGCCTGTGCCACCAGGCAGCCCACCGGGTCGGCCATCGGGGCCATGTTCAGCCGCCCGCCTCCGATCACGATCAGATCCGCCTGCTTGCCCACGGCGATCGAGCCGATGCGGTCCTCCGAGCCCAGCGCGTGGGCGCCGTTGGCGGTGCCCCAGCGCAGCGCGTCACGGACGGTCAGCTCGAGGCGCTCGGGCATGCGGCCCTCGGCGTTGACGTGGTCGTTGCGCATGCAGCGTTCGAACTGGAGACCGAGGCGCATCTGGGCGAACATGTCGCCCGAGTTCGAGGAGATCACGTCGCAGCTCAGGCTCGGGCGCATCCCGTGCGCGAGTGCACGGCCGATCACGGGGTGGCCCATGCCCATCTGAAGCTCGGTCTCGGGGCTCGAGGAGATCTTGCAGTCGTGGTCGGCCAGCCGCCGGAAGTCGCGCTCGCCCAGCGTGTTGCAGTGCACGTGGACCTGGTCGGGTCCGAGCAGGCCGTGGTGGTCGAGCTCCGCCATCCCCTGGGTCACGAGTCCTCCCCACACGCACCCCGTGTGGAGCACCGTCGGCACGTCGAGCTCGCGGGCCGAGCGGACCTCGGCGGCGGTCTGCTCGAACGGCACGAGACCGGTCTCGGTCAGCGCGATCCCCATCGTGACGAGGCCCTCGTCGCTGGGGATCTGCTCGCGGATGCGCCGCGCGTCGGCGAGACGCTGCTCGTGCTCGGTGAACACGGGCTCGGCCACGAGCGCAGGGAAGTAGCCGTAGGCGAACGTGGCGCGGATCCCCGAGTCACGCAGGCCCGCCAGGGCCGCGTCAGCGTGCTCGGGGGTGTTGTTGCAATGCGAGAAGTCGAGCAGGGTCGTCACCCCCGCATCGAGCGCCTCGAGCGCACCGACGTAGTTGCCGGCGTACACATCCTCCGCCGAGCAGTTCGGGGAGACCGTCATGCGGATGCCGCGGAAATACTCTTCGAGCGTCCAGTCCGCGCACACGCCGCGGAACGGCGTCTGCCACGTGTGGCGGTGGGTGTCGACGAAGCCCGGCATGAGGATGTCACCGGCTAGGTCCACCTGCTCCGCGTCGCCGGCGTCGAGCTGGGGCCCGACCGCCGCGATCGTCCCGTCCTCGACCAGCACGTCGCCCGTCAGCTCCCCCAGGCCGTCGTCCATCGAGACGACGTACGCACCTCGGAGCAGCAGACGCTCGAACATCGAACGTACCTTATGTTATGGTCGCGCGGCGTGCGCGGGCCCCTGACGAACGTGCGAGTCGTGGAGTTCGGCCAGCTGATCGCGGGGCCGCTGGTCGGCACGCTGCTCGGGGACTTCGGCGCCGAGGTGATCAAGGTCGAGCCCCCGAACGGCGACCAGATGCGCGACTGGGGCCAGGTCCGCCACGAGGGAAGGACGCTGTGGTGGTCGGTGCTCGCCCGCAACAAGCGGTCGGTCGCGCTCGACCTCAAGGACGCCGAGACCGCGGGCATCGCGTTCGATCTCGCGGCCCGCGCGGACGTCGTGGTGGAGAACTTCCGCCCCGGCGCGATGGAGCGCTGGGGGCTCGGTCCGGAGCGCGTGCTCGAGGCCAACCCCGGCTGCGTCTACGCGCGCGTGAGCGGCTACGGGCAGCGCTCGCGCTACCGCGACCGCCCCGGGTTCGCCTCCGGCGGCGAGGCGATCTCCGGCCTGCGCTACATCAACGGCTACCCGGGCGAGGCGCCTCCCCGTGGAGGCATCTCGCTCGGCGACTCGCTCGCGGCGTGGAGCGCTTTCCAGGGGGTCCTGCTGGCGCTGTACGCACGCGACACCCAGGACGCCGGCGGGCAGGTGGTCGACGCGGCGATCCTCGACGCGTGCTTCGCGATGACCGAGTCGCTGGTGCCCGATTACGCCCTGGGCGGGGCGATTCGCGAGCCCACCGGATCGCGGCTGCCCCGCATCGCGCCGTCCAACGTGTACCGCTCATCCGACGATCGCTGGGTCGTGATCGCGGCCAACCACGACTCGCTGTGGCGGAGGCTCGCGGCGGCGATGGGCCGTCCCGAGCTGGCCGACGATCCCCGCTACGCGAACCACGTGGCCCGCGGCGAGCACGAGGACGAGCTCGACGAGCTGATCGGCGCGTGGGCAGCCCAGCACACCTCGGCGG
Source organism: Solirubrobacteraceae bacterium (assembly GCA_035515315.1). Classification (GTDB taxonomy): domain Bacteria; phylum Actinomycetota; class Thermoleophilia; order Solirubrobacterales; family Solirubrobacteraceae; genus Palsa-744. Next base: position 4,436 of record DATJBO010000230.1, read on the forward strand.
AGCTCGACGAGCTACTCGGCCGCGAAGGCGTCGTGTGCGCACCCGTCAACAACGCGGCCGACATCCTCGCCGACCCTCACTTCCGCGAGCGCGGGCTGATCGTCGACATCCAGGACGAGCACCACGGACCGATGCCGATCCCCGGCGTGGTCCCGCAGCTGAGCGGTACGCCCGGATCGATCCGCCGCCCGGCCCCGTGGGAGGTGGGCGCCGACACGGCCGCCGTGCTGGGGGAGCTCGGGCTCGACGAGGAGCGGATCGCCGGGCTGCGCGAGCGGGGCGCAATCGTCGCTCCGTCCCGGCCCCTTTCGCCCCGGGAAGCCGAATGAGCTAGACCCGGGCCGCTAGACCGGCGCCGGGAAGCGCCCCGCGCGATGCACGAGGCCGGGCGCCGGCCGGCCGAGCTGCTCGGCGGGCCGGTCGCCGTCGTCTCCGACCAGCTCCACGACCGTCTCCGAGCCGGCCATCTGCGGCACGAGGTCCTCGCGG
>DATJBO010000231.1:0-9997 GCA_035515315.1 Solirubrobacteraceae bacterium
CCGACACTCACCGCGCAGCCGTCCGCCGGCAGCATCCAGGCCGGGGAAACGGTGCGTGTGTGCGGGACGATCACCGGCGCTAGAGAAGGCCAGGCCATCTACCTACAGCGTCAGGAGCCCGGCGGCATCGGCTTCCACACCCTCGCCCAGGCGACGTTGACCTCTGGCTCGAGCTATTGCCTGGAACACACGCCGCCCGCAGCCGGGATCTACCTCTACCGTGTCAAAGTCCCGCGCGGCGCCGAGACGCAGGCGGTCGCCAGCGCGCTCATGAAGGTCACGGTCGAGCCGAGGCCGGCCGCGCCGCTGGCACCGGCGTCGCCCGAAATCGAAGACACCGGAGGACCGCTGTCCGGTTGATCGGTCGCTCGCGACCGGGTGCACGCTCGCAGCCGCTGTCGAAGGCTGCTCGCCGAGCTCGCGCGGTGTACACTTAATACATCGATCGGGCCAGCCGCGGCGAGTCTCATATTCAGGGCCCGTGGATGTCCCCGGGACGTCCTCGACTCGCCCGGCGAGATACAACGACGCTGCTTTAATCGACCGGTGCTTTATGTGGCGACGGTTCACTACAGATCCCCCCGCTGGATCGAGATCCAGGCACGGTATCTGCGCGAGCACATCGCGGTTCCACATCAGACCTGGTCATCGCTCGAGCACATAGATCCGTCGTACGCGACTCACTTTGACCGGATCGTCGACCAGCGCGGATCCCACGCGGGCAAGCTGAACCACCTCGCCAGCGAGATCTCCCAGGAGGCGAGCGACGACGACCTGATCATGTTTCTCGACGGCGACGCCTTTCCGATCGCCGATCCGATGCCACTGATCAACGACGGCCTGGCGCGAGCCCCGCTGATCGCGGTCCGCCGCGCGGAGAACGTGGACGAGCCCCAGCCACACCCCTGTTTCTGTGTCACGACGGTGAAGACGTGGCGCCTGCTACCCGGTGACTGGACCGCCGGGCCGACCTGGCCTGGCCCACACGGGCTCACGACCGACGTCGGTGCGAACCTCCTGCGCCGGCTCGAGCTGACAGGAACTCCGTGGGTCGAGGTCCTGCGATCCAACCGCAGGAATCTCGACCCGCTGTATTTCGGGGTATACGGCGAGGTCATCTACCACCATGGCGCCGGATTTCGGGCGGGCGAGCTGAGCCCCGCGCATCGCAACCACTCGCCGGCGCCGCTCGCGGTCGGCAGGGCCGGGGCGCTGCGCCCCGTCGCCCGGACGCTCAACGGCGGACGCTGGCGGTGGTGGGAACGCAGGGCCAGACGCCACCAGCTGCGCCAGTCGGAGCGCATGTTCGAGCGGATCGCGCGCGGCGGCTCTGACTGGCTGACGGAGCTGACGTGAGCACCGCGAGGCGGGGGCTGTCGGCGCCGAGCGGCGTCGCAGCGGCGGGCTGTGGACGGACCGCGGTCGTCGGGAGCCGGGGCCTGGCAAGGCCCAGCCCGTCAGGCGACTGGCAACGATGACGCGAGGGTGGGGGCCGGCGTGAGCGTCTCGGGGCAGCGCGTACCCGACTTCTTCATCGTCGGCCAGGCCAAGAGCGGCACGACGGCCCTGTACGAGATGCTCCGGCAGCACCCGATGATCTTCATGCCCGACCTGAAGGAGCCGGAGTTCCTCGCGAGCGACATGCAGCGCCGGTTTCGCTCGCCGCTCAGCGGGCCGCTGCCCGAGACGCTCGAGGAGTACCTCGCCCTCTTCGCCGATGCGACCGAGGGGCAACGGGCCGGGGAGGCGTCCGTGCTCTATCTGCGTTCACACACCGCGGCGGGTGCGATCGCGGCGCTGAACCCCGCGGCGCGGATGATCGCGGTCTTCCGCGAGCCGGCGTCTTTCCTGCGCTCGCTGCACCTTCAGCACCTGCAGAACCACACCGAGAACCAGCGGGACCTGCGTAGAGCCCTCGCGCTCGAGTCCCAGCGCCGCGCCGGAAGGAGCATCCCGCGGCGCTCGCCGCGCCCGCAGGCGCTCGCCTACTCCGAGCACGTTCGCTACACCGAGCAACTGGAGCGCTACCGCGCGCTATTCCCGGCCGAGCAGCTGCTGGTGCTGATCTACGACGAGCTGAGGGCCGACAACGAGGCCTCGCTGCGCAAGATATTGCGTTTCCTCGAGGTCGACGACTCCGTCAGGATCGCTCCGCTGGACGCGAACCCGACCCTCCTGTTGCGCTCCCAGGCACTCGACGACGCGGTCCACCGCTTCTCGGTCGGGCGGGGTCGCGGCTCGAAGGCGGTGAAGGCGACGATGAAGACGGTGCTCCCCCTCGAGACGCGTCGTCGCCTGTTGGGGACGGTACAGAAGCGGGTCGTGCACTCACCGGCACCCCCCGAGGACGACCAGCTGATGAGAGAGCTGCGAACCTGGCTGAAGCCCGAGGTCGAGCGCCTCGGCGCATCGCTCGACCGCGACCTCGTCAGCCTGTGGGGTTACGAGGATGTCTGACGGCGCCGCGCGCTGGCGCCCTCCGGCCGACGGCGACTGGCGCGCCGACGCGAAGCGCAAGCAGCATGAAGCGCTTCCGGCGGGGCCGACGGTGGTCTCCTCGACCGGTCCCTACGGGAACGGGGGCCTTGGTCAGCACCTGGCAGACCTCGTCGAGGGGCTGCGCCAGGACGGCCATCTGGCCGACTATCTGACGCCGGCACCCAAGCCCCAGGACCCGGACGCTCTCGGGATCGCGGTGAGGCCGCGGGCGGGGAAGCTGCTGCGCGCGCGTCTCGTGCGGGCGAGTCTCTCGCCGGGATGGCGCATCCTGACCAACAACGTCGCCTTCGACCACGCGGGCGCTCGTCTGCTGCCGGCCGACGCCGAGCACCTGCTCGTGTTCAACGGTCACGCCCTGCGCCACCTCGCGACCGCGCGACGCCTCGGTTACCAGTCGGTCGGGCTGGTGTCCGCCAACGCCCACCTCGCCTACGAAGCTCGCGAGTTCGCCCGCGCGTACCGGAGATACCCGATCGAACGCCCGTGGGCGGCCCGCAACGTCCCTCGAAACCTGTCCGAGTACGCCGCCGCCGACTACATCCACGTGTCCTCACGATACGTGTGGGAGTCATTCGTGCGGGAAGGTGTCCCGGAAGAGCGGCTGCGACTATTCCCTCTTACGCCGAACGAGCGCTTCCGCCCGCGCGAGCATCCGCCGACGGCCACCACGTTCAACGTCGTGTACGTCGGCAGCCTGTTGGTACACAAGGGAACGCCTCTCCTGATAGACGCGGTGCGCCGCCTTCCCCACGACGACCTGCGGCTCGTGCTCGTAGGCGGCTGGGGCACGCGTGCGATGCGCCGCCACATCGAAGCGGCCAAACACGCTGATCCACGCATCGTCGTGGCCCCCGGTGACCCTCTACCTCACCTGCTACAAGCAGGTGTCGCCGTGCATCCGAGCTATGGCGAGGGCTGCGCATACGCGCCGGGGGAGGCCGTAGCCTGCGGAGTACCGCTGATCGCGTCGAGCAACACCGGCATGAACGAGGCGATCAGCGGGCCCGTCGAGCGCCACGTGGTGCCCACCGACGACATCGACGCGCTGGCGCTCGCGATCGACGCCGCCTATGGGGGAGCCTGGCCGCCGATGCCCGAGCGCCCCGCGGCGGCGCAGCTCACGCGTCCGGCCTAGCGGGCGATCGGGCGCCCGCGAGGTGCTGTGGAACTTGGGGTGTGGTGCACCGGCGGTAGTTACACTCAGGTCGCGATGAGTACTTCCGCGCCGCCTTCCTCGACGGCCCCGCTCGCCGACCGGCGGATGCCGAACTTCTTCATCGTCGGACATGCCAAGTCCGGCACCACGGCGCTGTACGAGATGCTGCGCCGGCACCCGCAGGTATTCATGCCCGAGTACAAAGGTGGCGCGGGCAAGGAGCCGTGGTACTTCTCGCGCGACAACCCCAACCCGCAGCGCTCCGGCGCGCGGGACATCAGCTTCACCGGCCGCAGGGCGATCACCGAGGAGGAATACCTGTCACTGTTCGCAGGCGCCCGTCCCGGCCAGCTTCGCGGCGAGGGATCCTCCTCATATCTGTGGTCGCGGACGGCGGCGGCGCGAATCGCGGCGGCGCGACCGGACGCGCGCATCATCGCGGTGATCCGCGAGCCGGCGTCCTTCCTGCGTTCACTTCATCTGCAGCTGCTGCAGAACCGCCACGAGTCCGTGTACGACTTCAAAGAGGCGGTCGAACTCGATGACTCGCGGCGCGAAAACAGGCACATCCCCAGCAACTCCTACTGGCCGGCGGCGCTGATCTACTCCGACCGTGTGCGCTACGTCGAGCAGCTTCGCCGATACCACGAGCACTTTCCTGCCGAGCAGGTCCTGGTGCTGATCTATGACGACTTTCGCGAGGACAACGAGGCGACGGTGCGCCGCGTGCTTCGCTTTCTCGACGTCGAGGAACTGCCGGTAGAGCCACTCACCGCCAACCCCACGATCGCGCCACGCGCCGGCGTCGAGGCGTGGCGGCGCAAGCTGCGCCGGGGCGAGGATCCGGTGTGGCGGGCGATACGGGACGCCGGCAAGGCGCTCACCACCCGCGGGATCCGCGAGAAGTTCTTCTACCCGCTCGTGCCGCGGGCCCTGTACACGCAGCCCCCCCCTCCGGACGAGGAGTTCATGGCGGAGCTGCGCCGTCGCTTCAAGCCCGAGGTCGTTGCACTCAGCGACTACCTGCAGCGCGACCTCGTCGCCCTCTGGGGTTATGACGAGATCACCTGAGCGTCGGGCGATCGACACGCACACACGGCTGCCTGACTTTTTCATCGTCGGACACTCGAAGAGCGGCACGACGGCCATGTACCAGATGTTGGGCAGCCACCCTCAGATCTACATGCCCGCGTTCAAGGAGCCGACCTACTTCGCGGCCGACCTGAGACCCCGCCGCAAGCAGCGGATCCCCGAGCCGGAGACGCTCCAGGATTACCTGCAGCTGTTCGCGCCGGCCGCCGCCGGGCAGCTGCTGGGAGACGCGTCCTCGCTGTACCTCTACTCACACGAGGCCGCCGGAGCGATTGCCGGCGTGGCGCCGCAGGCGAAGATCATCGCGATCCTGCGCGAGCCGGCGAGCTTTCTGTGGTCGCTTCACCTGCAGCTCGTACAGAACCGCCTCGAGGACCAGAGGGACCTCGGCCGGGCGCTCGCGCTCGAGCCCGAGAGGCGCCGTGGCCGGCGGATCCCGCGCAGCTGCTACCGGCCGCAGGCGCTGCTGTACTCCGAGCGGGTGCGCTACACCGAGCAGCTGCGCCGCTACGACGAGCAGTTCGCATCCGAGCAGATGCGGGTGCTTATCTACGACGACTTCCGTGCCGACAACGACGGCACGATGCGCTCGGTACTGCGCTTCCTCGGCGTGGACGAGCACGTTCCGCTGGTGACCAGCGAGGCCAATCCGTCGGTGGCGGTGCGCTCGCTGCGCCTGGACGCCCTTCGCCACCGGCTCGGTGGCGGCGCCAACGCGCCGCCGTCGATGGAAGGCCGCGGGTCGCAGCGGGTCAGGGCGCGCGCGCGGCGGCTGCTCGGCCGCTCCGGGCGCAGGATCCTGTACCGCAGCCCCCCGACCCCCCCGGAGGCACTCATGCAGGAGCTGAGGCGGCGCTTTTTGCCCGAGGTGGTGGAGCTCGGCGAATACCTCGACCGCGACCTGGTTACGCTCTGGGGCTATGACGGACTGGAGTGAGCTGAGCGCCTCCCGGGGCGTGGCGGCGGTCCTGACCGAGACCGTCGCGGCCGCCTCCCGGGGCGAGCTGATGCGTGGCTGAGCATCTCGGCGCCCCGCTGACGGCGACCACGATCGGAATGTCGCTCGGCCCGACCTCGGGCATGCGCGATCACGCGCGGCTACTGTCCGAAGCGCTGCCGGCCGAGGGGATCGAGTCCTCGCTTCTTTGGCTCGAGCGCGCGGCGGGTTCGCTGCCGGGGGCACGGGCGGAGGTCAGGCGCTGGGCCCAAACGCTGGGCGGCGAGCTCGAACGCCGGCGACCAAGCGCGATCGTCTTGCACTACGCGAGCTTCGCCTACGCCTACCGCGGACTGCCCGTCCTGCTCGGCCCGACGCTCGCGGCCGCCCGCCGTGCCGACGCGCCTGTGATAGCCGTGCTGCACGAGCTCGCCTACCCGTGGCGGCGCGCAGGAGCCCGCGGGGCCGTGTGGGCAGCCACGCACCGGCTCGCGCTGATCCCGCTGATGCGCGCCTGCGCGGCCGCGGTTTTGACAACCGAGCAGCGGCGCCAGTGGCTGGCCTCGCGGCGCTGGCTGCCCGCCAGGAGGCTGGAGGTCGCGCCGGTGTTCTCGAACCTGCCACCGCCAAGCGGTCAGGTGAACGTCCAGGAGGGACTGATCGGGCTGTTCGGATACGCCTATGAGGGCGCCGCCGTAGCGGTCGTGCTCGACGCCGTGCGCGAGCTTCGTGACCGCGGCACGGACGCAAGCCTGCAACTGCTCGGCGCTCCGGGGCCGGGCTCGCCGACGGCGTCGCTGTGGGAGGCGGAAGCCGAGCGGCGCGGGATCGGCCGGGCGCTCAGCTTCACCGGCAGGCAGCCCGCGCAGGAGATCTCCGATGCGCTCGCCCGCTGCGCGGTGCTGTTGTGCGCCGCCTCGCCCGGCCCCACGTCGCGCAAGGGGTCGCTCGCCGGGTCGCTCGCTTCGGGGCGGCCGGTTGTCGCGCTCGACGGGCCGCTGACCTGGACCGAGCTCGTCGAGCGGGACGCCGCCCGGGTGGTCGCCGCGAACCCCGCCGCGCTCGCCGGAGAGCTCGGTCGGCTGCTCGCCGACGACGCCGAGCGCGACGGGCTCGGCGTCCGCGGGCGCGACTTCTACGACCGCAGAATGGCGGTGACGCGGACCGCCGAGCTCGTCGCCTCGCTGATCCGCGAGCTCGCCTAGCGAGCGGCGCTCATGCTCGTCCGCGCGGGGCTTTGCCCGCCCCGGCCGGCGCTCCACGTGTCGCGCGCGGCGGCGTACGCCTCGGTGATCGCGGCGAGGTGGTGCTCGACCGTGAAGTGCTCTTGAAGCCTTCTCTTGCCGGCCGCCCCCATCTCCTCCCTGCGCCCCGGATCGTCGAGCAGCTCGGTGAGCGCCAGCGCCAGCGCGCGGGCGTCTCCGGCCGGCACCATCAGCCCCGAGACCTGGTGCTCGAGCCAGTCGCCGATCCCGCCGGTGTCGCTCGCCACGACCGGGCGCCCGGCGGCGAAGCCCTCGATGCCGATGATGCCGAACGGCTCGGGCCACAGCGAGGGGACGGCGACGATCGCGGCATCGGCGAACTCCTGTGCGAGCGCGCCGGGGTCGAGCCAGCCGGCGAAGTGCACGCGCTCGGCCACGCCCAGGCGTTCCGCGAGCCGCCGCATGGCGGGCAGCTGCCAGCCGTCGCCGCAGACGATGAACTCGCCGTCGACCTCGCGCGCGGCGCGCACCAGCGTCGCGACGCCCTTTGGCGCGACGATCCGCCCGGCGAACACGACGCGGCGCCCGCCGGCGCGCTCGGAGGGGACGGCGGGAGCGACGGTCGGGAAGTAGGGCACCACACGGCGCCGCGCCACGCCGTTGATCGCCAGGTGACGGTCGACGGCGCTCGAGTAGGAGACCGCCACGTCGGCGCGAAGCAGCGCGGACAGCTCGCGACCGGCGAGCGCGTAGAGGCTCGGCAGCGAGAACGGGTTGCGCGTGTGGGCGCAGCGTGGCAGGTTGAGGATGCAGCCGGGACCATGCGCGCGCAGGCATTCCTGGCCGGGTTTGAAGTAGTGCACGCTCGAGGTGCAGGCGACGAATGCGTGCGCCGACATCACGACCGGCGCGCGGCGGCGCAAGAATTCGACCACGCCGGCATCGCCGAGCTGGTTGAGGTGGATCAGCGACGGCTCGAGCTCGAGCGCCTCACCGATCCGGGCCTCCAAGGGGGCCTCACGGTTGTACAGCCCGGGGCTGCAGAAGATCTTCGCGCCGGTCGGCACGAAGTCCCACTCGATCTTCGCCGCCAGGATCGAGACGCGCGTCCCGCGGGCGGCGAGCGCCTGCGCGCTGGCGCCGATGTGGGCCACCACGCCGCCGTCCCTGACCCAGCGCGGGACTACCAACAGCACCGAGTCGACCGACGACATGGACGGGCAATGATAGCCGAGCGATTCGGGGTCAGAGACAGCTTTCACGGCCGTACAGCACGCCGATCTCGCGGCTGTGCGGGGGTTCGCGGAGCCGATGACGATCCGTGTCCTGACGCGCCGGGCAGTGGGGGCGACAGGCGGCGGATCGGTCGCCCCGAGCTCATCGGCGCGCTGAACGCGGGGGCCCGGCGCACCGAACAGGACGCACTCGCGATCGAGGGCGATCCTGGCTGCCACGCTGGACGCGGCACGGCTGTACAACGCGAGCTCCCAGGCCGTGTGGGACCTGCTCTCGGAGCTGGGCTACGCGATCTTCACGGCGACGGGACGACGCCCGTACGCACGCGAGGACCTCGCCGAGGCCGGCGACGTCGTCAACTGGCTGGCCACGCCACACGCGCGCTAGCGACCGGGGGCCCGCGAGCTCCCCGACGACGTCCTGGAGCCACGAGCCGCCCGTAAGGCTCCTAGACGAGGTCCTGGTAGCCCCAGGCGTCGACCATGTCGCGGCCGAGGTACTCGCCGAAGGCGCGTACCTCGGGCGCATAACGGCGGCGCAGCGCGAGCATCACCTGCTCATCGGCCGGCGGCGGCTCCTCGTACAGGACGCGCCTGCGCAGCACGGCGAGCGCGCGCCGGCGGGGCCCGCGCGGCAGCAGCGTCGTGAGCGTGCTCCGGGCAGCACGCGCGAGCGGCGTCCGCCCCCGCAGGGAGCGCAGCGCGCCGTCCAGCCGGGGCGCGCGGACAGACACCGACGGGTTGGCCTCTACCGCCGTGAGCGGCACGTCCTCGTCCACCTCCAGGAAGCGCAGCACGCTTCGCAGCGCCGCCTCGTTGTCGGCGCGAAACTCCTCGTAGATCAGGGTCAGCACCTGCTCGCGGGGAAACACCTCGTGGTAGCGGCGCAGCTGCTCGGCGTAGCGGACGTGGTCGGAGTAGCGCAGCACCGTTTGTCCTGCGCGCTGGCGCTGCTCGCCCGCGACGGCGGCGGCGAGGTCCCTCTCGGTCTCGACGTGCTCCTGCAACAGCTGCAGGTGCAGCGATCGCACGAAGCTCGCCGGCTCCCTGAAGATGGCGATGATGCGAGCGCCCGGCTGCAGCGCCGCGATCGCGCGCGCGGCCTCCCGTGAGCGCAGGTAGGAGGGCGAGGCCTCGCCCACTCGCTGCCAGGGAGCCGCTTCGCTGAAAAGCGCCAGGTACTGGTCGAGCGTGGCCGGCTGGCTCGGCGTCGAGGGGACCAGCGCGCGCAGGTCGCCGGCCAGGTAGCGGGGCTCCTTGAGCGAGGGCATGAAGATCTGTGGGTGGCGGCGGAGCATCTCGTACAGCGCCGTGGTCCCGCTCTTGTGGTGGCCGACGATGAAGAAGTCGGGCACCGTCTGGCCGCGCTCGGGGAGCGAGGCAGGGACGTCAGTCGATGTCGTCATGACCGCACAGGCTTACCACGTCACGGGACGGACGCATAGCCCCACTCGCTGACGAGATCGCGACCGATGTACTCGCTCAGCGCCACGACCTCGGGACGGTAGCGGCGACGAAGCTCGGACATCAGCTCCTCGTCGGGGGGCTGCGGGCGTGCATACAGCAGACGGTGCTTGGCGGCGCGCACCGCGTCACGGCGGAGCGCCCTGGGCACGACGGGCTTGAGCGCCGCCTTCGCCGTCTGCGAGACGGGTCCACGACCGACCGACAGCGCGTGCAGCAGCCGGTGAATCCCGGCCGAGCGCACGCCCACCGTCGGGTTCACCTCGACGGGCTCGATCGCGATCTCCTCGTCGACCTCGAGAAAGCGCAGGACGGTGCGGACGGTGGCGGCGTTGTCACGCCTGAAGTCGTCGTAGATCAGCACCAGCACGCGCCCCGGCGGGAAGCGCTCGTGGTAGCGGCGCAGCTG
>DATJBO010000232.1:0-7538 GCA_035515315.1 Solirubrobacteraceae bacterium
AGGCCGTCCGCCAGCGCGAAGATCGCGATGATCAGCTCGGGGGCGTTGCCGAACGTGACGTTGACGAGCCCACCGATCCCGGGGCCCGAGCGGGCGGCGAGCTCCTCGGTGGCCTCGCTCATCACCGCCGCGGCCGGGACGATCGCCACGGCCGAGGTCGCGAACACCACCACCGGCGACGCGTCGGCGAGGTCCAGCACGAAGGCGATCGGCACGAACGCGCCGAGGAGGTATACCGGCCTCACCCGCGTAGAGGGTATAGGCCCCGCCACACGCGCCCGCGCAGCCGGACGCGTGGCCGCTCAGTCCGGTTTCTCCTCCTCGTCGGCTTCCCCGTAGATCGGGTCGACCGCTCCTTCCTCCTCGGTCACGCCCTCGGCGTCCCGGAAGATCGGGGTGGTGTTGTGCTCGTCGCCGTGGGAGGCGTGTTCGATCAGCTCCTGCTCGGCCTGCTCGAAGCCCTCGGCCTCTCCGCCGCCGGCTTCCTCGACCGCCCGCCGTGCTTCGGCCCGCCGCTGCTCGAGGTCGTGGATGGGGTCGATCTCCTCCATGCGCTCTCCTCTAACCGCTCCCGTGCAGGCGCTGGCGCGCGCTGTCGGCGAGCGTGCCGGTGGTCTTCAGCTCGCCCAATGCGGTCAGCATCGCGTCGAGCTCGCAGTCGATCTTCGCCGGCCACGGCTTCGGCGGGTGGTCGTCTAGCGTCTTCAGCCCGTTGCCGGTGATGATCGCCACCACCGTGTCGCCGGGCGCGAACTTGCCGCTGGCGGCCATCTTCTCGAGCACCGCCACGGTGGTCCCGCCCGCGGGCTCCGTCAGCAGGCCCTCGGTGGCGGCCAGCAGGTCGATCCCGGCGAAGATCTCGGGGTCGCTCGCGTAGCCGGCCCCGCCGCCCCGTTTGAGCACGGCGTCGATCACCAGGTAGCCGTCGCCCGGGGCCCCGATCGCCAGCGAGTGCGCAGCCGTCTCCGGGGTGACGGCGTGGACCTCGGCTTCCTCGGCGAGGATCGCGGTGGCGATCGGGTTGCACCCGCTCGGCTGGGCGATGTGGATGCGGGTGCCGTCGGTCTCGGCGAGCTCGAGCAGCTGCAGCTCCAGCAGGCCCTTGTGCAGCCGTGAGGAGAGGGTGCCGCCGGCCGCAGCGGTGATGATGTGCTCCGGCGCGCGCCAGTCGAGCTGCTCGACGATCTCGAACGAGGCCGTCTTGGCGCCCTCGGCGTAGAACGGCCGCAGCGTGATGTTGGCGAAGTCCATCCCGGTCGCTTCCGCCACTTCCCGGCAACGCCGGTTGGCTTCGTCGTAGTTGCCCTCCACCTGCACGACCTTCGCACCGAGCGCCATGCACGCCCGGGCCTTCGTGTCCTCCAGGCGGTTGGGGTAGAAGACGTAGGAGTCGACCCCCGCCTTCGAGGCCAGCGACGCGACGGCCGTCCCGACGTTGCCCGTGGAGACGCACCCGATCTCGCTCTTGCCCCGCTCGAGCAGCCTCGCCACCGACATCGACACCACGCGGTCCTTGTAGGAGAGGCTCGGGCGGCAGGTCGAGTCGTCCTTCAGGTACAGGTTGTCGATCCCCAGCTCGGCGCCGAGCCGATCTGCCCTGATCAGGGGGGTGTAGCCCGCGGTCTGGCCCACGCGCGCCTGGGCGCCCGCGTCGACGATCGGCAGCAGCTCCTCGAAGTGCCAGATGTTGTGCGGGCGCTCGGAGGAGGGGAAGTCGCGGAAGTGGCTCGCCGCCAGCTCGTAGTCGTAGACGACGTCCAGGCCCTTGCCGCAGTCCGGACAGGAGAAGATCGTGTCCTCCAGCGCGTAGCTGTGATCACAGCGGTGGCAGCGCAGGCCGGTCGCGCACGAGCGCGTCCGTTGCCTCGAGCCCTGGGTGGGCTGTGCGGTGTGGGTGCTCATGCCGGTACCCGCAACGATACGACGGGCCACGGCGTCCGTGCGGCGCCCTCCTGGCCCCCGAGGTCGAGCCACAGCTGCTCGGCGAGGTGGGGGCACATCGGCCCGAGCACCTGGGCGAAGGTGCGCAGCGCCGACAGCAGGGCCTCGGAGTTGGCCCTCGAGAGCTGCGGCTGGCGCGCGAGCACCCGCTTCTCGAAGTCCTTGATGCGATCGAACAGGCGCATCGCGTTGCGGGCCGCGCTGTGCATCTCGAGCTGCTCCATGTCGTCGGTGATGCGCTTGACGCCGTTCTCGCACCACTCGGCCAGTTTCACGCGCAGGTGCTCGGTCTTGTCCTTCTCCTCCTCGCCGCCGCCCCCCCCGTCGTCGCCCTGCACCGCCGCCGCCGCGGCCGGGTCGAGCTTCGCGTGGGTGTAGTCCCACACGTTGTTCAGGAAGCGGTGGCAGCGCAGCACCGCGGAGTCGCTCCAGTTCAGCGAGCGCTGGGGCCTGGCCGCGTACAGCACCGCCAGGCGCACGGTGTCGGCCCCGTATCGCTCGATCAGCTCGTCGGGGTCGACCACGTTGCCCAGGTGCTTGCTCATCTTGCGCCCGTCCCGGATCACCATCTCGTGGAACAGGCAACCCGCGAACGGCTCGCCGTCGGCGAGGAACGCCAGCGGGCCGATGTCCCGCAGCGCCTTCGTCACGATCCGCTGGTCGAACACGAAGTTGCCGCTGTCCGATCCTGCCACCAGGCGCTCGGAGGGCAGCCAGTGGCGCAGGTCGGGCAGCGCCAGGATCTCCTCGAGCGTGCCGTCCCGCTCCCCCGGGGGCACGCACGCCGGGATCCACAGCCACAGCGCGTCGAAGTGGCAGTCCAGCGTGTCGGTCTCCCGCCTGGCCGCCCCCCCGCACGCGGGGCAGGTGGTGTCGACGAAGTCCTCGAGCTCGGCCAGGGGGTTGCCGGTCCCGGTCGGACGGACGTCCAGCGGCAAGAGCACGGGGAGCTGCTCGCGGGGCACCGGCACGGTGCCGCACTCCTCGCAGTACACGATCGGGATCGGGGTCCCCCACGAGCGCTGCCGGGAGATCGTGAAGTCGGCGGCCTTGTAACGGACCGCCGGCGCGACGCCCACGCTCGCCGTGTCCACGCCGGGCCCGCCGTCGTCGAGCTCGATTCCCAGGCGCTGCGCGAGGATCTCGTCGCTGCGGTCCTCGGCGGGCACCCCCAGCACGGCCGTCGGGCCGAACCGGGAGTCGACCAGCGGAGAGATGGCGACCGGCAGCTCGCGCCCGCCCGGCCCGATCACGGTACGTCCCGTATCCACCACGGGGATCGTCTCGGCCTCCCGGGCGCTGCGCTCCCAGCCGCCCGAGCGGAGCCGCTCGAGCTGCTCTGCCGCCTCCCCGGCAGAGGCCCACGTCTCGACCGCGGGGTGGCGCGGGCTGATCAGCGCGAAGCGTGCCAACGCCAGCGACTCGGGGTAGGGGGTGAACAGCACCAGTGGCTCCCCCGAGGCCTCGCGCAGCTCGAGCTCGACCCCGTCGATCCGCCCCAGCACGTACTGCTGGGAGGCGAGCGCCACCTCGTCCCAGATGCCGCTGTCCTGCAGCTCGGCCAGGCGCGCGTCGTTCTCGGGCACGTATGCGCTGATGCCCAGGTACCACTGAGGCAGTCCGATCAGCTTCACCGGCTCGTGGCAGCGCCAGCAGGTGCCGCCGGGCTCGACCTGGATCGAGGCCAGCGTTGTCTGGCAGTTCTCGCACCAGTCCACGGTCCCGGTGCCGCGATAGATCAGGCCGGCCTCGAGCAGCTCGAGGAACAGCCACTGCGACCAGCGGTACATCTCCGGATCGGAGCTCATGAACGAGCGCGACCAGTCGAAGGAGAAGCCCAGCCGCTCGAGCTGGCCCTTCATGTGGGCGGCGCGGCTGTCGACCCACTCGCTCGGCAACTCCCCGCCGGTGATCGCCGCCAGCTCGGCGGGCAGGCCGAAGGCGTCGAAGCCGAACGCGAACAGCACGTCGTCGCCCCGAGCCCTGCGGAAGCGCGCGTACGCGTCCCCGATCGAGTAGCTGCGGACGTGGCCGATGTGGACGTTCCCCGAGGTGAACGGCGCGGAGGGCTTTATGTAGAGGTGGGGGGCCTCATCCGCCAGCGCCGGGGTGGCGAAGGCGTCGCGCTCCGTCCACGCCCGCTGGCGGCGCGGCTCGAGCTCCTGAGGGTCGTATCTGGGCCTCGAGATGTCGCTCATCTTTGAACGAGTTCGAGCATACCCAAGGGCCCCTGGCGCCCAGTCGCCGTTGCTATGCTCAGGCCTCAATTGGCACCGCTCCCGAACCAGGCCGAAACGGGGCCGCCCTGCCCCTCTTTTTGGCCTGCTGGGCGCGTTTTCGGGCGCGCCGATAGCGCCTGCGGGAGCCGTGCGAGCGGTCCCTCGCCGTCCGCGACGGAGCATAGGATGGACCAATGGAGATAGAGATCGGACGCGGCAAGAAGGGCCGGCGGGCCTACGGATTCGACGACATCGCGATCGTGCCCTCGCGCCGCACCCGCGACCCAGACGACATCGACATCTCCTGGAAGCTCGGCCCGTACCAGTTCGCGCTGCCGATGCTGGCGTCCGCGATGGACGGCGTCGTCTCGCCCGAGACGGCCGGGATCATCGGGCGCCTCGGCGGTCTCGCGGTGCTCAACCTCGAGGGCATCTTCACCCGCTACGAGGACGCCGACGAGCAGCTCGAGGAGATCGCCTCGCTGCCGAAGGAGATCGCCACCCGCAAGATGCAGGAGATCTACCGCGAGCCGGTCAAGGAGGAGCTGATCGCCCAACGGATCCAGGAGATCAAGCAGCAGAAGGTCGTGGCGGCGGCCTCGCTCACGCCGCAGCGGGTGCTCCGCTATCACAAGGTCGCGCTCGAGGCGGGTCTCGACGTGCTCGTGATCCAGGGGACGGTCGTCTCCGGCGAGCACGTCTCCACGGTCTCCGAGCCCCTCAACCTGAAGGAGTTCATCCCCACCCTCGACGTGCCGGTGGTGGTGGGCGGGTGCGCCTCCTACCACACCGGGCTCCACCTGATGCGCACGGGCGCCGCCGGGGTGCTGGTCGGCGTCGGCCCGGGCGCCGCCTGCACCACCCGTGGGGTGCTCGGAATCGGCGTGCCCCAGGCCACCGCGATCGCCGACGTGGCCCACGCGCGCTCCACCCACATGCTCGAGACGGGCGAGTACGCCCAGGTGATCGCCGACGGCGGGATGCGCAACGGGGGCGACGTCGCCAAGGCGATCGCCCTCGGCGCCGACGCGGTGATGATCGGCTCCCCGCTGGCCCGCGCCTACGAGGCCCCCGGTCGCGGCTTCCACTGGGGGATGGCCACCTTCCACCCGACCCTGCCCCGCGGTGCGCGTGTCGCCACCACCCAGAACGGCAGCCTCGAGGAGATCCTCGTCGGTCCCGCCCGCGAGAACGACGGCACCTTCAACCTGTTCGGCGGGCTTCGCACCTCGATGGCCACCTGCGGCCACAAGGACCTGGCGGAGTTCAACCGCGCCGAGGTCGTGGTCGCGCCCGCGCTGCAGACCGAGGGCAAGGCCCTCCAGCGCGACCAGGAAGTCGGCATGGGGGCAATCAACGGAAAGGTCGCCGCGCTCGTCAATGAGTGACGGCGCCTCTTCGCCGGGCGCCCTCGCCGAGCCCGGCGCGGCAACCGAGCGCCCGCCCGGCGCCGAGACGCTCGGCGGCCCGGCCCGCGTGGCCGGCCGGCCGGATCCCGCCGCCCCCGAGACGGTGGTCGTGCTCGACTACGGCGGCCAGTACTCCCAGCTGATCGCCCGGCGGATCCGTGACTGCGGGGTGTTCAGCGAGCTCCTCGCCCACCACGTCCCGGTCGAGGAGATCGCCGCGCGGTGCCCGCGCGGGGTCGTGCTGTCGGGCGGGCCCGCGTCGGTGTACGCCGACGGCGCCCCGAGCCTGGACCCGGCGCTGCTGGAGCTTGGCGTCCCGGTAATGGGCATCTGCTACGGGATGCAGCTGCTGGTGCACTCGCTCGGCGGGCGGGTGGAGCAGGCCGAGGTGGGGGAGTTCGGCCGCTCCGAGCTGCTCGTCGGCGACGGCGGGATGCTGCTCGGCGGCCTGCCCGCGGAGCAGACGTGCTGGATGTCCCACCGCGACACCGTCTACGAGGCACCCCCGGGGTTCGCCGCGCTGGCCTCCTCGACGGGCTCCCCCGTGGCCGCGATCGAGGACCGCGAGCGCTCCATCTTCGGCATCCAGTTCCACCCCGAGGTCGTCCACACCCCCTACGGGACCGAGATCCTCACCCGCTTCCTCACGCAGGCGTGCGGCTGTGAGCCGACGTGGTCGCCGGCCGGCATCGTCGAGGAACAGGTGCGCCGGATCCGCGAGCAGGTCGGGGACGGCAACGTCATCTGCGGCCTGTCCGGCGGCGTCGACTCCTCGGTCGCGGCGCTGCTGGTCCACCGCGCCGTCGGCGACCGGCTGACGTGCGTGTTCGTCGACCACGGCCTGATGCGCAAGGACGAGGGCGAACAGGTGATCCGCACCTTCCGCGACACCTTCAAGGTGCCGCTCGTCGCGGTCGACGCCGAGCAGCGCTTCCTTGCCAAGCTGCGCGGTGTCGTCGAGCCGGAGGCCAAGCGCAAGGTGATCGGCGAGGAGTTCATCCGCGTGTTCGAGGAGGAGGCCAGGCGCCTGTCCGCGGCCGGCGACGGCGCCGAAGCCCGCTTCCTGGTCCAGGGCACCCTCTACTCGGACGTGATCGAGTCCGGCGGCGGTACCGGTGCCGCCACGATCAAGTCCCACCACAACGTCGGGGGCCTGCCCGAGGACCTGCGCTTCGAGCTCGTCGAGCCGCTGCGGTCGCTCTTCAAGGACGAGGTCCGCGCCGTCGGCGAACAGCTCGGCATGCCCGAGCGGCTCGTCTGGCGACAGCCGTTCCCCGGCCCGGGCCTCGCGATCCGCGTGGTGGGCGGCGAAGCCACCAAGGAGCGCCTCGACGTCCTGCGCGAGGCCGACCACATCCTGCAGGAGGAGATCCGTGCGGCCGGCCTGTATCGCGAGCTGTGGCAGTCCTTCTGCGTGCTCCCCGACGTCCGCACGGTCGGCGTCCAGGGCGACGAGCGCAGCTACGGCCACGTGGTCGTGATCCGCGCGGTCACAAGCGACGACGCGATGACCGCCGACTGGGCGCGGCTGCCCTACGACCTGCTGGAGCGCGTCGCCTCGCGGATGATCAATGAGCTGCGCGAGGTCAACCGGGTCGTGCTGGACATCACCTCCAAGCCACCCGGCACGATCGAGTGGGAGTAGGCGCCCGCCCCGCCCCGCCCCGCCGCGCCGCGCCGCGCCGCGCGGGCCGGCGCCGGCGCGCGCATGGACACACCCGTCGGCACGGCGGGCGAGGCCGCCGCTTTGGCCTATGATGGTCGCTTCGCCGCGCGAGCGATGAGAGCAGCGGCTGCCTTGGCGCGCCACCCGAGTGGCCCGCCGCCCAGATGAAGCTGATGGCCCCGTCCACGAAGACATACGTCGCCACGCCCGCCGATCGCGAGCGCAACTGGCTGCTGGTCGACGCCAACGGCAAGACCCTCGGGCGCCTGGCCACGCACATAGCCGACGCGCTGCGGGGCAAGC
>DATJBO010000233.1:0-25450 GCA_035515315.1 Solirubrobacteraceae bacterium
GTCGTGGAGCACCTCGAAGGGGGCGCCGGCGGGCAGCAGGCCGAGGCGGGCGCCCACCCGTGAGACGTGGGTGTCGACCGGCACCTCCCGCTTGCCCAGCGCGAACAGCAGCACGCAGGCGGCCGTCTTGCGGCCCACGCCAGGGAGTGCCACCAGATAGTCGCGACTCTCGCCGGTGGGAGCCCTCGCCATCCAGTCCAGCGACAGCTCGTGTCCGGGGTCGCGAGGGTCGGCGGTGATCGCCCGCAGGATCGCCTGCAGGCGGCCCGACTTGACCCTCGAGATGCCCCCCGGCCGGATCGCCTCCTCGACCTCACCGACCGGCGCGTCGCGGACCTGCTCCCAGCTCGGAAAGCGCTCCCGCAGCCGCAGGTAGGCGACGTCGCGGTTGCGGTCGTTGGTCGACTGCGACAGCACGGTGAGCACCAGCTCCGCGATCGGTTGCCCGTGCGGCGCCATCGAGGGGACCCCGTACACGAACCGCAGCCGCCGGCGTACCAGCGCGACCCGTCGGCGGCTCGGGAGCTCGTCGAGCTGGCGGGTGGTGCGCACGGGAGCACGGTATCCGCACGCCGGGCGGGCCCCGCTGCTCTATAACCTCGCCCGAGGTGCGCGAGCCGAGCGAGCACACCGAGGACCTCGACGGCCTGCCCGTGTTCTGGCGAGAAGCCCCGGCGCCGGACCCGGAGACCGAGCTCGCGCCGGTGCTCTACCTGCACGGCGTGCCGACCAGCTCCGACGACTGGACGCTGTGGCTGGCGCTGAGCGGCGGCCTCGCGGTCGACCTGCCGGGCTTCGGACGCTCCGGCAAGCCGGGATCGCGCGAGTACACGATCGAGGAGTACGACGCCTTCATAGAGCGCTTCCTCGACTGGCGCGGGATCGAGCGCGTGCGGCTGGTGATGCACGACTGGGGCGCGGTCGGGCTCGCCTTCGCCCAGCGCCGGCCCGAGCGGGTGCGGCGCATGGCCCTGATCAACGTCGTGCCGTTGCTGCCGGGCTACCGCTGGCACCGCACGGCCCGCGCGTGGCGCACCCCCGTGCTGGGAGAGCTGGCGATGGGCGCCACCGTGGGCTTCACGTTGAAGCTGCTCTCGCGAGAGTCGAACGTCACCCCCGGCCCCCTCCCCGAGGACGTGCGCCGCTCGATCATGGAGCACCTCGACCAGGGCACCCAGCGCGCGATCCTGCGCCTGTACCGCAGCTCACCGCCCGAGCGCCTGGCGGCCGCCGGCGAGCACCTCGGCGACGTGCAGGCGCCGGCGCTGGTCGCCTGGGGCACGCGCGACCCCTACATCCCCGAGCGCTTCGCGCGCGAGTACGCGCGGGCGCTGCCGCACGCCGAGCTGCTCGAGCTGCCCGACGCCGGACACTGGCCGTGGCTCGACCGCCCCGACCTGCCGGAGCGGGTGCACGAGTTCCTGGCCCGGACATGACCGGCGCGGTCCTCGGGGAGCGGCTCGCGAGCCCTGGCCACGAGCGCCCGGGGGGCGACCCGGCCCGCGCCCCCGCCCGCCGCGGGGCCGGCTGGGTGCGCAGACCGCCGGCGTGGCTGCTGGCGGCGCTGGTCGCCGGCGGCTACCTCGTGCTCGCGCCGTCGAGCCCCGACCTCGCCGCGGCCAGCTACCGCAGCGAGCTGTTCTCTCGCGTGGGCTTCTCGCTGTGGGACAACTCCTGGTACGCGGGCCACCACCTGCCCGCCTACTCGCTGCTCGCGCCCGCCCTCGGCGCCGTCATCGGACCACGCCTGCTGGTGGCGCTGGCCGCCGTCGCCCAGGCGGCGCTGTTCGAACGGCTGCTCGCCCGGGAGGCGCCGGGAACGGCCGGCCGCGTCGCTTCGCTGTGGTTCGCGTTCGGCGCCGGCTTCGCGCTGCTCTCCGGCCGCGTTCCCTACGACCTCGGCCTCGCGCTCGGCCTGGCCGCGCTGGTGCTGGCCCGATCGCAACCGGCGGTGGCGCTCGTGCTGTGCGCGGCGTGCTCGCTGGCGAGCCCCGTGGCGGGAGCGTTCCTCGCGCTGATGCTGCTCGCGTGGGCGATCGCGGGCGCGCGGCGGCGGCTGGCGCTCGCGATGATGGTCGCGGCGCTGGCCCCGATCCTGGCGCTCGCGGTGCTGTTCCCCGAAGGCGGCACCCAGCCGTTCGTCGCATCGGCGTTCTGGGCGCCGCTGGGAGCCGTGCTGGCGCTGGCACTGCTGGCCGGCGACGGGCAGCGCGTGCTGCGCACCGGCATCCTGCTGTATGCGCTGCTGCTGGTGGCTGCCTTCGTCGTGCCGAGCGCGGTGGGCGGCAACGCCGGGCGCCTGGGGGCGCTGCTCGGCGGGCCGGCCGCGGCGCTGATCCTGCTGCGCCGCGAGGGCGGCGGCTTCGCCCGCGGGCGCCTGTGGCTGCTGGCCGGGCTGGCGCCGCTGATGCTCTACTGGCAGATCAGGGCGCCGCTCGCGGACTTTCGCGCGGTCCGGGACAACCCGTCGGTGAAAGCCTCCTACTACGCTCCGCTGCTGGCCGAGCTGGGGCGGCTGGGCGTGGGTTACGGCGCCCGCCCGGCGCGCATCGAGGTGGTGCCGACCGCGGCGCACTGGGAAGCCCGCTGGGTGGCACCGCACATGATGCTCGCCCGCGGCTGGGAGCGCCAGCTCGACCGCCGGCGCAACGGGCTGTTCTACGAGGGCGCCCCGCTGAGCGCCGCCGAGCTGCACGACTGGCTGCTCGAACAGGGGATCTCGCTGATCGCCCTGCCCGACGCTGCGCTCGACTACTCCGGCAGGGCCGAGGCGCGCCTGCTGCGCGCGGGTCCGCCCGCGTATCTGCGCGAAGTGTGGCGATCGGCCAGCTGGCGGCTGTTCGCCGTCCGCGACCCGGGCCCGCTGCTGTCGGCGCCCGGGGTCCTGGGCAGCATCTCCAGCGACCGTGCGAGCCTGCGGCTACCGCGGCCGGGCCGCTACCTGTTGCGGGTTCGCTTCACCCCCTACTGGAAGCTCGACACCGGCAACGGCTGCGTGGAACGGGCACCGGGGGACTGGACGCGGGTGCTCGCCCGGGGGCCCGGCCGCTTCGAGCTGGGCATCGGCTTCTCGCCGGCGCGGGTCGTGGCGAACGGCCCCCGGTGCACCTGAGCATCGACTAGGCTTCGCCGCGATGCTCGCCCGCGCTCGTGTGTTCCAGGCGCGACTGCTGCCGCGGGGATGGCTGGACGCGCTGCGACAGCTGTTGCTGTTCCTCGGCGCGTTCCTCGCCTACCGCCTCGTGCGCGGCCTGGTCGAGGGCGAGGCCAACGCGGCCTTCGCCCACGCGCGCGATCTGATCTCGCTGGAGAGGGGGCTGCACGTGTTCGTCGAGCCGTCGATCCAGGCGTGGGCCTCGGGCAGCCACGCGCTGATCGTGGCCACCAGCTGGGTGTACGTGAACGCGCAGACGACCGTCATGGTGGCGGCGCTCGCCTACATCTACCTGCGCCACAACCGCAGCTTCTACTTCGTGCGCAACATGTTCATGATCGCGATGGCGATCGCGCTGATCGGCTACATGGTGTTCCCAACGGCCCCGCCCCGCTTCTTCCCCGAGTGGGGCTTCATCGACACCGTCTCCGACTTCACCGGGATGCACGTGTCGGCCAAGAGCTCCTCGATGACGGCGATGGTGAACATGTACGCGGCGGTCCCCTCGATGCACGTGGCGTTCGCGCTGATGACGGGATGGACGCTCGCGCGGCTGGTAAAACCGAAGGTCGTGAGGGTGCTCTGGATCCTGTATCCGTTCTTCATGACCTTCGTGATCGTGGTCACCGCCAACCACTTCATCTTCGACGCGCTGCTCGGGGCGGTGACGGCCGGCGTGTCCGCCTACGGTGCGCTGTGGCTGGCGCGGGCGCGGCCCAATGCCTGGCGCTTCTCGGCCATGCAGGGCACCCGCCTCGGAGCCAGCGGCTAGGGCTCCGAGGTCCCGATGCCCCCACGCCAGACTGCGCCGGCCCGCCGCGGCCGCTCCCACCGCGCCGGGCGCGCCCGCACGCGGCCGCCGATCGGCTCCGGCGCGCGGCGCGAGCTGGTCCGCAACCGCCTGATCGACTCCCGTCTCACGCCCAACGCGATCTCGCTGACGGGCTTCGCGCTGAACCTGGTGGCGGCCGTGCTGGTGTGGGAACAGCGGTTCTTCCTCGGCGGCCTGGCGTTCATCGTCGGCTCGGTGATGGACACCCTCGACGGGCGCTACTCGCGGATGTCGGGCAAGGGGACCCCGTTCGGCGCGTTCCTGGACTCCACCCTCGACCGGATCGAGGAGGGCATCGTGCTGGCCGCCGTCGCCGGCTACTTCGCGCTACAGGGAGAACGGGTCGCCACCGCCGCCGTGGTGGTCGCCGTGCTGGCCTCGCTGATGGTCAGCTACACGCGGGCGCGGGCGGAGGCGCTCGGCGTGGAATGCAAGGTCGGGATCGCCACCCGGCCCGTGCGCGTCGTGATCCTCGCGATCGGCCTGGTGTTCGCCAAGGGCGCGTCGCTGGGCGGCTTCGAACTGCTCAAGCCGGCCGTATACGCGCTCGCCGTCCTCAGCGTGGTGACCGTGCTCCAGCGCATCTGGCACGTGCGCAAGGCGCTCACCGCGTAGCGCGCAGTGTGACCTTCCACGGGCGGCGGAGTAGTCTCTGGCGGCACCGGGCTCGCTGAGTCCTCGCCCGGGCCCCGCGGCCCCCGCCCTGCCCCTCGCCACGAACAAGGATCGGACTTGTGATCAAGCAGCCCACCAACGGCACCACACACACCGACGGCGCGGCATCGCGCAACGGCGCGGCCCGCTACCAGCAAGACAAGGTACGCGTGGCGATCATCGGCGTCGGCAACTGCGCATCGGCCTTCGTGCAGGGCGTCCACTACTACCGCGACGCCGACCCCGCCAAGCGGGTCCCGGGCCTGATGCACGTGGACCTCGGCGGATACCACGTCCGCGACATCGAGTTCACGGCCGCCTTCGACATCGACGCCACGAAGGTCGGCAAGGACCTCGGGACCGCGATCTGGGCCGGCCAGAACAACACGATCCGCTTCGCGAAGGTGCCCCGCCACCTGGGGGTGCAGGTCCACCGCGGGATGACCCACGACGGGCTCGGCAAGTACCTCAAGGAGAAGATCAAGAAGGCACCCGGCGAGACCGCCGACATCGTCAAGATCCTGCGCGACACGCACACCGACGTGGTCGTCTCCTACCTGCCGGTCGGCTCCGAGCAGGCCACCAAGTGGTACGTCGAGCAGGTGCTCGAGGCGGGCTGCGCCCTCGTCAACTGCATCCCCGTGTTCATCGCCCGCGAGGACTACTGGGACCGCCGCTTCAAGACGGCCCGCCTGCCGATCGTGGGCGACGACATCAAGTCCCAGGTCGGGGCCACGATCGTGCACCGCACGCTCGCCCGCCTGTTCGCCGAGCGCGGCGTGGAGCTGGAGCGCACCTCGCAGCTGAACGTCGGCGGGAACATGGACTTCTACAACATGCTCGAGCGCGAGCGGCTGGAGTCGAAGAAGATCTCGAAGACCAACGCGGTCACCTCGATCATGGACCACGAGCTCCCGCCGGAGGACGTCCACGTCGGGCCCTCCGACTACGTGCCGTGGCTGACCGACCGCAAGTGGGCCCACATCCGCCTCGAGGGCCAAGCCTTCGGCGACGTGCCCCTGAACATGGAGGTCAAGCTCGAGGTGTGGGACTCGCCCAACTCGGCCGGGATCGTGATCGACGCCGTGCGCTGCTGCAAGCTCGCCCTCAACCACGGCATCGGCGGGCAGCTCGACGGGCCCTCCTCCTACCTGATGAAGTCCCCCCACAAGCAGCGCCCCGACGAGCAGGCCCGACTCGACACGGAGGCGTTCATCTCCGCGTACGCCAAGCGCCCCGGGACCGCGCCCAAGGCCGCCTCGAAGGGACGCGCCAGAGCAGCCGGCGCCAAAGCAGGCGCCGGCAAAGCAAGCGGCGGCAAAGCAGGCGCCGGCAAAGCAGGCGCCGGCACAGCAGGCGCCGGCACAGCAGGCGGCGCCAAAGCGCGTCCCGCCGGCACCCGCAGCCGCCCCGCTGCGACCCGCGCCGGCCGCTGACCCGCCCCGCGCTCGCGCGCGGACGGGATAATCAGCAGCGATGGCCCCCACCTTCGCGATCGCCCACGTCACGCCGTACCCGTGGGAGGTCGAGAACGAGGTCAACGTCCACGTCGCCCAGGCGGCGGCCGAGCTCTCGCAGCACGGGCACCGCACGCTCGTGCTCGCCCCGTCACGCTCGCAGGAGCGCGTGCGCGAATCGCGCAAGCAGCTGCGGGCCGCACGCGCCGCCCCGGAGCGCCTGCTCGAGGCGACCGACGGCGGCAGCCCACGGGTGATCGCGGTCGGCGAGGTGCTGGAGGTCACACCGGGGACGCGACGCCGCGCCCCCGCGCTGCCGATCGACGTCGCGCGCACCGTCGAGGAAGTGCTCACGCGCGTGCCGCTCGACTTCGTGCACGTCCACGAGCCGTTCGCCCCGTCCACCTCCAACGCCGCGCTGCGCCACTCGCGCGCCTTGAACGTCGGCTCGTTTCACTCTTCCAGCGAGCGGCTGCTCTCGACGCTGCTGGCGCGCCGCTTCGTGGAGAGCTTCTTCGGGCGCCTCGATGCGCGCACAGCCACACTGCCGGCCACCGCCGAGCTGATGGATCGAGCCTTCCCCGCCTCGTACGAGCTCGTCCCCGACGACGCGCTGGCCGCCCAGCGGTTCGGGGAGATCTACGCGAGCGTGGCCGCGCGCCGCCACGGTCCCGGCGACGCGGAGCTCGCGCGGATGCTCGCGGAGCGGCCCCTGATCGAGGTCGACCTGCACATGCACACCGACCACTCCCACGACTGCGCGACCCCCGTGGAGGTGCTGCTCGCGAGCGCCCGCGATGCCGGCCTCGGGGCGATCGCGGTGACCGACCACAACGAGATCTCGGGAGCCTTCGAGGCGCAGGCCAAGGCCGCGCAGGCGGGCGTGCGGGTGATCGTCGGAGAGGAGATCAAGACCGACGGGCAGGGCGAGGTGATCGGGCTGTTCCTGAAGGAGAAGATCCCGCGCGGGTTGAGCCTCGCGGAGACGATCGAGCGGATCCGCCGCCAGCACGGCGTCGTGTACGTGCCCCACCCCTTCGACCGCATGCACTCGGTGCCCGACTACGAGCACCTGCTGCCCGTGCTCGACGAGGTCGACGCGATCGAGATCTTCAACCCGCGGGTCGCGATCAGCGCCTTCAACGAAGAGGCCGATCGCTTCGCCGCCAAGTACCGCATCCCGGCGGGGGCGGGATCGGACGCGCACGTTCCCCAGGGCCTCGGCTCGGTGCGCGTGCGGATGCGCGACTTCGACGGGCCGCGCGAGTTCCTGCAGTCGTTGCACGGCGCCGAGATCCTCACCAGGCCGTCGTCGCTGCTGTACGTGCAGGCGCTGAAGTTCCTGCAGACGCGCGCCACGCCGCCGTCGGCGCGGCGGGCGAGCCGGGCCCGCCGGCTACGGCGTCTGAGCCGCACCGGCGAACGCCGCGGCCGGTAGCCGCGCGCAACGGGTGATGCACGGCCAAGGACAAGCCGGGGCACCGTCAAATCCCTCCGCGGCGATGCCGGTGACCGACGACGAGATCCGCGAGAAGTACCTCGAGCGGGCGATCCGCGAGCTCAACCAGCTGATGCGGGAGCTGCAGGCCTGCGAGCACTGCCCGCGCGGGAACCTGATGCCGGTGCTCGGCTCCGGCCACCCGCAGGCCGACATCATGCTGCTCAAGCACTCCGCGATGCCCTCGGAGATCGAGGAGGGGGTGGCGTTCTACGGGCGCTCGGGGGGCGCGATCATGAAGTCGCTCAAGCGCCTGGCGATCGACCCGCTCGCGGTGTACGGGACGCTGTGCGTGAAGTGCCCGCTGAGCGACGCCTCGCTGGCCGACTTCGCGTGCGTGTCGCGGCTGGCGGAGGAGATCGCGATCGTTCAGCCGAAGATCATCGTCGCGATGGGCCCCGACGCACTGGCGACGCTCGGCGAGATCGACATCCCGCTCGCCCGCGAGCTGGAGCCGCGCATCGGCGAGGTCCAGCAGCTGACCCCCTCGATCGAGGCGCTGTACGTCCCCAACCTCGACGAGTCGCTCGACGAGCAGGACGCAAAGCGCGAGTTCTGGGCTGCGTTCCGCGTGCTGGGCAGCTGGTACCAGACGCTTCCGCCGTATTGAGCGTGGGAGCACGCGCGCGATGACCGCACCCGTGCAGCCCGACTGGGACGCGGGGCGCTACGAGACGTTCGCGGCCGAGCTCGCGCCGTCGGCCGGGCGGCTCGTCGAGCTGGCTGCCCCGGCGTCCGGCGAGCGTGTGGTGGATCTGGCGACCCCTCACAGCTCGAGCACGACCTTGCCGAGCTTGCCCCCGGCGGCGAAGCGCTCGTAGGCGTCGGCGGCCTTCTCGAGCGGGAACGTGTCGGCCACCGGCACCCGCAGCAGGCCCCGCCCGAACAGCGGCAGCACCTCGCCTTCCAGGCGCCGTGCCGCGAGCGCCTTCTCCTCGAGCGGGCGGGCGCGAAGCGTCGAGCCGTGGATCCTCGCCCGCTTGCCCATCAGCGCCAGCAGGTTCAGCTCGGCGGTGGCGCCACCCCCGACCCCGATCACCGCGATCCGCCCGCCCGTATCGAGCGCCTGCATGTTCTCGGCGAGGTTCGGCGCCCCGACGAGCTCGAGGATCACGTCAAAGGGCCCGTGCTCGGCGAAGCCCTCGCACGCGACCGCCCGCGCGCCGAGCGCGGCGACCTGCTCGCGCAGCTCCTCGCGGCGAACCGTCGCGGTCACCTCGGCGCCGGCCGCTCGCGCCAGCTGGATCGCTGCCGTGCCCACCCCGCCGGCGCCGCCGTGCACGAGCAGGCGTTCGCCGGCGCGCAGCTGCGCCTGCGTGAAGATCGCGTCGTGGGCGGTCGTGAAGACCTCGGGAAGCCCGCCCGCGGCCATCCACTCGAGCGACTCGGGGACGGGCATCAGCTGGCGCTCGTGCACGACGGCAAGCTCCGCCTGGGCGCCGCCGCCGACGATCGCCATCACCCGCTGACCGGGGGAGAAGCGCTGCGCGCCCGCCCCCAGCGCGGCGACCTCTCCCGCCAGCTCGAGGCCGGGGATGTCCGCCGGGGAGCCGCTCGGCGCCGGGTACAGACCCCGGCGCTGCATCATGTCGGCGCCGTTGAGCCCGGCGGCGCGAACCCGCACGAGCACCTCCCCCGTCCCCGCCACCGGGTCGGGGTGCTCCTCGACGACGATCTCCTGGTCGCGGATCGTGGCTGCCCGCATGGCCGGCGAAGCCTATCCGCGCTCCAGGAGCGCTATCCGCGCTCCAGCAGCGCCACGCTCTCGATGTGGTGGGTCTGCGGGAACATGTCGACCGGGCGAACCCGCCGCAGCGACCATCCGGCGGCGACCATCTCGGCGGCGTTGGGAGCGAGCGTGGTGGGGTTGCACGAGACGTACACGATCCGCTTGGGAGCCGCCTCGATGATGCGATGGACGACCTTCTTCGAGAGCCCGGCGCGGGGGGGATCGACGACGATCACGTCCGGGCGGCCCGCGCGCTGCACCAGCTCGGGCAGCGCCGTCCGCGTGTCGCCGGCGAAGAAGCGCGCGTTGGTGATCCCGTTTCGCCGGGCTCCCTCGATCGCGTCGGCGACAGCGGGCTCGAGCAGCTCGATCCCCCACAGCTCGCCCGCCCGCGGCGCGAGCGTCAAGCCGATCGAGCCGATCCCGCAGTACAGGTCGTACACCCGCTCCCAGCTCTCCAGCGCGGCGTACTCGCCCACGACCCCGTAGAGCACCTCGGACATCTCGGTGTTGGTCTGGAAGAACGCCTCCGCAGAGATGCGCAGCTCGAGGCCGCAGAGCTGCTCGGACAGCTCCGCCTCGCCCCACACGAGCTCCGTCTCCCCGCCCGCGGTCGTCTCGGCCGGTCTCCCCGAGCGCGTCCACAGCACGCCCGCGAGCTCCTCGCCGAGGCCCTCGGCGAGCACCCCGGCCAGCGGCGAGGGATCGAGCTCTCCATCGGTGCTCACCAGGCGCACCTGCAGCGTGCCGCTGCGGCGGCCTTCGCGGACCACCACGTTGCGCAGCTGCGGGCGCCCGTCCGGCGCCGCCCCGACCGCCTCCCCGCGGCGACCGTTGCGCGCCCCCGCCGGCGGGGCCTGCTGGGCTCGCCCCTCGTCGGTGCGCTCGACGCGGCGCCCGCGCTCCCACGCCTGCAACCCCTGCTCGCGGCACCATCCGAGCACCAGCTCGCGTGCGCGGTTGCCGCGCTCGGACGCCAGCAGGCAGTCGGAGATGGGGCTCACGCTGCGGGCGCCGGCCGAATCGTGAAAGCCGCAGATCAGCTCGCCCGCGGGGCCGGTCCCGAACGAGTACTCGAGCTTGTTGCGGTAGCGCCACTGCGCGCACGCCGGTGCGATCTGCTCGAGCTCGAAGCC
Organism: Solirubrobacteraceae bacterium; assembly: GCA_035515315.1. Taxonomy (GTDB): domain Bacteria; phylum Actinomycetota; class Thermoleophilia; order Solirubrobacterales; family Solirubrobacteraceae; genus Palsa-744. The sequence goes on from DATJBO010000233.1 coordinate 10,461, forward strand.
GTCCAGGCCGCCGATCCGCCGCAGCGCCTCGCCGACCTGCTCGCGCTTGATCTCCAGCTGGCGCTCGTAGGGGAGCACCTGCCAGGGGACTCCCGGGTGCTGCGCCTTGGGCGGGATCCGCTCGGGGCTCGGGCGGAGCACCTCGAGCGTCCGCGCGTGGGCGTAGGTGCGCTTGCGCTTGTGGACGACCGCCCGCACGCGGTCCCCCGGAATCGCCCCGGCGACGAACACGACGTAGCCGCTGTCGCCGAGGCGCGCGACGCCCTCGCCCCCGAAGGCGAGCGACTGCACCTCGAGCTCGAGCTCGTCTCCACGCTGCGGGCGGGCGGGCGCCGCGAGCGCCCCGGAATCGGCCGCGTCGCTCACGGCGATCCGCCGACGGCGGCGCCGGCGTGCCCGTGCCGCGCGAGCAGCAGCTCGAGCAGCGCCTTCTGGGCGTGGCGCCGGTTCTCGGCCTGATCCCAGATCCGCTGACGCTCGCCGTACAGGACCTCGGCGGAGATCTCCTCGCCGGGATGGGCGGGCAGGTCGTGCATCGCGAAGGCGCCCTCGGCGGCCACGTCGAGGAGCGGGTCGTCGACCGTGTAGGGGGCGAGCGCGCGGCGGCGCTCGGCGGCCTCGAGCTCGTCGCCCATGCTGACCCACACGTCGGTGTACACCGCCTGCGCCCCCTTCACGGCCTCATGGGGGTGCTCGTACATGGTCACGGTCCCGCTCGCCGCGGGCGACAGCGAGAGCCTTCCCTGCAGCGAGTAGCCCGGCGGGGATGCGATCGCGAGGTGCAGTCCCGCCAGCGTCCCCAGCACCGCCAGGGAGCGAGCGACGTTGTTGCCGTCCCCCACGTAGGCGATCCGCAGCCCGGCGAGCGTGCCGTAGGCCTCGCGCAGCGTCAGCAGGTCGGCGAGCGCCTGGCAGGGGTGATGGTCGGGGCTGAGCATGTTGATCACGGGGACCGGGCTGTGGAGCGCCAGCTCCTGCAGCGTGTCCTCCGAGCCCGTCCGCAGGCCGATCGCCGCCACGTGGCGCCCCAGCACGGTGGCGGTGTCCTGCAGCGCCTCCCCGCGGGAGAGCTGCATCTCGTCGCTGCGCAGGATCAGCGGCTGGCCGCCCAGCTCGTGGACGCCGACCTCGAAGGACAACCGCGTGCGCGTGGAGGGCTTCTCGAAGATGAGCGCCACGCTGCGGCCCTCGAGGGCGTTCGATCGCAGCGGCTCGCGCTTGAGCTCCGCGGCACGGGCGAGGAGGCCTTCCAGCTCGTCGGCCGCCAGCTCGGCGCCGGTCAGGAAATGGCGTGTCATGGCTGAGAGCGGTGAGTGTAGGTGCTCCCCGCGCCCGCCCCGGGAGCACCGCTAGCATCGCCCGCGATGAGAGCGGCAACGGCGGTCGCAGCGCTGGTGTGTGTCACCGTCGCCCTCTGCGGCTGCGGCTCCTCGACGGGGGCCGCGAGCAGCAAGACCGGCTCCTCGAAGGGCTCGCCGGGGGCCACCTCGCGCGCCTCGATCCACATCAACACGACCCCGCGGTTCGCCTCGCCCCCGGCCGGCGCCCCCGTGCGCAGCGGGCTCGTGCAGATCGCCTACCGCAACATCGCGATCGCCCCCGACGCGATCAGGGTGAAAGCGGGCACCACCGTGAAGTGGACCAACTACGACCCGATCGAGCACAACGTGACGAGCGTGAGCGGCCCCCAGACGCTGCGCTCGCGCAACTTCGGCCAGGGGGGGACCTACGAAGCGAAGCTGACCCGGCCGGGCGTCGTGCACTACGTGTCCACCACCCAGCCGACGACCATGAACGGCACGATCGAAGTCGTGCGCTGAGGCGGCTCCCGCCGCACCGGCCGCCTACCCGGCGCCGTACGGGCCGGTCCCGGCGCCCCCGCCGAACTCGGCCAGGCCGGTGTGCGTGGTGGACGGCGTCGCGTAGGTGCGCCGGGGGATGCGCCCGGCGCGGTGGGCCAGGCGACCGGCGCTTACGGCGTCGCGCATCGCAGCGGCCATCAGGGCCGGGTCCTGCGCGCGCGCGATCGCCGAGGCGGCCATCACGGCATCGCAGCCGAGCTCCATCGCCAGGGCCGCGTCGGAGGCGGTCCCGATGCCGGCGTCCAGCACCACCGGCACGCTCACCGCCTCGCGGATCAGCGAGATGTTGTACGGGTTGCGGATCCCCATGCCGCTGCCGATCGGCGAGCCCAGCGGCATCACCGCGGCGCACCCGAGGTCCTGCAGGCGGCGGGCGAGGACAGGGTCGTCGGTCGTGTAGGGGAGCACCACGAAGCCGTCCGCGAGCAGCTCCTCGGCCGCGCGCAGCAGCTCGGGGGCGTCGGGCATGAGCGTGTCCTCGTCGCCGATCACCTCGAGCTTGACCCAGTCGGTGTCGAAGGCCTCGCGCGCCATCTGCGCGGTCAGCACCGCATCGCGCGCGGTGTGGCAGCCGGCGGTGTTGGGCAGCAGCGTCGCGCCGGCCTCGGCGAGCACCTCCACCAGCGAGCCGCTCTGGCGTGCGCCGCCGGCGCCGAGGCGCCGCAGGGCGACGGTCACCAGCTCGGAGCCGCTCTCGCGGATCGCCTGCGCGAGCAGCTCCAGCGATGGGAAGCCGCCGGTCCCGAGCAGCAGGCGGGAGCGCAGCTCACGCCCCGCGATGACGAGCGCGTCATCCGCCGCGGCGGCAGCCTGCTCGCGCTCGCCGAGCGCCGCTCCGAGCCGGGGCTCCACCGGCGCCTAGCCCCCCTGCATCGCGGTCAGCACCTCCACGTGCGCGTCCCCGTCGAGGGCGAAGGACTCCCACCGCGCGCGGGGGATGACCTCCCCGTCCACCGCGACCGCGACGCCCCGTTCGTCGGGTCGCAGCCCGAGCCCGGCGAGCACGCCTGCCACCGTCGTGCCGCCCGGGACATCCGAGCGCTCGCCGTTGAGGATGATCACCGGCGCGCTCCCGCGAACGCCCCGAGCGGCGCCTCGCGAGCGCCCGCGGCGCCGGAGGCGAAGCGCGCCGGATCGCACGTCCCCAGCAGCTCCTCGTGATCCTCGGCACGCGCCGCGCGGTCGAGCAGGCCGAGCGTCAGCTCCGCGGTGAGGGGCGCCAGCAGGATCCCGTTGCGGTGGTGGCCGGTTGCGAGCACGAGGCCCTCGACGGGGCCGCGGCCGATCAGCGGTGCGTTGTCCGGCGTCCCGGGACGCAGGCCCACCGAGACCTCCTCGAGCTCGAGCTCCGTCACCCCGGGCACCAGCTCGCGCGCGTCGCGGAGCAGCTCGTAGACGCCGCCGGCGGTGGGCGTGAGCTCGAAGCCCCGCTCCTCGACGGTGGCGCCGAGCACGTAGCGCCCGTCGCCGCGCGGCAGCAGGTAGCCACCCTCGTAGCGCACCGTGCGCGTCAGCAGCCCCGGCCCGGCGGGGTCGCGCAGCCGCATGATCTGACCCTTCACGGGCCGCACCGGGATCGCCTCCCCGAGCAGGGGGGCCGCCAGCCCGTGGCTCCAGGCACCGGCCGCGAGCACGACGTCGTCGGCCTGGAGTCGCACGCCGCCGGCGCTCCGGACGCCGGTCACCCGCTTGCCACCACGGTCGAGCTCGAGACCCTCGACGGGGGCGTGCTCGCGCATCGCGACGCCCGCACGCTCGCACGCGCTCCTCAGCGCCGCCAGCACCTGGCGGGGATCCACCGAGTGGTCCTCGGGGCATTCCAGCGCCGCCCGCAGGGTGGGGGCGAGCGCCGGCTCGCGCTCGCGCGCCTCGCTCGGGAGCAGCCTGCTGACACGCAGCTGCAGCGAGCGGCGCAGCTCGAGCTGGCGTTGGAGCTCGCGCGCCTCGTCGTCGTCGCGCGCGACCAACAGCGTCCCGCCGGTGTGCAGGGAGAGCTTCCTGTCGGTCGCGCTGGACAGCTCGGAGGCGAAGGCGGGCCACGCGGCGGCGGCCCGCAGGCCGAGCGCCAGCGAGCGCCTCGCGGCGGGGCCGAACTCGACCTCCGCCACCGGCGCGAGCATCCCCGCAGCCACGTGCGACGCGGCCCGGCCGAGCTTGTCGCCCTCCAGCAGCGCCACCGACAGGCCGTGCTCGCGGGCGCGCCACGCGACGGCGAGGCCGACGATCCCGCCGCCCACGATCACCACGTCGAAGCGCTCGCCGGCGCCTGGGATCAAAGACGGTGACACGCAGCTGATGCTAGCCCTCGGGCAGGGCTCTGCGAGACTCCTGCCCAGAGGCATTCGGTGGTTTCCGCCCAGCAGACAGAGCGTCGTGATCGGCTCGAGCGCTCGCGGCTGTACCTCGTGTGCGCCGCCGGCGCGGACGGCGTCCGGCGCGAGGGCGTCGAGCTCCCCGACCTGATCCGCTCGGCGGTGACGGGCGGCGTGGACATCGTCCAGCTGCGCGAGAAGCGCCTTGCCGACGACGAGCTCACCGCCGTCGCGTCCGCGTCCGCGGCTCTGTGCTCGCGGCTGGGAGCGCTGCTGATCGTCAACGACCGCCCCGCGGTGGCAGCCGCGTCCGGGGCCGACGGGATCCACGTCGGGCAGGACGACCTTCCGGTGCAGGACGTCCGCGAGATCGTCGGGCCCGACGTGCTCGTGGGCGTGTCCACCCACACCCCGGCGGAGATCGACGCCGTCGATCCCGCCGTCGTCGACTACATCGGGGTGGGTCCGGTGCACGAGACGCCCACCAAGCCCGGGCGCCCGGCGGTCGGGCTGGGGCTCGTGCGCTACGCGGCCGCGAACGCAACCGTGCCGTTCTTCGCGATCGGCGGTCTCGACAGGGACAACCTGGCGGAGGTGCTGGGCGCAGGCGCCACCAGGGTGTGCGTGCTGCGGGCGATCACCGATGCGGCCGAGCCCGAGCAGGCCGCACGGGAGCTGTGCGGGATCCTCGACCGCACGCCCGCGGCGGAGGTCGACAGTTGAGCAGGCGCGAGGTCGACAGTTGAGTAGCCGCGACGAGCAGGCCCGTGCGGAGCTCAGCCCGCTGGCACCCGACGAGCGACCGCCCGCGCTGCTCGTGGCGATCGCCGCGTGCGGGCTGCTGGCGGTGGGCGTGATCGTCAGCGCGCTCACGGTCCACGATCTCTCCCGCCACGGTGGCTCCGTGCCCGGCGCGGCGCTGCTCGCTGCCGTGCTGGTCGCGCTCGCGGTGGGGATGGCCCGCCGGCGCTACTGGGCGGTGCTGTGCTTCGAGGCGCTGTTGGCCTTCCAAATCCTCGTCACGGCGCTGGCGCTGACGGTGGCCTCGACGCTCCTCGCGGCCGGCGAGTGCCTGGTGGCGATCGGGCTCGGCGGGTGGCTGTTCTGGAAGCTGGTCCGGGTGATGGGCCGCATCCAGGCTGGCGAGCGCCCGAGGGCGCTCCGCTAGGCTGCACCCGCCATGGCCGAGAGCTCCTACGACTGCATGGTCATCGGCTCGGGGCCAGGGGGATATGTCGCGGCGCTGCGCGCGGCGCAGCTCGGCAAACGCACCGCCGTGGTCGAGCGCGACAAGATCGGCGGGCGCTGCCTGAACTACGCCTGCATCCCCGCCAAGGCGGTGCTGCGCTCGGCGGATCTGCTCACCGAGGTGCGCGAGGGAGCGGACTTCGGGATCCGGGCCGACTCGATCGAGATCGACTACGCCGCGATCCAGGCACGCCGCGACAAGGTCGTGAACACCCTCACCTCGGGCGTGGCGATGCTGTTCCGCAAACACGGGATCGACGTGCTCGAGGGCTCGGGGTCGCTGCAGCCGGACGGCTCGGTGTCCGTCGACGGGCAGTCCTACGCCGCGCAGGGGGTCGTGGTGGCGACGGGTTCGATACCGCGCCCGATCCCCGGCGCCCAGTTCGGCGGTCGCGTCGTGGGCACCGAGGAGGCGTGGGCGTTCCCCGAGGTGCCGGCCCGCCTCGCGGTCGTCGGAGCCGGGGCCTCCGGCACCGAGATCGCCTCGGCGTTCGCACGACTGGGCAGCGAGGTGCTGTTGCTCGAGGCGCTCGAGCGGGTGCTGCCGACCGAGGACGCGGACGTCTCGCGGCTGGTGGATCGCGGGCTCAAGCGCCAGGGAGTCCAGGTCCACACGGCCACGCCGGTCGCCGAGGTGAGCCCCGAAGAGCAGACGGTGAGCTTCTCCTACGGGGAGGAGCGGGCGGAGGTCGACTACCTCGTGATCGCCGCCGGCCGCGGCGCCGACGTCGAGGGTCTCGGGCTCGGCGAGGCGGGCGTCGAGCTCGACGAGCGCGGGCTCGTGAAGGTGGACGGTGCGCTGCGCACGACGCGAGCGGGCGTGTGGGCGATCGGCGACCTCGTCAGCGGCCCCGCCCTTGCGCACAAGGCCTCCGACGAGGGCATCATGGCCGTCGAGGACATGTCCGGGATGCCCACCCATCCGATCGCCCACCTCGACATCCCGCGGGCGACCTTCTGCATGCCGAACGTGGGCTCCTTCGGGCTCACCGAGGAGCAGGCGCGGGAGGAGGGCTACGAGGTCGTCGTCGGCAAGGTCCCGTACGGGGCCGTCGGGGGCGGCACCGTCTACGGCGACCGCACGGGGATGGTGAAGGTCGTCGGCGACCGTGCCTACGGCGAGCTGCTCGGCGGGCACATCGTCGGCGCGCGGGCGACCGAGATGATCCAGGAGCTCGTCAACATCCGCGCGCTGGAGGGCGGCTTCCCGGAGCTGGGGCGGATCATCCATGGACACCCGACCCTCTCGGAGGCGGTCATGGAAGCGGGTCGGGCGGCCGACGGCTGGCTGATCCACGGGTAGCGCGGCGCCTTCGCAAGAGGAGGTGCCCTCCGTGACGGCCGCCTTCTACTTCGACCTCGCAAGCCCGGACGCGTACCTCGCTGCGGAGCGGATCCTCGGCGAGCTCCCCGGCCCGGCGCAGTGGACGCCCGTGCTCGCACACCGGCTCGCGGACGGCGTCGCACCAAGCGACGCCGGCGATCGCCTCGGTACCGGGGGCGGGGCCGGTGCCGGCGACCCCGTCCGCGCCGGATTGGCGGAGGGCGCCGGCGATCGCGAGCGGATCGCGCGGCGCGCGCGCGATCTCGGGTTGCAGGAGCTGCGCTGGCCGCAGCCGTTCCCGTTCGACAGCACGCTGGCGATGCGCGTGGCGACCTACGCGCGCCAGATCGGACGAGTGGTGGCGTTCTCTCAGGCCGCCTTCCGGCAGGCGTTCGCCGGCGGGCGCTCGCTGGCCGACGAGGACTCGGTGCTGATCGCCGCGGCGGCGTGTGAGATGCACCCGGCCGCGGTGCTGGCGGCGGCGGGCATGCGCTCGGTGATCGCCGAGCTCGAGCAGGCCACGATGGGCGCGCGGGCCAGCGGCGTCAGGGGCGTCCCCGCCGTGCTCGTTCCCGGCGCCGGCGAGGGGGGCGGGGCGGCCGTGTTCCACGGAGAGTCCTCGCTGGCACAGGCGGCCGCCTGCATGCGGCGCCGCTCCGGCGTGCCCGGCGCGGGCGAGGCGAGGGGCCGCGGGTGAAGGCGCGCGACGCGTACCGGCTGATCGTCAGGCGGGGCGGGATCGCCCCCGCGCTGCTGGCCGACCCCTCCCGCGTGGACCACGTCGAGATCGTCGAGATCGACAGCGGCGAAGTCGTCCTGTTCTGGGATCTGGCCCCGCACGAGGCCAGCCGTCGCGCGCGCGCCGTGCGGGAGGAGCTCGGCCGGCTCAGCCCCGAGGAGTTCCTCTCCCGCTGGGCTACCGTGGATCAGTGATGGATCGGTTACCGGACGCAGACAGCAGGCGCGAGTGGCTTGCGACCATGACGCTGATCCGCCGCTTCGAGGAGCGGGCCGGGGAGATGTACGCGCGCGCCAAGATCGGAGGCTTCCTGCACCTGTCGATCGGCGAGGAGGCCACGATCGTCGGCAGCGCGCGGGCGCTGCGCGACTCCGACTACCTGGTCTCCACGTACCGCTCCCACGGGCACGCGCTGGTGCGCGGGACCGCGCCGGAGCGGGTGATGGCGGAGCTGTTCGGCCGCGTCGACGGGTGCTCGCACGGGCGCGGAGGCTCGATGCACATGTTCGACCTCGAGCACCGCTTCATGGGCGGCTACGGGATCGTCGGCGGGAACCTCCCGATCGCGGCCGGGATCGCGCTCGCGAGTGACCTGCAGGGCCTCGACGAGGTGACGCTCTGCACGTTCGGCGACGGCGCATCCAACCAGGGGACGTTCGGGGAGACGCTGAACCTCGCCGCCCTGTGGAGGCTCCCGGTGCTGTTCATGGTCATCAACAACCAGTTCGGCATGGGGACCGCCCTGCGCCGCCACTCGGCCGTGACGGACCTGCAACGCAAGGGCGAGAGCCTCGGGGTGCCGGGCATGCGCTGCGACGGGATGGACGTGATGGACACCTACTCGGTCGTGTGCGACGCGCTCTCGCGAGTGCGCGAGGAGCGCCGGCCGCTGCTGGTGGAGGCCGTCACCTACCGCTTCCGGGGGCACTCGATGGCCGACCCGGAGCAGTACCGCAGCCGCGAGGAGGTGGAGCGCTGGCGCGAGCGCGACCCGCTCGGCGTGTTCGCGCGCCAGCTGATCCGCGAGGGCGTGATCGACGAGCAGGAGCGCGAGCGGATCGACCAGGAAGCGATCGCGCGCGTGGACGCTGCGGTCGAGTTCGCCGACAGCTCCCCGTTCCCGGCACCCGATTCGCTGTATGACGACGTGTACGTGCTCGACGGCGAGGTGCGCCACGCCTACGCATCGGATCCGGTCGAGGAGCGCACCGGCGGCCCGCCTGACGGCGGGGACGGCGCGACGGCCACGCGGCCGGGTGCCGCAGGAGAGGACGCGCCGGCCGCCAACGACGAGATCCCCCAGCAGCTGACCGACGCCCTCGCGGTCGCCGAGGACGGCCACGAGAAGGCGGGGTCGTCCTTCTGATGGCCGAGTTGCGCTACAGGGAGGCGCTGCGCGACGCGCTGCTCCACGAGATGCGCCGCGACGAGAGGGTGGTGCTGATGGGCGAGGACATCGGCGTGTTCGGAGGGGCGTTCAAGGTCACCGAGGGGCTGCTGGAGGAGTTCGGCGAGGCGCGCGTGAGGGACACGCCGATCTCGGAGAACACGATCGTGGGGGTCGGCGTGGGCGCCGCGATGACCGGCCTGCGGCCCGTCGTCGAGCTGATGACGATCAACTTCTCGCTGCTCGCCTTCGACCAGATCGTCAACCACGCCGCCCACATCCACTACATGTTCGGCGGCCAGGCGAGCGTGCCGCTGGTGGTGCGGATGCCCCAGGGGGCCGGCCACCAGCTGGGGCCCACCCACTCCCATTCCCTGGAGGCGATGTTCCTGCACGTCCCCGGCCTCCTCGTGGCCGTGCCATCGACGCCTGCCGACGCCAAGGGCCTGCTGACGAGCGCGATCCGCGACGAGAACCCCGTCATCTTCATCGAGCACGAGTCGCTGTACGCCGTCCGCGGCGAGGTACCCGACGGGGAGCACCTCGTCCACTTCGGAGCGGCCCGTGTCGCCCGCCGCGGCGATGACGTGACGATCGTGGGGATCTCGCGCATGGCGCTGACGGCCGAGCGAGCCGCGGAGACGCTCGCCGCCGAGCACGGCGTGCAGGCCGAGGTGATCGATCCGCGCACGCTGCGCCCGCTCGACCTCGACACGATCCTGGCCTCGGTCGCGCGCACCAACCGCTGCGTGGTGGTGGAGGAGGGCTGGCCGCACGGAGGCGTGGGCGCGAACCTGGCCACGCTGATCACCGAGCAGGCCTTCGACGACCTCGACGCACCCGTCACGCGGGTTACCGGCGCCGACGTCCCGATGCCCTACTCCAAGCCGCTCGAGGACATCGCATACCCACACGAGGGACAGGTCGTGGCGGCCGCCCTGAGCGCGCTCGGGGCCCGGCCGGCGGGCGCGGCGACGGGCGGCTGATGGGCGAGATCGTCATGCCCCGGCTGTCGGACACGATGGAGGAGGGCACGATCCTGCAATGGCTCAAGCGTGACGGCGAGCACGTGACCCGCGGCAGCGAGCTGGTCGAGATCGAGACCGACAAGGCCGCGATGACGTACGAGTCAGACCAGGAGGGGGTGCTCGAGATCGTGGCTCCGGAGGGCGCCACGCTGGCCGTCGGCGAGCTGATAGCCCGCGTCGGTCCTGGTATGCCCACGGCCACGGAGGCATCGCCCAACGGACAGCGCAGGGTCGAGGTGCAGGAGCCCCAGCCCCCGCAGGCCCGGCCGGAGCAGCCGCAGCCGGCGGCCACGGTGGCCTCGGCGGCCACACCGGCCACGCCGGCCACGCCGGCCACGCCGGCCGAGCGGGCGCCCGCCGAGGACCCGCGTGCGCAACCGGCGATGGCGGGCCGGGCTGCCGGCGGACCCGCTCGTGGCAGGGTCAGGGCCTCACCGCTCGCCCGCAGGCTCGCGCGCGAGAGCGGGATCGACCTCGGATCGCTGTCGGGGTCCGGCCCCGGCGGAAGGATCGTGAGGGCCGACGTGCTGGGTGCAAGCGGGGCGGGCAGCGCCGGCGCTCGGTCCCCGGCCCCGGCCCCGGCCGGGGCAGCGGCACGGGGTGCGCCCCCGGCCCCCGCCGGCACAGCGGCGCCCGGCACGGCCCCGGCACCGGCCTCCCCCGCGCCGGCGGGGGGCGCCCACGGCGGGCAGGCCGAGGTGCTCGAGGGGGTGGCGACCGCGAAGGGGCAGACGAGCGTCGTCGAGCTGACCCGCACGCAGGCGACGATCGCCAGGCGGATGGCGGAGTCGAAGGCCACGATCCCGGACTTCTCGCTGCAGCTCGACGTGGACATGGAGGCGTGCGTCGCGCTGCGCGCCGAGCTCGGGCGCCTCTCGCCGGCCCCCGTACCACCCGCGGAGGCGAGCGCTGCCGAGACGGGCCTCCAGGCGCCCGCCGGCCCAGCGGTCCCGACCTACAACGACATGATCGTCAAGGGGGCGGCGCTGGCCCTGCGGGAGCACCCCCGCGCCAACGGGAGCTACCGCGACGGGCAGGTCCAGCTGCACTCGCGGGTCAACGTGGGCATCGCCGTCGCCGCCCAGGACGCGCTGATCGTGCCGACCGTGTTCGATGCCGACGAGAAGTCGCTCGGCGAGATCGCGCGCGAGACCGGGATGCTGGTGGAACGGGTGCGCGAAGGAACGATCACGCCGCCCGAGCTGGGGGGAGGGACGTTCACCGTGTCCAACCTCGGGATGTACGGCATCCGCAGCTTCACGGCGATCATCAACCCGCCGCAGGCGGCGATCCTGTCGGTGGGCGAGCTGCAGCCGCGCGCGGTGGCCGACGGTGATCAGCCGGGCGTGCGGCGCATGCTCACCCTCACCCTCGCCTGCGACCACCGCATCCTCTACGGAGCCGACGCGGCGCTGTTCCTGGCGCGGATCCGCGAGCTGCTGCAGGCGCCCGCCGCGCTCACGCTGTAGCTACGCTGCTATCGGAACGTGACCGACCGCGACCGACCCTCCGAGGAGCTCCTGGTCTACGACCTGGGGACGGTCGGCTACCGCGACGCGCTCGCCGTTCAGGAGCAGCTGCGCGCCCGGCGCCAGGCCGGCGAGCTGGCTGACAGCGTGCTGGTGCTCGAGCACTTCCCCGTGTACACGCTCGGCCGACGGGCGGACCCGTCGGAGCTTCCGCTCACGCCCCGGCAGCTGCGCGCGCGGGGCATCGAGGTGCACGAGAGCGACCGCGGCGGTCGCGTCACCTACCACGGGCCGGGGCAGCTGGTGGCCTATCCAGTGTTCGCGATCGCCGACGTGCTCGAGTACGTGCGCGCGCTCGAGGCAGCGATCGTGCTCGCCCTCTCCCGGGCGGGCCTCGCCGCCCGGGCGCGCCCCGAGGACGGGGCCGACTACACGGGCGTGTGGATCGGCGAGCGAAAGATCGCCTCGATCGGCGTGCACATCCAGCGGGGCGTGACCACGCACGGGCTGGCGGTCAACGTCGACAACGACCTGGAGCCCTTCACCTGGATCACGCCCTGCGGCCTGCAGGGGGTGCGGATGACCTCGTTGCAACAGGAGCTGGGTCCGCGCTCGCCCAACGTGGAGATCTTCCGCGGGCTGCTGCTCGAGGGTCTCTGCGAGGTCTTCTCGATGCGCGCCGTCGGTGCCCGGCAGGGGGTGGCCGCGTGAGCGCCACGCGGTCGCGCGCGAAGCCCGGCGGGATGGACGTGGTGAGCGTCCTCGGCGCGGACGTGCGCCCGTTGCGGGAGCGCAAGCCACCGTGGTTCAAAGTTCCCCCACCCGGCGGAGAGGGCTACCGGCGCCTCGGCGAGCTGATCCGCTCGGAGGGCCTGCACACGGTCTGCCAGGAGGCCGCCTGCCCGAACGTCGGGGAGTGCTGGGAACGTGGCACGGCCACATTCATGATCCTCGGCGACACGTGCACCCGGCGGTGCGGCTTCTGCAACGTCAAGACCGGCAGGCCGACCTGGAACGACCCTCTGGAGCCAGCGCGCGTGGCACGCGCGATCGCGCGGATGGGCCTGCGCCACGCGGTGATCACGTCGGTGGACAGGGACGACCTGCCCGACAAGGGTGCGAGCGCTTTCGTGGGCGTCATCCGCCAGGTTCGCCGGCAGGCGCCCGGTTGCGTCGTGGAGATCCTGACGCCCGACTTCCAGGGCCAGGAGATGCCGCTCGCGAAGGTGATCGACGAGCGCCCCGACGTCTTCAACCACAACGTCGAGGTGGTGCCGCGCCTGTATCCCGTAGCCCGGCGGGGCTCGGAGTTCCGCCGCTCCTGCCGGGTGCTGCGCCTGGCCCGCGAGCTGGGCGAGGACGAGGTGATCACCAAGTCGGGGCTGATGGTGGGACTGGGAGAGACCCACGAGGAGCTCCTCGACGCGTTCGGGACGCTGCGCGAGAGTGGCGTCGAGGTGCTCACGGTGGGCCAGTACCTGCGCCCCTCCGAGCAGCACCTGCCGGTCGTCCGCTACTGGCACCCGGAGGAGTTCGCGAGGCTCGAGCGGGACGCGCTGGCGCTGGGCTTCCGCCACGTCGCCGCCGGTCCGCTCGTGCGCTCCTCCTACCACGCCGACGAGCACGTCGAGCTGGCCGCGTCGACGGCCGCCCGCGGCCGCTAGCCCGCCGATCCCGCCCACGCAGGGCGAGGAGCGTGTTCCCGCTCAAGGACAACATCCCGCTTGCGCGGTTCCCGCTCGTGACCGTGTGCCTGGTCGCGATCAACGTGGTCGTGTACCTGCTGGAGATCCGCCACGGCGGGCACTTCTTCAGCGGGCCCACCGACAACGTCACGGTCCGCTGGGGGGCGATCCCCTACGAGCTCACCCACCCGGGAGACCATTGCGGGCTGGTGAGCGTCCCCACCAGCGAAGGGACGGCCGCCGCCGTGGCCTGCCAGGGGCAGGCCGGCGTGGTCGGCAACCCCGGCTCCCAACCCGCCACCTGGGTGACCGCCTTCAGCTCGATGTTCATGCACGCGAGCTTTCTGCACATCCTCGGCAACATGGTGTTCCTGGCGATCTTCGGGCCGAGCGTCGAGGACCGCATCGGTCGGCTGCGCTTCCTGCTCTTCTACCTGCTCGGCGGGCTCATCGCGCTCGCCGCCCAGGTGCTCGTGGGCCCCGACTCGACGAGCCCGACGATCGGCGCCTCGGGCGCGATCGCAGCGGTGCTCGGGGGCTACATACTCCTGTACCCCCGTGCCCGCGTCATCAGCCTCGTCTTCATCGTGTTCTTCGTCACGCTCGTGGAGCTGCCCGCCGTGTACCTGCTCGGCTTCTGGTTCCTGCTCCAGCTCTTCTACGGGCTCGCCGGGCTCGCGGCCCCCGTCGGCGGCAGCGAAGGGGTCGCCTACTTTGCCCACGTCGGCGGCTTCCTGTTCGGGTTGCTGGTGATCCGCCTGCTGGTGATGCGCGGCCATCGCGGGCGGTTCGGGGTGTAGCGGTGGCCGGTCGTTCGAGGACCCTGATCGGCAGATGACGCGCTCGGTGGTGCTGGCGGTGGCGGTGCTGTTCGTGGTCGGCTTCGCCGTGCTCACGATCCACGCGGTAGCCGAACGCGGGTTTACCCTCGCTAGCCTCGTGTCGCTGCTGGTGATCGTGCTGCTCGGAGTTGGAGTCATCGGCGCGCTGCGCAATCCTCCCCCCTGATGAGCACCCCGCCGTTCACGAACCTGGGCAGAGCACGCGAGCGACGCGTGCTCGCACGCCGGCGCCGGCGCCGGCGTGCGCTGCTGGCCGGCGGCGCGCTCACCGTCGTGGTGGTGGCGGTACTGCTGGGCGTGCTGTTCGTGGGCGGAAACAGCGAACCGCGCGGGGCCCCCCGCGTGGCCGCCCCCCGCGGCCCGTCCCCGCGAACGGTGGCGCTCTCGCCGGCGGGGCTGCCGCTGGCCGCACCCGCATTCGCGCTGAGCGGCCTGCGCTCGCCGCTGGTGGATCCCGTGCACCTCGCGTTCCAGCGCCCGCCGAGGGCCGGACTGCTGTTCAACCTGCAAACGGGGCAGGTCCTGTGGGAGCGCGATCCGCACGCGCGTGTGCGGATCGCCAGCCTGACCAAGATGATGACCGCGCTGCTCACGGTGCTGAACTCCACGTCGCGTGAACCGGTGCTCATCACCAGGCGGGCCGCGGACATGTCGGGGTCGAAGGTGGGCGTCCTGCCGGTGGGACACCACGTGCGCCTCGAGACGCTGCTGTACGGGCTGCTGCTGCCGTCGGGCAACGACGCCGCTGTCGCACTCGCCGAACACGTGTCGCACCGCGTGAGCACGTTCGTGAGGCTCATGAACGCCGAGGCCGCCAGGCTCGGGATGGGGTGCACGCGCTACTCCTCGCCCTCCGGGTACTTCGACCGCGGCAACTTCTCGTGCGCCGCGGACCTCGCGGTGCTCGCGCGGGAGGACCTGTCCCAGCCGCGCATCGCGCGGGTGACGCGCACCCTGTCCGCCGCGCTGCGGTTCCCGATCAAGGGCGGGAAGCTGTTCCTCTACAACAACAACCCGCTGCTGATCTACCACTACCCGGGCACCACCGGCCTGAAGACCGGCTTCACCGAAGCGGCCGGCCGCTGCCTGGTCGG
>DATJBO010000234.1:0-7251 GCA_035515315.1 Solirubrobacteraceae bacterium
GACATGATCAGGCGCCCGTCCTGGTCCTCCTTGGTGAGGACGATCGCGTCGACCTCCTCGCCGAGATGGACCTCTTCGCTGGGGTCCACCGCCTTGCGGATCGACAGCTCGTTGGCGGGGATGACGCCCTCGGACTTGTAGCCGATGTCGACGAGCACCTCGTCCTTGTCGATGCGCACGACGTGGCCCGTCACGACCTCGCCCTCCTCGATCGGGCGGAGCGTGGCGTCGTAGTTGGGGACGATCTGACCGTCCACCTCGAGCAGCAGCCCGTTGGACCCTTCGACCACGTGGGCTCCCGCTTCATCCGTCACTGCTTGCACCCGGCGAAGCGTAGCGCAGCCGTATCATTGCGGGCGAAATGCCTGTTCGAGCAACGAAGCGGGGAACGGACCGCACCCGCTTGCAGCGCGACTGCGACGTGCTCGTGTGCGGGGCGAGCTTCGCCGGGCTCGCCGTGGCGCGCGAACTCGCGGGCACGGGTGCCAACGTGCTGGTGGTGGACCGCTACGAGATCGGCGAGCGGCAGACGTCGGCGTGCGGGATCCCGACCTCCTGGCTGATGGCGCTCGAGCTCGACTCCTCGCTGCGCCAGAGCTTCGACGCGTTGGTGGTCCACACCCCATTCTTAACCTCCCGCTGGCAGCTGCCGTGGTCGTTCTCGACGTTCGACTACCGCGAGCTGTGCGCGCTGCTGTGGGAGCAGGCACAGACGCCCACGCTGGAGTTCGAGACAGCAACCGTGACCGGGCGCGACGGTCACACCGTGCACACCGACCGCGGCGAGCTGCGTGCCCCGCTGGTCGTGGACGGGCTCGGCTGGCGCAGGGTGCTCTCCAACGCGGCGCCGATCCAGCCTCCCGAGGCGCGCCTGTCGCGCGGCCTGGAGGTGCATCCTCCCGGCACGGGCAGCGACATGGAGCTGTGGCTCGACGCCGGGTACGTGCGCGCCGGCTACTCGTGGAACTTCCCCGCCGGGGACGAGCTGCGCGTCGGCGTGGGCTCGTTCTGGCCGACGCACCACGTCAAGGGGCCGACGGTGCGGCTCGCCCACGACCTCGGCCTGCCCGCGCGCGGCTACCAGGGCAACTGGATCCCCCACCAGCTGCGCCGGGCGGTGGAGGACGGCATCTTCTTCGTCGGGGACTCGGCGGGGCACTGCCTGCCGCTGACCGCCGAGGGGATCCGCACGGCGCTCTACTTCGGGCTCGCCTGCGGCCGCGAGCTGCGTGCGGTGCTCGATGGGAGCCGCACCCGCGAGCAGGCGCTGGCCCGCTACAGCGCGTTCTCCGACGGCCACGCGAGGAAGTTCCGCTGGCTGTTGGCGGTGCAGCGGGCGGTCGGCCAGATCACGCCGAGCCGCGCGGCCAGCGCGATCGTGCGCGCCTTCGAGAGCCGCCGCCTGACGCGCTGGGCGTTCTCCCACTACCTGGCGATCGCGCCCCCCTCGTTCGCCGCGGCGGGCTTCGACGCGAGGCCCTCGAGCGCCAGCGCGAGCAGGCGCACCCCCTCCTCGATCGCGGGCTCGGCCAGGTTGGCGTAGCCGAGGACGAGCCCGTCGTCCAGCGGGCGCGGCCTCAGGTACCCGAAGCCGAGCGGATACACGCCCACCGAGCGGCTCGCGGCGGCCTGCATCAGCGCGAGGCCGTCGACCGCGTGGGGCAGGCGCACGATCGCGTGCAGCCCGGCTGCCACGCCCGTCACCCGCGCGCCCGGCAGGTGACGTGCGACCGCCGCCACTAGCGCGTCGCGGCGGGCGCGGTAGCGTCGGCGGGCCTGGCGCAGGTGGCGGTCGTAGTCCCCGGATTCGATCAGCCGCGCGAGGGCGAGCTGCTCGAGCGTCGGCGAGCCGGCGTCGGCCAGGCGCTTGTGTTCGGCGACGGCGCCCATCAGCGGCTCGGGGAGCACGAGCCAGCCCAGCCGTAGGGCGGGCGCCAGCGTCTTGCTGACCGTCCCCATGTACGCCACACGGTCGGGGGCGAGCCCCTGCAGCGCACCCAGTGGCTGGCGGTCGTAGCGGAACTCCGCGTCGTAGTCGTCCTCGATCACCAGCGTCTCGCGCGAGCGGGCCCAGGTCAGCAGGGCCGCGCGTCTGTCCGCCGCCAGCGCCGACCCGGTCGGCGACTGGTGCGCGGGGGTCACGAGCACCGCGGCCGGGTAGCACCGCTCGAGCGCCTCCACCCGCGCCCCGTGCTCGTCCACGGGCAGCTCCGCCAGCACCGTGCCGGCGGCCGCGAGGATCTCGCGGTGCAGCGGCAGGCCGGGGTCCTCGACCGCCACCTCGGCGCCGGCGCCGAGCACGCCCGCCAGCAGCGCGACCGCCTGCGCCGCGCCCGCGCACACGAGCACCGTGCTCTCGTCCGCGGCGACCCCGCGCACGCGCCGCAGGTGGCCGGCCAGCGCCCGGCGCAGCTCCGGCGCGCCGCGGGGGTCGGGATAGCCGAGCGCACTGTCGGGGGCCTCCCGCAACACGGTCCGCTGGGCGCGCAGCCAGGCGCGCCGCGGGAACCCGGCGAGGTCGGGGCTGCCGGGGAAGAAGTCGTAGCGCAGCGCCCGCGGAGCCGGCGCGGGGGGCGCGGCGGTGGCACTCACCGCGCCGCCGGCGACGAACGTCCCCGCTCCGGCCCGCGCCGTCAGGTAGCCCTCGGCGAGCAGCTGTGCGTAGGAGTCGACCACCAGCCGGCGCGAGACCCCCAGGTCGGCGGCCAGCGACCGGGTCGGGGGAAGCCGCGAGTCGGCCGCCAGGCGCCCGTCGCGGATCGCCCCCCGCAGCTCCTCCTCGAGCTGGGCACGCAGCGGCCGCGGCCCCGTCCGGTCGAGCCGCAGGAGCAGATCGCCCCCTCCAGAATTGGTACCCATCATGACCATCGAATTGGTGCTTTACGGTGGACCACCGAGAGCATATCGTGGGTGTCGATGAGCGCCGCGACACCCGCCGCCCCCAGCACCCCCCGCGTCGGCCCGGCTCCCCGCCTGCTCGACCTCGGGCTCGCCGTGTTCGCCGTCCTGTACCTCGCCGAGGCGCTGTTCATGGTCGTCGCCCCCCACTCCTTCTACCGCTCGATCGGCGGCTTCGACGCCTACAACCCCCACTACCTGCGGGACGTGGCGACCTTCTCGGCCGCCCTCGGCGCCGGCCTGGCGGTGTCGCTGGCGCGACCCTCCTGGCGGGTGCCGATGCTCGCCGTGAGCGCGATCCAGTACGCGTTGCACAGCATCAACCACCTCGCCGACATCGACATCGCCCACCCCCGCTGGTCGGGGTACTTCGACTTCTTCTCGCTGGCCGCCGCCACGCTCGCGCTGGCCTGGCTGCTCCGCACCGCCATCGCCTGCGAGCGGGGACCGACGCTCGCCCCCCACCGAAAGGAGATCTCCCGATGACCCGCATCCAGACACTCGAAGGCCGCGAGGCCCCCCTCTCGGTGCGCCTGATGGCACGGCAGGTGCGCCGCAAGTTCGGCCGTGACCTGGACCCCATCGGGGTGTACGCGCACGCGCCGGGAATGCTGATCGGCTACTCCCTCTACGAGCAGGCCACGGCGAAGCAGCACACCGTCGAGGAGCGGCTCAAGGTGCTCGCCGTGCTGAAGGCGGCGGCGCTGGTCAGGTGCGAGTTCTGCGCGGACATCGGCTCGGCCGAGGCGCGCCGGGCGGGCATCACCGAGGAGCAGCTGCTGGCGCTGCCCCGTTACCGCGACAGCGATGCCTTCGACGAGCTCGAACGGCTCGTGCTCGACTACGCCGTGGCGATGACGCGCACGCCCCCGGAGGTCGGCGACGAGCTGTTCGCCGCCCTGCGCGAGCACTTCGACGAGCGCCAGATGGTGGAGCTGACGAACATCATCGCCCTCGAGAACCTACGCTCGCGCTTCAACAGCGCCTTCCAGATGACCCCCGCCGGCTTCTCCGAGGGCATGGTCTGCATCGTGCCGGAGTCGCCACCGGCGACGCTGGCCGCCGCGTGAGGATCCTGCTCGCCGGCGCCACCGGCGTGATCGGCCGGGCGCTGCTGCCGCTGCTGCTCGAGCAGGGCCACGAGGTCGTCGCGATGTGCCGCTCCGAGACCAAGCTCGAGGGGCTGCGCGGGCAGGGCGCCGAGGCCGTGGCGGCCGACGCCCTCGACGCCGCCGCCGTGCTCGACGCCGTGACCGCCGCCCGCCCGCAGGCGGTGATCCACCAGCTCACCGCCATCCCACAGCGCATCAACCCGCGCACCCTGCGCCGCGACTTCGCGCTCAACGACCGCCTGCGCACGGAGGGCACCGCCAACCTGCTGGCGGCCACGAAGGCCGCCGGCGCCGAGCGCTTCATCGCCCAGAGCATCGCCTTCGCATACGCCCCCGGGCCGCCGGGGACGGTCCACGTCGAGCAGGACCCGCTGCTCGCCCCGGAGCGGGCGCCGAAGCAGTTCCGCCGCTCGGCCGCAGCGATCGGCGAGCTCGAGCGGTCCGTGCTGGGCGCGGGCGGGGTCGTGCTGCGCTACGGGTACTTCTACGGTCCCGGCAGCGCGATCGCCCGCGACGGCTCGATGGCCGCCGGTGTCGCCCATAGGCGCCTGCCGATCGTCGGCTCGGGCTCCGGGGTGTGGTCGTTCATCCACGTCGGCGACGCGGCCTCGGCGACCGTGACCGCGCTCGCGCTGCCGGGCCCCGCGGTGCTGAACGTGGTGGACGACGAGCCGGCCCGCGTATCGGAATGGATCCCGGCGCTCGCCGAGGCGCTCGGGGCTCCCGCTCCGCGACGGGTTCCGACGTGGCTGGCGCGGCTGGCGGGGGGCTCCTACGGCACGGCCGTCATGACCCGCGCCCAGGGCGCGGGCAACGCCGCCGCCCGCGCCGTGCTCGAGTGGAGCCCGCGCCACCCTTCCTGGCGGGAGGGCTTCCGCACCGGGCTGTAGCCAGCGCTACCTGCGGACCACCAGCACGACACCGGCCACCAGCAGCACCAGGCCGATCACGCGCTGCGCGCTGACGTGCTGTTTGGCCACGCCCAGCAGCCCGAAGCGATCGATCGCAACCGACACCGCCAGCTGTCCGGTGATCACCACGGCCGTCAGCCCCGCCGCTCCCAGCGTGCGCACCACCACCAGCGCCGCCGCCACGTATACGGCGCCCAGCAGCCCCCCGATCAGCGCCCACCAGGGAGCGCGCCCCACGCCGCCGAGCGCGCCGAGGCCGCCGCCCACGATCGAGGTGATGATCAGCAGCGCGGCGGTGCCGACCAGGAACGAGACGCTCGCCGCCGGGAGGGTGCCGATCACCCTGCCCAGGCGGGAGTTGATCGGCGCCTGCATCCCCACCAGGCATCCCGCCACGATACCCACCAGCACGGCGAGCGAGCGGCTCACACGCCCCCCCTCCCCGGCCGCCTCACTTCGCGTCCAGCCAGGTGGCGCCCTGGCCGATGTCCACCGCCAGCGGCGGTTGGCGCGGCTCCCACACCGACACCATCTCGCGCTCGATCAGCTCGCGGGCGGCGGACACCTCCTCGGGCGGGCCCTCGAACAGCAGCTCGTCGTGGATCGTCAGCAGCAGGCGGGTGCGCAGGCCGGCCTCGGCGAGCGCGCGATGGGCGCGCACCATCGCGAGCTTGATGATGTCCGCGGCCGTGCCCTGGACCACCGTGTTGACGGCCAGCCGTTCGCCCTGGGTGCGCACCTGGTAGTTGCGCGCGCGTAGCTCCGGGATCTGGCGCTGGCGGCCCCACAGGGTGCGCACCTCGCCCTGCTCGCGGGCGCGTTCGACGGTCTCCACCATGAAGCGGGCCAGCGCGGGGAAGCGCTCGAGGTAGGCGTCGATGAACTCCCTGGCCTCCTCGCGCGGGATGTTGAGGCGATCGGCCAGGCCGAAGTCGGAGAGCCCGTAGACGATCCCGTAGTTGATCATCTTGGCCTTCGAGCGCATGCCCGGGTCGATGTCCTGCGGCTCGACCTCGAACACGCGCGAGGCGGTGGCCGTGTGCACGTCCTCGCCGCGGGCGAAGATCTCCATCAGCGCGTCCTCCTCGGCGACGTGGGCCAGCACCCGCAGCTCGATCTGGGAGTAGTCGGCGCTGATCAGCAGATCGCCCTCCTGCGCCTCGAAGCAGCCCCTGATCTCGCGGCCGAGCGGGGTGCGGATCGGGACGTTCTGCATGTTCGGGTTGATGCTCGACAGCCGCCCGGTCTGGGCGACCGCCTGCAGGTAGGTGGTGTGGATGCGGGAGCCCGCATCGACCAGTTCCGGCAGCACGTCGAGGTAGGTCTTCACGAGCGTCGAGAGCTCGCGGAAGCGCTCGACCTTGGGCACGATCGCGTGCTCCGAGCGGATCGCCTGCAGCACCCGGGCGTCGGTCGAGAAGCCGGTCTTGCCGCGCCGCTTGCGCGACAGGCCGAGCTTCTCGAACAGGACCTCCCCGAGCTGCTGGGGGGAGGCGATCAGGAACTCCGTCCCGGCCAGCTCGAAGATCTCGGATTCGAGCTCCGAGAGCTCGGCGCGCACCCGGTCGGTGATCGCCGCCAGGCGCTCGACGTTGAGGCGCACCCCGAGCAGCTCCATGTCGCGCAGCACCGCCACCAGCGGCAGCTCGATCTCCTCCATCACGCGCTCGAGCCCGCGCTCGGCGATCTGCTCGCGCTGCCAGTCGGCGAGCGCCCCCAGCATCAGAGCCCCGCCCGCCAGCGGGTCCTGCAGGCTGCTGCCGAGGCCGCGCTCCTCGGCCAGCTCCTCGAACGGGTAGCCGCGGCGGGCCGGCTCGAGCAGGTATGCCCCCAGCAGCGTGTCGTGGACGAGCCGCGGCGGGACCAGCCGCAGCGACTTCGCGTCGTGGGCGATCACGGGCCGCCGGCCGCACTTCGAGACCAGCTCCTCGGGGCCCTCGCACGCGCCGGTCAGGACCTCGCCGTCGTGGGCCACCGCGAAGCGCCACGGCCGGCCCTCCGCGAACAGCTCTCCGTCGGGTGCTTCGCGCGCGCCGGCCAGCACCGCCAGCTCGGCGTCCTCGGGCAGGCGGGCGACGTCCTCGACGGCGCCCTCGCGCACGCGCGCCGTGAGCGTGACCTCGGCGGTGGGGGCGGGCGCGGCGACTTCGGCATCCCCGAGCGCCTCCTCGAGGCGGCGCAGCGGGTCGCGCAGCTCGTAGCGGCGGAACACCTCGCGCACGCGCGCGCGGTCGGGCTCGCGGGCCGCCTCGGCGGCGAGGTCCACGTCGACGTCGATGTCGCGCTGGACGGTCGCCAGGCGCTTGGAGAGGCGCGCGTCCTCGGCGTGC
>DATJBO010000235.1:0-9341 GCA_035515315.1 Solirubrobacteraceae bacterium
CAGATGATCAGCTTCTGCACGGCTTTGAACTCGGGTGTGCCGGCCCGCTCGAGCAGCTCGAACAGCACCGACTCGACGCTGCCGAGCTGGGCGCCGGCGTCGTCCATGCGGCGCAGCCCCAGCTCGTAGTCGGAGCGATGGCGCGAGGCGACCGCGTCGGCCGGCACGTGCACCTCGAGACCCCCGGCGAGCAGGTCGAGCACCGTCTGGCTGACGCACACGTGCGCCTCGATGCCGCACACGATCGCCTGCCTGCGGCCCTGCAGGTCGAAGCCCTCGGCGCGGGCCGCCGAGAAGACGGTCTTCTCGATCGGGGCCTGATCGCCGAGGCCGACCTCGGGGGCGGTGTGGCCGAGCCCTTTCGGGTACTGCTCGGTGGCGATCACCGGCACACCCAGGATCCGAGCGCCCTCGACCAGCTTGGCGCACGAGCGGGCGACCTCATCGAAGATGTCGTACGCGCGAAAGCCCTCCTGCACGTCGACGACCACGAGCGTCGCCTGTTCTCGCGACAGCAGGCCCATCAGGCCGCCCCGGCGAGCGCGGGCGCGCGGTCGCGGTGCACGAGCCGCCCGGCGGCAAGGGTGAGCTGGATCCGCCCCTGCAGCCGCCGGCCGGAGAAGCAGCAGTTCTCCGAGCGGCTCTGCCAGCCGTGCTCGCCGGCCGTCCACCGCTCGTCGAGGTCGACCAGGACGAGCTCGGCGGGACGGTCGCGGGCGATCAGCGCCGCCTCGAGGCCGAACAGCTCCGCCCCGGCGGTCATCCGCCGCACGAGCACCGGCAGCTCGAGGGCGCCGGGCATCACGAGCCCGCTGTAGAGCGCGGCGAAGGCTGTCTCCAGGCCGGTGGTCCCCATCGGCGCCTGCTCGAAGGGGACCTCCTTCTCCTCGCGCGCGTGGGGGGCGTGGTCGGTCGCCACGCAGTCGATCGTGCCGTCGCGCAGCGCCTCCACGAGCGCGGCCCGGTCGCCCTCTCCGGTGAGCGGCGGGTGCATCTTCATCGACGTGTTCATCCCGCGGACGGCCTCGTCGGTGAGCAGCAGGTGATGCGGGGCGACCTCCGCGCTGACGCGCCAGCCGCGAGCCTTGGCGGCGGCCACCGCCTGCGCCGAGGCGGAACAGCTGAGGTGCTGGAAGTGCACGCGCGCGTCCTCGTAGCCGGCGAGCTCCGCGTCGCGGGCGACCATCGTCGACTCGGCCACCGTCGGGATCCCGTCGAGGCCGAGGGCGGCGCTCAGCGCACCCTCGTGCATCACGCCGTCGCGCGAGAGCGAGCGGTCCTCCTCGTGCAGAGCCAGCACCCCGCCGCACAGTCGCTGGTACTGCAGCGCCTTGCGCAGCACCCCCGCGCTCTCGACGGGCTCGCCGTCGTCGGTGAAGCCGAGCGCGCCCTCCTGCCCGAGCTCGGCCATCTCGGTGAGCTGCTCGCCCTGCAGGCCGCGCGTGATGGCGGCCAGGAAGCCGACCGGGATGCGCGCCTCCCGGGCGGCGGCGTCGCGCAGGGAGCGCAGCAGCGGGGCGGAGTCGAGCACCGGCTCGGTGTTGGGCATCGCGATCACGCCGCAGTAGCCGCCGGCGGCCGCGGCACGGGTGCCGCTGTCGAGATCCTCCTTGTGCTCCTGGCCGGGGGTGCGCAGGTGCACGTGGGGGTCGAAGAAGGCGGGCAGCACCCGCAGGCGCCCCCCTCCCTCGATCACCTCCGCGTCGCTCTCGCCGGCGGCCGCCCCCGGCTCGGCGAGCTCCGCGATCGTCCCCTGGCGCACGAGCACGTCGAGCCTGCGGTCGATCCCGGCGCGCGGGTCGAGCACGTGGACGTCGCGCAGCAGCAGCTCGGCGGGCGGCCCCTGCAGCCCGCCGCTGAGCACGCCCTCGGGGCTCATGCCAGCTGCCCTTCTCCGACGCGCGCGGCCTCGTGCTCCCGCGGCGCGGTCGCGGCCGGCGCCTGCCGGGGCCTGGCCGCCGCCAGCAGCTCGTACAGCACCGCCATCCGCACCACCACGCCCGCCTCGACCTGGGCTGTGATCACGGCCTGGGGCGAGTCGACCACCTCGCCGGAGAGCTCGACGCCGCGGTTGACGGGGCCGGGATGCATCAGCACCTGGGAGGGCGCCAGCCGCCGGCCGTTCAGCTGGTACCAGGTGGCGTACTCGCGCAGCGACGGGACCCACGTCTCGCGCATCCGCTCGTTCTGCATCCGCAGCGCGTACACGACGTCCGCCGTGTGCAGCTCGCCGAGCTCGTAACGGACCTCGCAGCCGAGCTGCTCGATCCCGCGCGGGATCAACGTCGGGGGGCCCGCGAGCGTGACCTTCGCGCCCATGCGCTGGAAGGCGAGCACGTTCGAGCGGGCCACGCGCGAGTGGGCGACGTCCCCTACGATCCAGATCGAGCTCCCGTCGATGCTCCCGAGGCGACGCTGCAGCGTGTACACGTCCAGCAACGCCTGGGTGGGGTGCTCGTGCTTGCCGTCGCCGGCGTTGACGATGGCCGCGCTGGACCACCGCGAGACGAGCTCCGAGGCGCCCGCCCACGGCGTGCGCAGCACGATCGCGTCGGGCTTGTGGGCGCTGAGGGTGAGCACGGTGTCCTTCAGGGACTCCCCCTTCTCGACACTCGACCCGCTGGCGGCGAAGTTGACCACGTCGGCGGACAGGCGCTTGGCGGCGAGCTCGAAGGAGCTCCGCGTGCGGGTGGAGGCCTCGTAGAACAGGTTCAGCACCATCCGCCCGCGCAGTGCGGGGACCTTCTTGATCTCGCGCTCGGAGA
Source organism: Solirubrobacteraceae bacterium (assembly GCA_035515315.1). Classification (GTDB taxonomy): domain Bacteria; phylum Actinomycetota; class Thermoleophilia; order Solirubrobacterales; family Solirubrobacteraceae; genus Palsa-744. The sequence goes on from DATJBO010000235.1 coordinate 2,766, forward strand.
CCTCTTCGAAGCGCTGCGCCTGGGTGATGATCCGCTCGATCCCGGCGCGGTCGAGTTCCTCGATCGAGAGCAGGTGGTTCATGGGGTCGCCGTCGCCGCCTCGCGCTCGGAGATCGCGACCTCGTCCACGCCGTCGAGCTCGCGCACCCGTACGTGGACGTGCTCGGCCGTCGAGGTCGGAAGGTTCTTGCCGATGTAGTCGGGGCGGATCGGCAGCTCGCGGTGCCCACGATCGACGAGCACGGCCAGCTGCACCCGCTGGGGGCGGCCGTAGGCGAACAGCGCCTCGATCGCGGCGCGGACGGTGCGGCCGGTGAACAGGACGTCGTCGACGATCACCACGGTGAGCCCGCCGACGTCGAAGTCGATGTGGCTGGCGTGCAGGATCGGGGCGTCCGGGCGCGTGCCCACGTCGTCGCGGTAGAAGGCGATGTCGAGGTCCCCGAGCAGCACCTCGTGCTCGGCGAGCTCCTCGAGCTGCTCGTGCAGGCGCCTGGCGAGGATCGCTCCGCGCCGGTGGATGCCGACGAGGGCGGGCGGGGGATCGAACGGGTTGCGCTCGAGGATCTCGTGGGCGATCCGCGTGAGCGTGCTGCTGATTTCCTCCTCGCGGAGGACGACCTTCTCGTTCGGCTGCATGCTTCCTTCCTGGCCTCTCGGGACCGGGTTAAAGGAGTGGCGCGAATCTATCAGGTCGGTGCGACCGCCTCGGCCGGCCGTCCGGGCCCCTCCCCGCCGCCTGCACGCTCACCGCCGCTGCGCGCGGGGTCGCCCCCGCCCTGTGCGGGCTCGGCCTGGTGCCCCTCGGCCGGGCGCTCGCGCGCCTGACGCTCCGACCACCGCACGAGCTTGGCCGGGCCGCGCTCCGGGAACGGCACCTCGATCGTGTCGAAGTCCCTCGGGGCCTCCGTCGCGGCGAACACCTCGCGGGCCTCGTCCCTCAGCTCGCTCCCGGCGTAGCGGGTCGAGACGTGCGTGAGGGCGAGCAGGTGCACCTCCGCCTCGCGGGCCAGCTCGGCGGCCTGGCGGGCGGTGCTGTGGGAGGTTTCGCGGGCGCGCTCGGCCTCGTCCTCGGCGAACGTGGCCTCGTGGATCAGCACGTCGGCCTGGTGGGCCGCCACGGCCAGTGCCTGCGACGGGGCGGTGTCGCCGGAGAGGACTATCTTGCGTCCCTGCCTCGGCGGCCCGGTGACCTGCTCCGGCAGCACGTTCCCGACCGGCTCGCCCCGCTGCAGCGTCCCGAAGTCGGGCCCAGGAGCGACCCCGAGCGCGCGCGCCGCGGCGACGTCGAATTCGCCCGGGCGAGGGTCCTCCACCAGCACGTACCCGAAGCAGTTCTCGCGGCTGTGACGGACCGGCACGGCGGCGATCGCGTAGCCCTCGCGCGAGAGCACCTCGGCGGGCTCCAGCTCGACGATGCTCAGCTCGTAGGGCAGGTTGCCGTACACGATCCGCATCGCCCCCATCAGCCCCGCCAGCCCGCGTGGGCCGTACACGGACAGCGGCGCGGTGCGGTCCCGCAACGCGAAGGACTTCAGCATCCCCGGCAGCCCCAGCCAGTGGTCGGCGTGGAAGTGGGTGATGAACACGGAGTCGAGCTCGGCCAGCCCGACGGACCGCAGCAGCTGGCGCTGGGTGCCTTCCCCGCAGTCGAACAGCAGGCGGTCTCCCCCACGCTGCAGGAGCACGGCGGGGAGGCCGCGACGGGCGCTCGGAACGGAGCCGCCGGTGCCGGCGAAGAAGATCGAGAGGTCCACGGCCAGCACGGTAGCGCCCGGGCTGTCCCGCGTGTCCACGGCGGGCCGCGAGAAGCGGCGGCCGCGGCGCGCGAGCCCGGCGGGCCGCGCGAGCCCGGCGGGCCGCCCGAGCCCGGCGGGCCGCGCGAGCGGCTACGGAATCGGGACGTCCCTCAGCGTGGCGGCCCGGGCGCGCTGGCGTGCCGAGAGCTCGGACTCGCGAACGGGGGTCACCAGCGACCAGTGTCCGGCCGGGCAGCGCTGCAGGCGCCACCATCCCAGCCGCAGCGATTTCACCGAGGCGGCCGGGATCCAGATCGTGGTGAACAGGTGGCCCCGACGGCAGCGGACGATCAAACGCCCGCCGACCCGCCCGCTGCGCAGCCAGGTCGCGGCCGCTTCCACGATCACCGCGACGAGCGCCGCGAACGCGACACGCCGAGGCCGACCTCGCCTCGCAGGCGGGTGGACGCGTCCGTTGCCGGCGTGTCCGCTCACAGGCACCCGATCCTATTGGAGGGTCGACCGGGGACGTCACTGGTGCGAGGAGCCCTCGGCCGGCAATATTCACATCATCCACGTTCACTCGCAGGCCATTCCCTCACTCGGCGGGGCGACGGGGTGGCTCAATTCCCAGCCGCTCGGCGCCGCCGAGTTGGCCGGGCACGTCGTGGTCGTGAACTTCTGGACGCTGACGTGCATCAACTGGCTGCGCACGGAGCCGTACGTCCGCGGGTGGTGGCAGGCCTACCGGGACGACGGCCTGGTCGTCGTGGGAGTCCACACGCCGGAGTTCTCCTTCGAGCAGGAGATCGACCGCGTGCGGCTCGCGATCGCCGAGCGGGGCATCGACTACCCGGTCGCCCTCGACAACCGCTACGAGATCTGGAGCGCCTTCGACAACCACTACTGGCCGGCGTTGTACTTCGTCGACAGGAGCGGCGTGATCCGCGATCACCACTTCGGGGAGGGACGCTACGAGCAGTCCGAGCGCGTGATCCAGGGCCTGCTCGGCGTCGAGCGGGGTCTCGTGCCCGTCGAGGGCGTGGGTGTCGAGGCGGAAGCCGACTGGGATGAGCTCGGCTCGCCCGAGACCTACCTCGGCTATCAGCGCAGCGCGCGCCTCGACTCGCCTGAGGGCGCCGTGTTCGACGAACGCCGCACGTACGGGTTGCCGGAGAGCCTGCGCTTGAACCATTGGGCGCTCGCCGGCGAGTGGACGATCGGCCGCGAGCGCGCCGTGCTCGAGCAGGGGGGCGGGAGCGTCGCATTCCGGTTCCGCGCGCGCGACGCACACCTGGTGCTGTCGCCCGGAGCCCAGTCGCCGATTCCCTTCCGGGTGACGCTCGACGGTGGTCGCCCGGGCGGCTCCCACGGGGTCGACGTGGACGAGGACGGCAACGGCCTGCTCCGGGAGGGGCGCATGTACCAGCTCGTTAGACAGACCGGCGGGGTGCGGGAGAGCACGCTGGAGATCACGTTCCTCGAGCCCGGGGCCGAGGCGTACGTGTTCACGTTCGGGTAGGGCGGGCCGGCGGGGCTCGCGTCAGCTGCCGACGCAGGCCGGATCCGAGGAGGCCGGCGGGAGCGGGCAAAGCGGCGCGGAGGCCCAGACGGCTTCGGTCACCTGCGTCGCGAAGAGTTCGCCGAACGGACGTCCGGTCCACGCCACCGTCCATGGCGCGAGCGCGTTGGCGGGCCAGTGGCCGGCGGGGTTGAACACCGGTGTTGCCCTGAGCGCTTCCTCGCTCGGTGAGACCTGCTCCGGCGGGCCGAAGTGCCCGCCGAGGTCCCCGATCGAGGCCACCACGGGACCTCCGTAGTGCGGGGGTTCCGGCCTGATCCACGTGACCAGCACACCGTGGGGGCCGGCGGCCGCCGCGACGTCCGCCTCCTGCTGGCCGGGCGGCGAGATCGGCCGCGCCGGGCCGTAGTGCGAGCCCGAGGGGACGGCGACCATGACGGCGGTGGGCACGGGCGCCGAGCTCGCACCCGGCGAGCCGACGCGGGCGAGGAAGGCCACCAGCGGAGCACCGCCGGGCGCGGCTGCGAGCGCCGGCGCGAGACTGATGCCGCTGCTCGCCCCGTTGAGTCCATAGGGGCTGCGCCAGAGCCGCTGTGCAGGAGCGAAGCGCCGCGCGCGGGCGGGCTGGACCGCCACGTGCACAAAGCCGGGCGATTCGCATCCGCCCTCGCAGAGCTGCGTGTGGTACCAGGCGACCACCGCCTCGCCGCGCCCGGTGACGAAGATCGAGACGTCGTTCTCGTGGCCCTCTGCGGCCGGCCCGATGCGCTGCTGCGGGCCCCAGCCCCCGCCGCGAGGGCGTACGCGCGCGAACATGCGTTCATGCGGCTCTTTGCTGGCGAAGGCGATCGCCATCGCCCCGCGTGGGCCGACACCGGTCTGCACCTGTTCCGCCTGGGCGGAGCCGTTCAGCAGGTGCGGTGCAGCGAAGCCCTTGCCGGCGGGGCGAACGCTCGCCCACACGTCGCGGTGGGCGCCGTGGCGGTCGGCGGAGATCCAGGCCAGCAGGAGATCTCCGTGTGCGTCGCCGGCGAGGCTCGCCCTGCCGGCGTAGACCGACCCGCTCGCGTGCAGCACGCGGGCGAACGCTCCGCTCGTGGATCCGAGTGCGACAGACGGGGCGCTGGTATTGAGGCCCATGGGCGTGAGGATCAGCTGCGCCACGCGGCCGTTGCCCAGCTCGACGAGTCGCCGCCCGTTGTAGCCGTGCGGCAGCGGTCGCGATGGTCCGAAGCGCTTGCCCACGCCGGCCGCCGACTCGCCCGCGCCTTCGGTCTGGTGCGGCGCGGCGGTGGTGTAGCTCCAGCTCAGCAGCTCGCCGGCCGGCCCGGCGAACAGCAGCGGTTCCCCGAACAGGGGACTTCCGGTGGCCACGGTCTGCGGTGGCGCCCAGCTCGCAGCCGCGGGGGACGCGAGCGCGATCAGGGCCCCGGCGGTCGCCAGCACCGCGACCGCCGCGCTGACGAGTGCCGCGCTGGGCGGTTTGCGCAGACGGACGGTTCGAGGCACGACCACTCACAGGCGATCGTAGGTGGCGCCCCTGCGGGCGCGATCCGTGTTTGCCCGAAGCGATTCGCGCCTGCGGCCGCAGATCCGCCGCCCTGCCCCACCTCCGTAAACTTGGGCTCCTGCGCCCGTAGCTCAGCGGATAGAGCGCTCGCCTCCGGAGCGAGAGGTCGGCCGTTCGAATCGGCCCGGGCGCGCTGCGTGTCGGAGAACGTGGCGATCATGCGGTGGGTCTACGCGGATGGGACCCGGTCCGGCGCCGCACGAGACACTGCTCTGAGGATGGCTGAGGAGTCCACGACCCCCGACCTGGCACAGCGCGCGCGCACGTCGCTCGAGGCGTTGAACCGCCGCGACTTCGACGCGCTGTTGCCATATGCCGCCCGCGATGTGGTGTACGACACATCGCCCAGCGGCTTCCGCGTCTACAAGGGGGTGGCCGCGATCCGCGACTTCATCGAAGGCTACTGGCGCGCCTTGGAGGACCTCCGGTTCGAGTTGGAGGGGTTTCACGACCTCGGCAACGGGGTGACGTTCGCCGTCAATCTCCAACACGCCCGCCCGATGGGCAGTACAGCCCCCGTCCAGGCACGAAAAGCGCACTCACCGAGTGGAAGGACGAGTTGGTCGTGCGCATAACGGTCTTCACCAACATCGACGAGGGCCGCGCCGCCGCGGAGCGGCTCGCGAAGAAACGAGCCTAGGCGGTGTCGGAGAACGTCGAGCTCGTGCGCTCCATCTACGCGGACTGGGAACGCGGTGACTGGAGCTCCGCCGGATGGGCGGATCCGGACATCGAGTACGTGATGGTCGATGAACCGGGATCGACCACGCATCGCGGGACCGCCTCGATGGCGAGGGCCTGGGGTGCCTTCCTGAGCGCCTGGGTGGACTACCGGCTCGAGCCCGAGGAGTTCCTAACGCTCGACGATGGACGGGTGCTGGTGTTCGTCAAAGCGTATGGTCGCGGCAGGACGAGCGGCGTCGAGCTCTCGGAGAGCACGCGCGGGCGCGGCGGGGCCAACCTCTTTCAGATCCGCGACGGAAAGGTGGTCCGATTGGACGCGTACTTCGATCGCGACCGCGCCCTTGCCGACCTCGGGCTCGCGGAGTAGGCCGTGTCGATGGAGAACATCGACGTGGTGCGGACCCTGTTCGACGCCTGGAACGCCCGCGATATGGACGGTCTTCGCGAGCTGTACGACTCCAACGTCATCGTTCGCGCACCCGAGGGTTGGCCCGAGCCAGGCCCGTGGGTAGGTCCAGAGTCGATCATGCGTCAGTGGGACCAGATGCGCGAGGTCTGGAACGCCGACACCCTGGAACCGATCACCGACTTCATCGGCGCCGCCGACCGCGTCGTGGTTAGGTTCATCTGGTCTGGCACCGGCCATGGCCCAGAGACCGACTTGCAGCTGACGGGCATCTGGACGGTCCGCGAGGGCCGAATCCTTCATACCGAGTTCTTCTGGAACCATGCCGAGGCCCTCGAGGTCATGGGCTTGGACGAGTAGACCGTGTCGCAGGAGAACCTGGAGCTCGTGCGCTCGATCCTCGCGTCGTGGGAACGCGGCGATCTGACGCCGCGGCAGTGGTCAGAGTGGGCACATCCCGACATCGAGTTCGTCGTCGTCGGCGGACCAGAGCCGAGCAGCCACCTCGGCCCGGACGCCGCGCCGCATATCGAGGCGTTCCTGAACCTCTGGGACGAGTACCGCGTGGAAGCCGAGGAGTATCGCGAGCTCGACGACGAGCGGGTGCTCGTGCTGACGCGCCAGAGCGGCCGCGGCAGGAGCAGCCACGTGGAGA
>DATJBO010000236.1:0-9739 GCA_035515315.1 Solirubrobacteraceae bacterium
AAACCCCTGAGGAGAGGACACACGATGGCAGTCGGGATAAGACTCAAGTTCGCCGGCGGAACGCAGGAGCAGTACCAAGCCGTGCACGACACCGTGAACGCGAGTAGCCCGCTCGGCAGGGCCGACGGTTTGCTGGTTCACTCAGCCGGCCCAATCGACGGGGGCTGGGGCGTGATCGACTTCTGGGAGTCCGCTGAGGCATTCGACCGCTTCACCCAGAACAAGCTCATGCCAGTCATCCAGCAGCTCGGCGACCGAGCCTTTCCGAACCCGCCGGAGCGCAAGGACTTCACGGTCCACAACCTCGAGCAGCACGGCGACTGAGCGCGCAAGCCCGCCGGGGTTGCGCACAGGCTGCCCCGGCGCGCTCTAGGTCATCATCGCAGCGACGTAAAGCTGCGGTCCGGATGGCCTGTGTTCCTCAGGTGGCCGACGCTTTCGACGCGTCGGTGCCTTGAGCTTGCCCCGGACCTCCCGCCAGTCGCGAGGGCAGGCTTGCGCTCCGGACGAGCGCCGAGCGTCTCGCGGGGCACCCAGTGGACGCCTGCCTCGCCATAGCCAAGCCTCGCGTCGCGTCTGCGCATGCGCCAGACGAGATGAGTCTCACAGCCCTCGGACCCGGCTGCTGGTAGAGCGCCGCGAACTATCCGCTTCGCGAATGGGAGGAGAACCCATCGCGAGGTTCGGGTTGACCGCGAGCGAGAGCGCCGCGCAGGTGTGGCGGAGATCACGCGATGGGCGGGCGGGGTTGGCCTTCGGGCCAGGGGTGTGACTCTCTCCCCTGTTGGCTCCGTCCGTCCGTCACGCGATGAGCGCCGTAGCTAACGCAGACCCCCTAGGGACGGGTACGGGCGCCTTGGAAGGCGTGAACTTGAGCGGTGGGCTGAGCCAGATGTCACATTCGTGTGAGGTTTCACAAGGAGGTCCGAAGTTCGGTTCCGGCGCCGACGCCCCATATGCATGGTTCGCGTCTGCCATCGAAAGCCCGCTCAGGTACTTGTGCGCGAGGGTTCTGCTGTAGGTGCGGCGCGAAGGGTCGAAGCGGTAAAGGTAGAACGTCACCCCGCCGCCCTGATATTGGAAGTAGAGCTTGCCGCCGAACCACGACGGCCCGACATAGCTCTCGGCGCCGATGCCGATACCCAGCATGGCGACCAGACGTTGCGGGCCTCCGCTGATGCTCTCGGTGCGTACCTCATTGTGCCCTTCATATCCGTCCGGGAGCCTGAAGCTATCGATGAATGCCAGCTGGTCTCGGTAGAGCGCCAGCGCTTCGACCTTGCCGTCTTCCGGCCTGCTGCACGAAATGCCGGGCTTACCTTCGTTTTGGAAGCACTTGCGACGGGGAATGCCGGCAAGCGTTCTCCGGCCGGTCCCGTTGAGGCGGCTGGTGACGATTCGGGTCGTTCCCAGCCGCCACGCGACGTTGTTGCCCCATATCGTCGGCCTCGACGCGCCGACGGAGCCCGGCACGACGCGCGGGTCGGAACCGTCCACGTTTGCGATGAACACCTGACAGGAAGGGGAACAGTCGACATAGGCGAGCGTCGTCTGCCCGTTCGGACCTGGTCCAAGGGCGGCTTCGATAGAACGACTTCCCGTCGGAGTTGGGAGCACCGAGATTCTGCCTGAGCGGCGCAAAAGAAGGTGCCAGCGACCGTCCCCTGGCTGCCAATCAGACCACACCAAGACCGACCCGAACGACCCGATCCCCGTGTAGTACGGCCGGAATTCGACCTGCTGAGGAGCGGGGGCGGGTTCTCCCCGAAGCGGGGCGATCAGGGTCGGGCGCTTGCCCGCCGACGCATATCCCGCAGCAGCCACGACGCTCAGCGAGAGCCCGACCGAGGCGGCACCCATCCGACGAGGCCAACGCATCAACACGCGACCGTAGCAAGCGGCTTGCTGATGCTGTCGAGGGCATACGTGACCTTCGGTCAAACCGAAGGTTGGCCTGACGTTCGGTCCCCGCCAGCGAGGCGTTTTGCGAGGCCGCCTGCCCTTGCTGTGCGCTTGCCGTGCCGGGCGCACGTAGGTCTCGCGGAGGGCTTGTCCAGGCGGAAAGCCCTGCTAATGGGGGCTTCGGGGGCTCACGTAAGGCTTGTGCGGGACAGCACTAATAGCGCTACGGAACCGAAGGTCAGAGGTTCGAATCCTCTCGGGCGCGCTCGGCGTTGTCAGGGCGAACGTCGGCCAGCACGATCTGCTTGCCCACGCCAACGCGCCGCGCGATTGCTTGGCCGATCAGACCCGGTCCGACGACGACGATCGCCTTGCTCATATCGATTCCTCTCGGTGGTTCCAGCCGCGGACGACGAACCTAGCCGAGCGACTTCGTGGGTGCGAACGGGAGTGTGAACATGCCCCACCCCGCTCGGCGACACTCGTGAGGCCCGAGCCGCCGCTTTAGAGCCGGATCTCGGGCTCCACGACGCTCCCGCCGCAGTCTACGGAACGAAGGTCAGAGGTTCGAATCCTCTCGGGCACGTTTCGGGCGCGCTTTCAGGGGCCCGTTCTACGGCCGAAGCGGTGAGGCGTATTCGGTCTGGACGCCCACCGGCGGCAGCCGTGATGCTATGCGGCAATATCCGGGGGGCAACAAGACAGCACCGCGTCCGGCCGCCAAGCCTGGCGCTCCGGATACCGCACCGCGCCACCAGCGCGGAGGAGCGGCCGGTGGATCTGGCTGTTCGCGGTTGAAGCGTTGCAACGGTGTAGCCCCACACGGATCGAAACGAAAGAGGAAGCGTGTCTACGACGATCCCGGACATGACGCTGGACCCGACGGCTACGCGCCGCTCCGTCGAGGAGAGGCGCGCCGACGCCAGGGCGATGGCCGATGCGATCCGCGTTCGATACGGCCTGCCGCCGACGGAGCCGCGCGGTCACGCCCTCGGGCGGCTCGAGCGCCGCGGGCGGGGCGGCGCGCTGCGTGGGATGCAGCGCGGCTGGCGCCGGCGAGAGTCGCTGCGATAACCGCGCCGCGGCGCTCGGTCAGCCCATCGTCGGGGGTCCCGCCGGGGCGCCCCTAGACATCGCGGCGATGTTGACGCGAAGCTTCTTGAGGGCGGCCACGAACACCTCCGAGAACGTCGGGAACGGCTGGATCGTGTCGGCCAGGACCTCGAGGGGCGTATGGGCGCGGATCGCGAGCGTCGCCTGCTGCAGCCACTCGCCCGCCTCCGGTCCGAGCGCGTAGGCGCCGGTCAGCCGCTGGCCGTCGCTCAACAGCGTCAGGAAGCCGTTCTGGTCGGCGTACTTGCGCGTGTAGGCGGCCGTCTTCGACACCTCCGAGAGGGGGATCATCGCGCCGAACCGCCCGGCGGAGGCACCCACGGCCGCGGCCTGGGGGTCCGTGTAGACGACGCGCGGAACGGCCTCGTAGTTGGCCCTTCGTGATTCCCCGAGGATGTTCGCGGCCACCACCTCCCCCTGGTACTTGCCCACGTGCGTCAGCGGCCACAGGCCGTTGACGTCGCCGATCGCCCACAGCCGCTCGGCCGCGCGCAGGTGGGCGTCGACCGGCACGCCGTGGGCGTCGGGTTCCACGCCCACGGTCTCGAGACCGATGTCGCGCACCCGTGGGCGCCGTCCGGTGGCCACGAGCACCCGCTCCCCCCGCAGCGACCTGCCGTCGTCGAGCTCAAGCACGCACTCCTCGTCCTCTCGCCGGGCGGCCGTCACACCACACGACAACTCGAGTTCGATGCCGTCGCGCACGAGCGCCTCGCCGAGCGCCTCGCCGAGTGGGGCCGGCTCCCGCGAGAGCAGGTGGTCGGACATCTCGATCACCAGGGATTCCCCGCCGAGCCGGCGAACGATCTGCGCCATCTCCACACCCACCGGCCCCCCGCCGAGGATCAGCAGACGTCCGGGCACGGCCTTCATCGACGTCGCCTCGCGGCTCGTCCACAGGCCGTCGAGCTCGCGCAGGCCCGGGACCGGCGGGACCACCGGGTCGGCGCCGTTGGCGAGCACCACGTGCCGGGCGGTGTGCCGCACCCCGTCCACCTCGACGATCCCCGGGCCGGCGAGCCGCCCGGTGCCCCGGAGCAGCTCGATCCCGTGGTCGGCGAGCCAGCGCTCCTGACCCGCGTCGGAGTAGTCGGAGACCATGAAGTTCCGCCACGCGAACGCGGCCTGGACGTCGACCTCGGCGCTCGCCGCGGCCTCACGTGCCCCGTGCACCGCCTCGCCGGGCCGCAACAGCGTCTTCGAGGGGATGCACGCCCAGTAGGAGCACTCCCCGCCGACCAGCTCGCGCTCCACCAGTGCCACCCGCAGGCCTCCCTCGGCGAGCGCTCCCGCGCAGTGCTCGCCGGGCGAGCCGCCGCCGATGATGATCACGTCGTAGTCGTTGCTCACCGTGACGCCCTCCTCAGCCAGCCAGCATCGGCGATGGCGGAATCTCGGTGTGCCCGCGGACCTCGGGAATCACCATTGCCACTTCGTCGACGTAGCACCAGCTCCAGTCCTCGCCCGGCTCGAGCGAGTGGATCAGGGGATGGCTGTCCGTATGGAAGTGCGCGGTCGCATGCCGCCGTGGCGAGTTGTCGCAGCAGCCGACGTGCCCGCAATCCAGGCAGATGCGCAGATGCAGCCACACCGTTCCTTCTCGCAGGCAGTCCTCACAGCCGGCGACGCGCTCCGGAAGCTCCCGCACGGTGATCGTGTCGAGATGCGTGCACGTGGTCATCGAGGGACACCCGGACGCGCTGCGAGCACGAGCTCACGTTACCTCTCGGGGACCGATCTGGCGGCGAGGTACGGCGGCGCTCCAGCGCCCGCTCGCGCGGGCTGGACGAGCCGGCTCACCCCTGGCCCGTGACCACCGCCGGCGCGCCCTGCTGCAGTTCCCGACGGACCCGCTGTTCCAGCGCCTGCAGGAGCGCCGTTTCGCGGCGCAGCGTGGCTTCCGAGGTCCCGCCCGCGCCGTGTACCAGTTCGTTCACCCGCACGGCCATCACCGCCGCGATCAGACCGCGCCCGGACTTGCCGGGGGTCGCGCCCGCGAGCTGCAACAGCGTGCGGCCGCCGTGCAGCTGCGCGCGCAGCGCCGCGGCCGCGAGGCCGAGGTACTGCTCGGCGATCGCAACCGTCGGCTTGTACGAGGCCGAGCGTGCCAGCCTCGCCTGCACCCGCTTGCGGATGCGCGCGATCCTGGCCTCCGCTTCCGCCTGCGAGATCCGTTTGGCCGCCACCTGCGCGTCGATCCTCCTCACCCGCGGGCGCATGATCGCTCCCAGCAGCCCGACCGTGGAATGGCCGGGGGAGGTCGCTGCCACCGCGGCCAGTGAGCGTCCCGAGCTCAGCTCCTTGCGGAGCTTCGCCCTGCTGATGCCGAGGTAGGCCGAGGCCGCTGCGAGGTCGCCCCGCGGTTCGCCGGCCACGCTGCCGCCCGCCCCGGAGCCGCCGTTGACGCCGCCCGCGCCTCTCGTCGACCTGGCGGCTCCCCGGCCGCCGCCGAAGAGCTCCGGGCGGCGGGTGCGCACGGCGGACTTCTTGTTCCCCGAGCCGCCGGTCGCCGCGAGCACGACCCCGACCGCCACGGCGGTCACCGCGACTCCCGCCATCACGATCCTTGTCCGGTTGCCTCGCATCGTCGGGGATCCCCGTCGGAGCACCCTACTGCGCCCCCATCTGATCCTCGCCGGTTTCGCTCGCCTCGCCGGACATCGGCCAGCGGACCGGGCCGACCTGCGACCACTGGGGCGCGGTCGTCCGGATCCGCCACGGCTGCGACCAGTGCTCGTGGAAGGATGGCCCTTCATGGAGCGCCAATCGCTCGTCGTCCTGCCGCCCGAGCTGACCCGCGCGGCCGCCCGCGTGCCTGGCCGCTTCCTGCTCGGCATCGACGGAGGCGCGACCAAGACGCTCGCAGCGGTGCTCGACATCGAGTCCGGCGCCGTCCACCTCGGCCACGCGGGGCCCAGCAACGAGGACGCGATCGGCCCCGCAGCGGCCGTGCGGGCGCTGCTGGGCGCTGCAGAGCAGGCCATGCGGAGCGCCGGGATCGCCGACGGCGACCTCGCGGGGGCCGTGTTGGCGGTCGCAGGGACCGACACCCTCGCCGTCGCCGAGCACCTGCACCGCACCCGCACCGAGGCCTGGACGGTCGTCAACGACGTGGTCGGCGCCTGGGCTGTGGCCACCGGTGCCTCCCACGGCCTCGCCGTGATCGCGGGGACCGGGTCGAACGTGTTCGGCGTCGGACCGGCGGGCTCGTGGCGCGCCGGCGGCTGGGGGCACCTGCTCGGCGACGAGGGGGGCGCCTACTGGTTCGGCGTCCAGTCGATCAAGGCGGCCCTCCGTGACCGCGAGGCGTCGGGGCCGCCCACCTCGCTGAGCGGCGCCCTGGTCGAGTTCTTCGACGTGCCGAGCGTCGAGGCGCTGGCCAGCCTCGTGTACTCGAAGCCGCTCACGAAGTCCGAGATCGCGGCATTCGCCGTGCACAGCGGCAGGATCGCCGACGACGGCGACGAGGTTGCATGCGAGATCTACGAGCGGGGTGCGCGGGAGCTCGGACAGCAGGTGACGGCGGTCGTCGACCGGGCCGGACTGGCCGGGCAGGAGTTCCCCGTGGGCCTGATCGGCAGCGTGTTCCGCTCGGGCGAGGTGTTCACGGCGCCATTGCGACGCCAGGTGAGCACGGCCGCCCCGGGCGCGCAGATAGTCCGCGTCGAGGCCCCCCCGGTGGCCGGCAGCCTGCTCCTCGCCGCGCGCGTGGCCGGCTGCCCCGACGAGGTCGATCTGGCCCGGCTGGAGCGGGTGCTGACGGCGGCGAGCACCCCCGCGAGCCAGAAGGGCTAGCCACTGCCGGCTGGCCCCTGACCGCAGCCCCCATCTAGGTGCTGCCCAGCCGCTGCCGGATCGTGGCCCTGTCCCCGATCGCGCCCGGGCCGGCACCTTCGAGCCTCACCGCCGCCGCGGCCGCGGCGAAGGCCGCCGCGCGAGCCGGCGCGGCGCCGTCGAAGAGCTCCACGAACATGGCCGCCGCGAACACGTCGCCCGCTCCGAGGTCGTCGGTGGGTTCGGCCACCCTGGGGCCGCCGATCTCCAGCTCTGACCCGTCGGGGAGCAGCAGCGCTCCCCCCGCCGGACCCGCCGTGACCGCTACCACGGCCCCGGCCCCGAGGCTGTTGGCGATCAGCCGGGCACAGCTGTCGCGCTCCTCGACGCTCAGCGCCATCGCGCTGCAGAGAGCTCCCAGCGCCTCCTGCGCGGGGGTGGTAGGGACGAGCTCGATCTCGGAGCCCGGTCCGCTCCAGCTCCGCACCAGCCCCTGCGGCGTGAGCCCCACGAACGTCCCCGCGCGCCGCCGGTAAAAGGAGATCTCCCGCGCCACCGGGGCCAGGTGCACGATCCCGGCGTCCGGGGCGAGCTCCGCGGCGATCTCTCCCGCCCACCTCAGCAGGCGCTGGCGCCGCTTGGGGCCCGAGCCGGCGGTGTCGAGGCTCGTCGTCCGCTCCGCGGCGCTGACCCTCAGCTCGAGCTCCTCCGCGTAGGGCGCCAGCAGCTGTTCGATCTCGCCGGGTACGCCGCGGGTCACCACGACGGCGCTGAGGCCGAGCCTCGCGGCCTGGATCGCGCTGTAGAAGGCCGTGCCCCCCACCCGACGCTCGCCCCCGGGCAGGATGTCCACGGTGACGTGGCCGACGGCCGCGTAGTCGAAGCCCACGGGGTGCCGCTCAGGTCCCGGGGCCGCCCGGCCCGGATCCCGAGCCGCCGAGGAGGGATCCCGCATCCGGGGGGGAAGGGACCAAATCGAACGCCGCTGCCGGCTGTTTTCGCTTGACGATGAGCCCCATCCGCTCCTCACGCATCCCCGTGGCGATCCTGGCCGGGGCGCTCGCTGCCGCGGCCCTGGCCGCCCCGGCGGCCTCAGGCGCGGCGGCATCCGCGCGCAAGGGGCGGGAAGCCGCGCGGCACTCGCCGTATCCGGCCGGCGCAAAGCGGCCCGCGCTGCGTCCGGGCTCCGGCGAGCTCGCGCTCGCGCACGCGGCGGCGGGCACGTCGAAGAAGAAGCGCAAGCCGGTGCTCCACGGCAATCCGGCCCGAGCGCTGGTCAGCTTCCAGGCGATGCAGAAGGCTTACTACATCAAGGGCTCAGGGCTGTACTTGGGCGAACCGTTCTCCTACCTGTGGCCGTTCTCCCAGGCGTTTGCCGCCACCGTCAGCATGGCCTTCATCCCGCATCTGGGCGTGAACCTCTCGCGGGAACTCCACGCCCGCCTGACCGGGCTCAACAACTACCTCGACATCGACAACTCGGCCGCCCCGGAAGGCACCTTCACGAGCAGCCTCCCGGCGTTCGACGGTACCGTGGCACCCCCCGCCGGCCCGGGCGGCGCAAAGTACTACGACGACAACGACTGGGTCGCGCTCGAGCTGGTGCGGCTGTACGAGCTGACGCGCGCGCAGCCGCTGCTCGGCAGCGCCGAGGGGATCATGGCCTTCGAGATGGCCGGCTGGCAGGAAGACCCGGCACTCGGGTGTCCGGGGGGCATCCCGTTCTCCAACCTCGCCGAAAACAACGAACGCAACACCGTCACCACGGCCCCCGCGGCGGAGCTGGCGACCCAGCTCTACCGGCTGACCCACAACCCCGAATACCTGCGCTTTGCCGAAAAGGCGTACACGTGGGTGCGGACCTGCCTGCTCACGCCGGACGGGCTCTACGCCGACCACGTCAACCGCCGGGGCCTGGTCGAACCGAGGCTCTGGAGCTACAACCAGGGCAGCATGATCGGTGCCGGGACGCTGCTCTACCAAGCGACCCACCAGGGGGCATACCTGTACCAGGCCCGCCAGACTGCGGAGGCGGCCCTCGCCTACTTCACCCCCCAGCTGCTCGGCGAAGAAATCCCCTTCTTCACCTCTGTCTACTTCCGCAACCTGCTGTATCTCGACTCGGTCACGCACGACCCCCCGGGCGCCCGGATCGCGCAGGCCTACGTGGACTACGCCTGGACCCACCTGCGCCTCGCGAACAACCTGTTCGTGGCCGGTTCCCCGGCCACGGCCCAGTTGCTCGTGCAGAGCGCCCTCGTGCAGATCTACGCGCTGCTGTCGTCTCCCCCGAGCACCTACTTCTAGGCGCACAGCTAGTCTGGGCCACATGAACGAGCCGGGCAACCTCACCACGGCGGCGGGTCTTCAGGCCCTGCAGGCGGAACTCGCGGAGCTCGAGGGCGATGGCCGCCGCGAGATCGCCGCGCGCATCAAGACGGCCCGCGAATGGGGCGATCTGAAGGAGAACAGCGAGTACCACGACGCCAAGAACGAGCAGGCCCACCTCGAGACGCGCATCCAGCGGCTGAGGGACAAGATCGCCAGTGCGGTGGTGGTCGAGGAGTCCGCCGCCGGGGGCGGCGCGGTCGGGTTCGGCTCCACCGTGGTGGTCCGCGACGAGGACGGCCTCGAGCAGACCTGGCGGATCGTCAGCTCACGCGAAGCGGCCCCTTCGGAGGGGCGGGTTTCGGCCGAATCGCCGCTCGCCGCGGCGCTGATGGGACGGCAGAGCGGGGATCTGGTCGCGGTCACGCTGCCGCGGGGCACGCGCTCGCTGACGATCCTGTCGGTCAGCTGAGGGACCTCCCTGCTCGCCGCAGCGCCCTGCGGTGGGCCCGCGCGTACACCTTGCCGGTGCTGGGCACGAACTTCTTGGTCGGGGTGGCGTACAGGCGCCCGCCCTGCTTCAGCGCCTGCCGTTGCAGCTTGCGCCGGCGCTTGGAGATCG
>DATJBO010000237.1:0-22775 GCA_035515315.1 Solirubrobacteraceae bacterium
GGCGCACCACGTAGCCGGCGTTGTTCGTCGGCGCCACCTGCCAGCGTGAGGCGTACACCCCACTGCGCCCGGCGGTGTCGTAGAGGATGCCGTCGACATACATGTAGGTGTGTCCGGCGTTGGCGAGCACGGTGATATATCTGCCGGGACCGGGCACACCCCAGTGCTCGAGTTCGCCGGAGGTCTCAGGCGCGCCCAGCAGCCCGCCGGCCGCGAGCGCATAGCTCACCGACCCAGAGCAGTCGTAAGCGTTGTCAACAAACGAGGCGTGCCCGCCGCCGTAAACGTATGGGAAGTCCGCGATCTCGTTCGCCCCGGCGATCACCTTCTGCACCACTTCCGGGACGCCGGTTGGGATCGGGATTATGCCCGCGCCGCCGACCGACTCCCCGCCGGGCACGGGGGTCAGATCCAGCTTGTGAGCGCGGCTGTCGCTGCTCTGGACCGCGCGCATCTGTGCAAGCTCACTGCGAATTTCCGCGTTCGAAGGCGCACCCGCGGCGACGATCGCTTCGCCGGCCTTGCTCGGCGTCGCGGCACTGACGTGCTTGACCGAAGCCGGCGCCGGATAGCTGTCCGCTTCCAGCGGATCGGCGGCCTCCTTGGTGCTATCCGGAGAGCCATTGGTCGCTGAGCCCACCACCCCTTCGCCAGGCTTCGGATCGACAGCCTGGTTGCTCGCCCTCTTCACGCCGGTCGCTGCGGTCGCGGGTGAGCCGACGCGCGCTTCACCGCAGCCGCCCAGCAGTACGACGGCCAATAGGCAGCCGAGCCCCCCGGTCGCCTTCGCAGCAAGACGCATTGGCTCTAGGCTAGCGTCAGTGTCCGCCCGTAGGGGTCGCTACCCTGATCCGATGCCCGCGCAAGATACGGCAGTCGAGTTGAGGCCGCACGTGCGACTTCTGCACGGCATGCGCCGGCCGGCCAACTGGCTGCAGCTGGTGCGCTTCGGCATCGTCGGGGCGGTCGGGTTCGTCGTGAACCTGGTCGTCTACACGCTGCTGGTGCATCCCGCGAGCATCGACTTCCGGGTCGCGTCGGTCATCGCCTGGCTGGTCGCCGTGATGAACAACTTCGTGCTCAACCGCTTCTGGACCTTCGACGCGCGTGAGGGGCTCGCGCGCTTTCAGGCGGTGCGCTTTCTGATCGTCAGTCTCGTGGCCGAGGTCTGCAGCCTGCTGCTGCTGACCGTGTTCGTGCAGGGAGCCGGCATCGACAAGGTGATCGCGCAGGCGATGGCAGTGATCGCCTCGATGCCCCTGAACTTCCTCGGAAACAAGCTCTGGAGCTTCCGCTGAGAGGCCCCAGCCGCACGCGTCCTCCAGGGCACGCCCGCGTGGGTTCGTCCACGTCGGCGGTGTGAGCCGACACCTATACTCTGGCTACCCCCTTCTCGGAGGACCCCGCGTGCAGGAGATGGTGATCTACGGCGTCAGCTTCGACATGGTTGGCAAGCAGCCAATCGTGCTTCTGAAGACGGTCGACGGCAACAAGTTCCTGCCGATCTGGATCGGGCATCCCGAGGCCGCCTCGATCCTGATGAAGCTGCAGGGAGCCGGCACGCCGCGACCGATGACCCACGATCTGCTGTGCGACATACTCGGCGAGCTCGACGTCAAATGTACGCAGGTGTCCGTCACAGAGCTGCGCGAGAACACCTTCTTCGCCTCGATCACGCTGAGCGTGGGCGGGCGCGAGCTGGAGATCGACTCCCGCCCGAGCGACGCGATCGCCCTGGCGGTCCGCGCCGGCGCCCCGATCTACGCGGCCGAGGAGGTCATCTCGGAGTCCGCCATCGAGTTCGAGCACGATGTCGAGGAGTCCGAGGACGTGGTCGAGAAGTTCAAGGAGTTCCTCGACCGCGTCTCCCCCGAGGACTTCGCGGCCGGCGACAGCTGAGCGCGCCCCGCGACGGCTGAGCGCGCCCGCGACAGCTGAGCGCGCCCGCGACCGAGCTCCCGGGCCGGGAGCTAGCGGCTCCAGGCGCTCGCCAGGATCCGCTCCACGAGCTCCTCGAAGGCGATTCCCGCCGCGTCGGCCGCCTGGGGAAGCAGGCTCGTCTCTGTCATCCCCGGCACCACGTTGGTCTCGAGCACCCACAGCTTCTCGGTCCCCCGCTCGAGCATCAGGTCCACCCGCGCGAGCCCGTGACAGCCGAGCAGCTCGTACACCCGCGCGGCGAGCCCCTGGGCGCGCGCGGTGGTCTCCTCGGGCAGCTCCGCCGGGCACACGAACGTCGTCATCCCGATCTCGTACCGAGACTCGTAGTCGTAGAACTCCTCCTCGCGGGGGACCGCCTCCACGACGGGCAGCGCCACGGCGCCGGAGCCGGCGTCCGGCCCCTCGAGCAGCGACACGGCCAGGTCGCGGCCGCGGACGTAGCGTTCGAGCAGGATCGTGCGGTCGTAGGAGAAGGCCCCCACCATCGCTTTCGGAAGCTCCTCGGCGTTGCGGGCGAACTTGACGCCGAGCGCCGAGCCCCCCCGCGCCGGCTTGACCACCAGCGGCATCCCGATGTCCTCCTGGATCCGCTCCAACGCCGCCGCCGCCCCCAACTCCTTGATCGAGTCCTCCCGCAGCGCGTGAAACGGCGGGGTGGGGATCCCGGCCTCGCGCATCAGCAGCTTGGCCAGCAGCTTGTCGGTGGCCCTCATGCAGGCCGCCTGTCCCGAGCCGGTGTAGGGGATCGAGAGCGCCTCCAGCAGGCCCTGGACGGTGCCGTCCTCACCTTCGCGTCCGTGCAGAGCCACGAACGCCACCTCGGCTCCCCGCTCGAGCAGGTCGGGCACGAACGTCTCGCCCACGTCGATCGCGATCACCTCGTGGCCGAGCCCCGTCAACGCGTCCTGCACCTGGGCCCCGGACCGCAGCGAGACGCTGCGCTCCAGCGAGCGGCCCCCCTTGAGGACCGCCACCCGCCTGCGGGCGCTCATCGCCGGCCGCGTCGCCCGCCGGCGCTCATCGCTCGCTGTGCGCGGCGCCTCATCGCTCGCTGTGCGCGGCGCCGCTCATCGGTCGCCGCGGCGGCGTGCCTGCGGGGGGTCCTCGCGGCGAGGGAGCTTTACGACGTCCGCCATCGGTTGCGCGGGCTTGTCGGTCCCCGCGTCCGGGTGCTGCTGCGCGCGCGTGTGCGGCGCGGCCGGCTGGGAGCCCGTGAGCGTGCCCAGCAGGCCGAGCTGGTCGCGCACGCCCCGGCCGATCCGCCGGATACCCTCGCGGATGTCCTCCTCGGGCACGCCGGCGAAGTTCAGGCGCATCGAGGAGGAGCCCCGGCGGCCGTCCATGTAGGCCGCACGTCCCGGCACGAACGCCACTCCGTCGCTCTTGCGGGCGAGGGCCAACAGGTCTTCGGTGTCGATCCGCTCGTCCAGCGTGGCCCACACGAACAGCCCCCCGCGCGGGGTGGTCCAGCGGGCGCCGTCGCCGAAGTGCTCCTCCAGCGATTCGAGCATCACGTCCCGGCGGTGGCTGTAGAGCTCCCGCAGCGAGTCCACGTACTCCTCCCACGCCGGGCGTCCGCCGCGGCCGCGCTCGCGGAAGTAGGCCGCCACGAACATCTGGGTCACCGGCGAGGCGCACAGGTCGGCTCCCTGTTTTCCGAGGTTTAGCTTCTCCAGCACGGGCCTTGGAGCCACAGCCCATCCCAGCCTCAGTCCCGGGGAGAGGATCTTCGAGAACGTGCCGAGGTAGATGACCAGGTCCGTGGCCCCCGCCCGCCCCAGCGATTCGGCGTCGAGCGAGTACAGCGTCGGCAGCGGCTCGCCGTCGTAGCGCAGCAGCCCGTAGGGGTTGTCCTCGAGCACCAGCAGCTCCCGCTCGCGCGCCACCTCCACCAGCCGCCGGCGGCGGGGCAGTGACATCGTTACCCCCGACGGGTTCTGGAAGTTGGGGATCGTGTAGATGAACTTGGGGCGCCGGCCCTCGGCCGCGAGGCGGTCGAGCGTGCGCTCGAGCTCGTCGATCGGCATCCCCTCCTCGTCCACGTCGATCTGCTCGACGTCGGCCTGGTAGGCGCTGAAGGTGGGCACGGCGCCCGGATACGTGGGGGCCTCCGCCACGATCACATCGCCCGGGTCGATCAAGGTCTTGCAGACGAGGTCGATCACCTGCTGGCCGCCGGTCGTGACGATCACGTTGTCGGGGTCGACCGGCGTGCCCTCGGCAGCCATCACCTCGACGATCGCCTCCACCGTGATCCGCATCCCTTCGGTGGGCCCGTACTGGAGGGCCCGGGCCGTGGATTCGGCCGCCACCGTCGCCATCAGCTTGGCGAAACGCTCCGCCGGGAAGGTGCTCGTGTCGGGCAGCCCTCCGGCCAGCGAGATCACGTCCGGGCGCTCGGTCAGGGCCATCATCTCGCGCATCGCCGAGCTCTTCATGCCCCGCGTGCGTGTGGCGAACAGCGCCTCGTAGCGGGCCAGCTCGTGAGCGGCGGGACGGGTGCCCCGCCCCTCCGGGCCCGTCCTGCTCGGTTTGCCCATTCGCGTATCGTCTCAGACGACCCCCCTGCATGCACGGAATCTTCTTCGACATCGGGCTGGGCGCCGGCCTCGGCGCGGCCAGCGGCTTCCGCCCCTTCCTGCCGTTGCTGCTCGCCGGGGCGCTCGCCTCCGCCGGCGCCCTGGGGGTGGACTTCAGCCCCGGGCCGTTCGCCTTCCTGGAAGAAGCCTGGTGGCTGCTGGTGGTGGCCGTGACGCTCGTGCTGGCGTACGTCGCCCAGCTCGTCCTCGGGCTGGCGCCGCTGCTCGACCCCCGGGCCCCGCGACGGCAGGCCGATCCCCTGGCCGCGTCGCTCGCCGGCCTCGCCCTGGGGGCCGGAGGGCTGATGTTCGCGGGGACGCTCGCCGCCCACCACGACGCCTGGTGGCCGGGGCTGCTGGGCGGCATCGCCGCGGCGGCGCTGGCCCAGCGGGTGGTCGCCCCGATCATGCTCGGGGCCCGCGCGCGCCTCGGCGACCGCAGCGCCCGCGAGGCGCTCACCGTGTATCTCGACGCGGCCTCCCTGGTGGCGGCCGCGCTCATGGCCGTACTGCATCCGCTCGGCTACGTGCTGGTGGCCGTGCTCGCGTGGATGCTGGTGCGCACCCGCGCGAGGGCCACGGAGAAGTACGCCGGCCTGCGCATCCTGCGCCGCTGATGGGCGCCGCCCGGGCCGGCGGGCCCTCGAAGCTGGTCCTGTGCGTGATCGACGCGATGGCGCCCGCGATGCTCGAGCGGGCGATCGGCGCGGGCACGGCGCCGATGCTCGAGCGGATCCTCCAGCGGGGCCACTACGTGCCCGACTGCGTGGCCGCGTTTCCCTCGGTGACGCCGGTGTGCGCGGCCTCGATCGTCACTGGCGCCGCCCAGGACGGGCACCTGATCCCGGCGATGAACTGGTTTCACCGCGAGGAGGACCGCTACGTGGAGTACGGCTCGAGCTTCCGCGCGGCCCAGCGCTTCGGCATCGCCCGCCAGCTCACCGACACCGTCTACAACATGAACCGCGCGCACCTCAGCGCGGAGACGCCCACCGTGTTCGAGGTCCTCGACGACGCCGACGTGCGCACGGCCGGCACCACCTACCTCATGTACCGGGGCCGCCACCGCCACGAGCCCCAGCGCGACTCCGCGCTCACCCGCATGGCAGCCGCGATCATGCGCCACCCCGTGCTAGGGCCCCGGGAGCTGTTCTACGCCGACATCTTCGCCTCCCGGCGCACCGGCTGCCGCTCGAACCTCGGCATGCCCGGCGTCCGCGACCGCCACTCCGGCTGCGTGTCCTCCTACCTCGTCGAGCACGACCTGTTCGACTTCCTGCTGCTGTCGCTGCCCGACAACGACTGGTACTCCCACAAGCGCGGGCCCGAGGCCCAGATCCACTCGATCGCGCAGGCCGACCTCCAGCTGGCGCGGGTGATGAACGCCGGCGGGGGGGTAGAGCGGTTCCTGGACGAGCACGCGATGATCGTGATGGCCGACCACTCCCAGGCGCCCGTCACCGCGCAGATCGCCCTGCAGGACGAGCTCTCGGAGCTGGGAGTGCTGGGGCCCGCACGCCAGGGGCGCGGCTCCGAGCCCGACCCGCGGATCGCCGTGTGCCCCTCGCAGCGGGCTGCGATGGTGTACGCGCTGCGCGAGTCCGAGCGCGACGCGATGCGTGCCTCCGTGGCAACCCGCGCGCTGGCGATCGAGGGCGTGGATTTGGTGATGTGGCTCGAGCGCGATGCCCACGAAGCCCCCCGGGAGGGGGTCCTCGCCAGCCCCCAGCGGGGCGAGCTGCGCTTCGCCCCCGAGGGCGACCTGCAGGATCCGCGCGGACGGCGCTGGAGCGTGGAGGGCGAGCTCGAGGTGCTCGGGGCGCAGGTGCGCGACGGGGTGCTGGCCATGCCGGAGTATCCGGATGCGCTGGCGCGGGTGTGGTCGGCGCTCAGCTGCCCGACCTCCGGAGAGGTGCTGCTGTCGGCCGCGGCCGGGTTCGAGTTCATCGACTGGGGCCGCCAGGCGCACGTCGGCGGCGGCAGCCACGGCTCCCTGCACGCCTGCGACTCGCTCGGGGCACTGCTGTTCAGCGGCCTGGCGCTGCCCGCCCAGGAGCCCTCCCAGTGGTCCATCCGCGATGTCGCCCCGCTCGTACTCGAGCACTTCGACGTGTCCCATCCGAGTCCCGTTAGCATCGAACAGAAGTGAGACGCCTGCTCCCGGCAGTGCTCTGCGCCGTGCTCGCGCTGGGCCTGCCCGCCGGCGCCCGAGCCGCCTCGCTGTCGGTCCAGCCGGTGCCCGAATCGCCAATCCAGGTCGCGCTGTCGAGCACGCCGATGCACGGCCGCACGCTGTCCGCGCGGCGGGCGTTGGCGATCGCGCGCGCCGTGTCGAAGGTCCGCGACGCGCGCCGCGGGCACCCGGGCTCATACGGGGCGGTCTACACCAAGGGCCCGGAGCGCTGGCAGGTGAGCTTCTTCGCGCGCGGCGGGCACAAGGAACTGGCGCAGGTGATCATCGCCGACCCCACCGGGCGGGTGCTGGAAGCGTGGAGCGGCTTCCAGGTCGCCTGGACGATGGCCCGCGGCTACCGGGGCGCCTTCGGCGAGCACGTCAACGCGCTCTACATCTGGCTTCCGTTGTGCCTGCTGTTCGTGCTCCCGTTCGTCAATCCCCGACGCCCCCTGTCGCTGCTGCACCTCGACCTGCTGGTACTGCTGTCGTTCTCGGTGTCGCTGGCGTTCTTCAACCACGCCCACATCTACGCCTCGGTCCCGCTCGCCTACCCGCCGCTGCTGTACCTGCTGGCGCGCATGCTGTGGCTGCTGCGCAGGCGGGCCGCGGGCGCGAGGCCGCCCGGTCCACTTCGCCTGCTGGTCCCGGCTCCGTGGCTGGCGGTCGCGCTCGTGTTCCTGGTCGGCTTCCGGGTGGGCCTCAACGTGACAGACTCGAACGTGATCGACGTCGGCTACGCGGGCGTGATCGGGGCCCACCGAATCACAGCCGACCGGCCGCTGTACGGGGGCTATCCGGCCGACAACGAACACGGCGACACCTACGGGTCGTTCAACTACGAGGCGTACGTCCCGTTCCAGCAGATCTTCGGCTGGAGCGGGCGCTGGGACGACCTGCCGGCCGCCCACGCGGCGGCCATCTTTTTCGATCTGCTCACGGTCGGGCTGTTGTTCCTGCTCGGCCGGCGCATGCGCGGCCCCACGCTCGGCATCGCCTTCGCGTACGCCTGGGCCTCCTACCCGTTCACGCTGTTCGCGCTGGAGAGCAACGCCAACGACACCCTCGTGGCAGCCACCGTGCTGGCCGCCCTGCTCGCCGCCTGCTACCCGTCCGGGCTGGCGCGGTTTGCCCGCGGCGCGTTCGCCGCGCTCGCGGCGCTGACCAAGCTCGCCCCGCTCGCGCTCGCCCCGATCCTCGCGACCGACGGTCTGCGCGGACTGCCTGCGCGCCGGCGCACCTGCTCATTGGCGATGTTCGCGGCCGGCTTCCTGCTGTTCGGAGGGCTGGCGATGATCCCGGCCGTCAGGCACGACTCGCTGCACACCATCTACGAGCGCACGCTCGTCTACCAGGGCAACCGCGACTCCCCCTTCTCGGTGTGGGGGCTCTACGGCTGGCACGGCGCGGAGCTCGCGGTCGAGCTGTTCGCGGCGGGCCTGGCGGTGCTGCTGGCGGTGGTCCCGCGGCGCGGCGACCTGGTCGGCCTTGCGGCGGGCTGCGCGGCGATCGTGCTCGCCGTGGAGCTCGCGATGGAACACTGGTTCTACCTCTACATACCGTGGTTCTTCGGGCTGGCGATCGTCGCCCTGCTGGGCCGCTTCAGCCCTGTGCCGGCGCGTGCTGGGGACGCGGCATCAGAACCTGCTCGATCGACTCCGCGCGCAGCGGCGCTGAGCACCTGATCAGCACGCCCATCAGCCAGGGGTCCTCTTCGGAGGTCTCGAAGCGGGTGGGCATCTGCGTGAGCAGCGCCTCGATCGCCTGCTCGCGCTTGACGCCGATCACGCCGCCCCGGGGCCCTGTCATGCCGACGTCGGTGATGTAGGCGGTCCCGCCGGGTAGTACACGGGCATCGGCTGTCGGCACGTGCGTGTGCGTTCCCACCACGGCGGTCACGCGGCCGTCGAGGTGCCACCCCAGCGCCACCTTCTCCGAGGTCGCCTCGGCGTGCATGTCCACGAGCACCTGGTCGGCGTCGCCCAGCTCGCCGAGCGCCGCCTCGATCTCGCTGAAGGCCGAGCGGCCCGCGCGCAGGTAGAGGTTCCCGCTGAGGTTCACCACCCCGAGCCGCACCCCGTCGCGTTCGACCATCGCCGCCCCGCGCCCGGGCTGGGTGCGCAGGAAGTTCGCCGGCCTGAGGATCGGCCTGCCGCCGTTGAGGTACGGATAGATCTCGCGCCGGTGGAAGGTGTGGTTGCCGAGCGTGATCACGTCGACGCCCGCCGCGAACATCTGGTCGGCGATCTTCGGCGTGATCCCGAGGCCTCCGGCTGCGTTCTCGCCGTTGACGATCACGAACGTGGGGTCGTAGCGCTCGCGCAGCACCGGAAGGCAGTCGAGCAGCGTGCGCCGGCCGATCCCGCCGACCACGTCGCCGACGAACAGCAGGCTCGTGCCCTTCCCCGGCCCGGCGGGGGACGCCTGCGGCTCAGCCATACTCTGGCGATGGTGGGAACAGCGTGAGAGGCGTCTCGGAGAAGCCACCAACGCCGCCGTCCGAGGAGCCCACCAGCGAGGAGCGGGTGCTGGTGGGAGAGCCCCCGTCCGAGGAGCCCCCGTCCGAGGAGCCCACGGCCGAGCGGGTCGCGACGCCGGAGCCGGAGCGCGTGGTGGTGCCGAGGTGGGTGCAGCTGGTGGTCCTGCCGCTGGCGCTCGTGGGGCTGTGGGCGATCGCCAAAGCGGCCGGGAAAGTGCTGGTGATCTTCATCGTCGCCGGACTGATCGCACTGATCCTCAACCCGGTCGTCGCCTTCCTCTCGCGCGGACGGCTGCCGCGGGGGCTGGCGGTCCTCGTGGTGTACCTCGCGTTCTTCCTGATCGTCACCGGCATCGCGTTCCTGCTCGCCAACCCTATCTCCAATCAGGTCTCCAAATTCGCGGACGACATACCCCACATCACCAAGGAAGCCAACAGGAACCTCGCACACTTCCAGCGCACGCTCAACCAGCACGGCATCCACGTGCACTTCATCAAGCAGGGCAAAACCGCGCTGCAGACCCTGGGTGAGAAAGCGACCAAAGGGGCGGGCTCGATCGTGTCGTTCAGCGGGGGCGTGCTCAGCGAAGTCGCGAGTGCCCTGTTCGATCTGGTGCTGATCTTCGTGCTGTCGGTCTACATGCTGCTCTACGGAGCCCGGATCGGCGGGCTGGTGCGCCGCGTGATGCCGCCCGGGGACGGGACGCCCCGCGACGACTACCCGTGGCTGGTGCAGAACGCGGTCGCACGCTACGTCGGCGGGCAGCTGCTGTTCAGCCTGATCATGGGCGCGACGGCCGCGCTGGCGATGTACATCCTCGGCGTGCTCGGCATCTTCGACGCCGGGCGCACCTACGCGGCGGTGTTCGGGATCTTCTACGGCTTCTTCGAGCTGATCCCCTACGTGGGCCCGATCATCGGGGCGCTGCTGCCGGTGCTCGTGGCGCTGTTCACCGATCCCATCTCGGCGCTGTGGGTGACGCTCACGTTCATCGGGCTGCAGCAGCTCGAGGGGCACCTCGTGGCGCCGCAGATCTTCGGCCACACGCTGCGCATCAACCCGCTGCTGGTGATCTTCGCGCTGCTGCTGGGGCTGCAGGTGCACGGCGTGATCGGCGCCCTGATCGCCCTGCCGATCCTGGCCGTGCTGCGCGAGACCGCCGTCTACCTGCACCGTCACCTGACCTTCGAGCCGTGGGACCGCTCGTCTAACAACCTGCTGTGAGCGTCGCGCTGAGCGTCCGCGCGCTCGCCAAGCGCTATGGCGACCTGCAGGCGCTGCACGACGTCAGCTTCGAGCTGAGCAGCGGGGAGCTGATCGCCGTGGTCGGCCCCAACGGCGCCGGCAAGACGACGCTGCTGTCGATCGTCGCCGGCAGCACCGAGCCGAGCGGGGGCAGCTTCGAGGTGAGCTCCGGGCGGGTCGGCTGGGCGCCCCAGCGCGTGGCCGTCTACTCGCGGCTGTCGGTGCGCGAGAACCTCGAGCTGTTCGCGCACCTCGAACGAGTGGAGGACCCCCGCGCCGCGGCCGACCGGATGCTCGAGCAGACGGCCCTGGCACCGCGTGCCGACGAGCTGCTGGCGCACCTGTCGGGTGGCAACCGCCAGCGCGTCAACGTGGCCCTGGCCCTGATCGCCAAGCCGGCGGTGCTCGCCCTCGACGAGCCCACGGCGGCGCTCGACCCCGGCCAGCGCGAGCGCCTGTGGGAGTTCATCATGGGCCTGGTCGAGGGCGGGGCGGCGGTGCTGTACTCGACCCACAACGTCAGCGAGGTCCGCCGCCATGCGCGCCGGGTGCTGGTCCTCGACGAGGGCGAGCTGTGCCTCGACGCGACCCCCGCCGAGCTGCTGGCGGCGGGGGGAGAGCCGCCCGACGGTGACCTCGAGCGGGCCCTCGTGCGCTTCCTGCGGGGGGGCCCGGGCGCGGGTGACGGAGAGGTCACCGGGGCGGGCCCGGGCCCGGGCAGCGGCGGCGAGGGCACCGGGGCGGGCCCGGGCGGCGGGGAGGGCACCGGGGCGGGCCCGGGCGGCGGGGAGGGCACCGGAGGATGAGGTGGCTGCTGCGCAAGGACCTTCTGATCCTCGGGCGTTCGCGGCTGCTGCTGGTGCTGCTGGTCGTGTACCCGGTCGTGATCGCGGTGCTGATCGGTCTGGCGCTGTCGCGCGGCCCCTCGCGTGCGCGTGTGGCGATCGTCGACGAGACCCCGCCGGGCGAGGTGATCCACCTCGGCGGCAAGAAGCTCGAAGTGGACCGCTATGCCCACGAACTGCTCAGCCAGGCCGACACCGTCGAAGCCTCCAGCCGGGCCGACGCGGTCGCGAAAGTCAAGAGCGGGGACGTGCTGGCGGCGATCGTGATCCCGGCCAGCCTCGTCGCGCGCGTGACCTCGGGCTCCGAGCGAGCCCCCCTGGAAGTGGTCTACAACGGCAACGCGCTCGAACAGTCGCTGGTGCGCTCGGAGATCGAATCGGACATCGCCAAGGGCAACCTCGCGTTCTCCGAACAGATCCAGCGGGTGGCCTCGAGCGCGATCGAAGGGCTGCTGCGCGGGGGGAACCTGCAGGAAGTCGGGGTGGCCCAGCTGCCGATCGGCCTGGCGGCGATCCCCCCCACGCTCGAGCGCATCATCGCCCGCGAGCCGCCCGGCAAGACCCGCACGCAGCTGCGCCAGATCGACGAAGTGGCGCGCTTCGCGTCGCAGAACCTCGACTCCAGCAGGCGCGTGCTGGCGGCCATCGGCCAGCCGATCGCGGTCAAGAGCCGGCTCCTGAACGGCCGCCGCACGCCTTTGAACCGCTTCGCGGTGGTCGTCGCGGTGAGCATCTCGCTGATGCTCGTGGGCGTGCTGCTGGCGGCGGGCAGTGTGGCCCTGGAGCGCGAGGAGGGCGTGCTCGCGCGACTGCTGCGGGGGCTCGTCTCGCGCGAGGCGCTGATCTCCGAGAAGGTCCTGCTCGCCGCCGTGTGCTCGTTCGTGCTGGGGCTCGCGCTGCTCGCCGGGATCGGCATCTTCGTGGCGCTGGAGTGGTCCCGTGCGGGGCTGTGGCTGGCGGCCCTCGCCGCAGCCGCGCTCGCCTTCGCCTCCGTCGGGGTGGCGATCGGGGTGCTCGCAAGGGAGGTGCGCGCCGCATCCCTGCTCGCGCTGCTGGCCACGCTGCCACTGGCGTTCCTCGCGCTCGTGCCCGCGGGCTCGGTCTCCGGCGGCCTGGACCACGCGATCGACGTGATCGCGTTCGCGTTCCCGTTCCGCTCGGCCCTGCAGGCGCTCGACTGCGCCGTCAACGACACGGGCCCGCGCCTGTGGGTCTCGCTCGCGCACCTCCTCGGCCTGACGGTCGCCTACGGCCTGATCGCCCGCGCCGGCCTCGCCCGGGCCCGCGCGAGTCTCTAACCTCAAGCGCAGGATGGCCTTTCCACAGACGCGCATGCGCCGGCTGCGGTCGAGCGCGGGGCTCCGCGGGCTGGTCCGCGAGACCGACCTGCGCGCCGGGCAGCTCGTGTTGCCCCTGTTCGTGAGCTCCGGTGCCGACGTCGTGCAGGCTCCCCGGCAGCCGATCGGGGCGATGCCGGGGGTCGAGCGCCTGGCCCTGTCGGCGGCAGTCGAGGAGGCCCGCCTGGCGGCCGAGCTAGGCCTCGGCGCTGTGATGCTGTTCGGGATCCCGGCGGCCAAGGACGAGCACGGCTCCGGCGCGTGGGACGAGGAGGGGGTCGTGCAGCTGGCGGTGCGCGCGATCAGGGCCGCGGTGCCCGAGCTGGTGATCCTCACCGATGTGTGCCTGTGCGAGTACACCACCCACGGCCACTGCGGGGCGCTGCACGAGGACGGGTCGGTCGACAACGACACGACACTCGACCTACTCGCCCGCACCGCCGTCAGCCACGCGCGGGCGGGCGCGGACATGGTCGCGCCCTCGGACATGATGGACGGGCGTGTGCGGGCGATCCGCGAGGAGCTCGACGCCGAGGGCTTCGCCGAAACGCCGATCCTCGCCTACGCAGCGAAGTTCGCCTCCGCCTTCTACGGCCCCTTCCGCGAGGCGGCCGACTCGACCCCGGCCTTCGGCGACCGCCGCGGCTACCAGCTCGACCCGGCCAACGGCCGCGAGGCGCTGCGCGAGGCGCTGCTCGACGTCGAGGAGGGAGCGGACATGGTGATGGTCAAGCCCGCGCTCGCCTACGGCGATCTGATCAGCGCCGTCAAGCGCGAGACCAACGTGCCGGTGGCCGCCTACAACGTCTCTGGGGAGTACTCCATGGTTAAGGCCGCGGCCGCCGCCGGCCACGTCGACGAGCGTGCCGTGGTGCTCGAGATCCTCACCTCGCTGCGCCGCGCCGGCGCGGACGTGGTCGTCACCTATCACGCCAAGGACGCCGCCCGATGGCTGGCAGAGCAGAGCTGAGCGAGCCCGGCCCGGCGGCCACGCCGGGGCCGGAGCGGACGCCCACCCCCAAGCTCCGCAGTCGCACCGGCGGCGCGGCCGTGGCGCTCGACGACCTCGACCGCCGCCTGCTGAACCTGATGCAGGGCAGCTTCCCGATCGCCCCCCGCCCCTACCGCGAGGTGGCCCGGCTGGCGGCCGCGGAGGGCTTCGGCGAGCACGAGGCGATGGCGCGCACGGCCTACCTGCTGGACAAGCGCATCATCCGCCAGGTCACCCCGATCTTCGACACGCGGGCGCTCGGCTATTCCTCGATGCTGGTGGCCGCCAAGGTCGACCCCGCCTATCCCCACCGCGCCGCCGCGGTGATCAACGCCCACCCGGGGGTTTCGCACAACTACCTGCGCAACCACGAGTTCAACCTGTGGTTCACGATCGCCACCGAGCCCGACTCGAAGCTGGGCCTGGACGGCACGCTCGAGGTACTGGCGCGGGAATCCGGTGCCAGCTCGGTGCGCCAGCTGCCGACCCTGAAGCTGTTCAAGATCCGCATGGACCTGGAGATGGAGGGGGACACGCAGGCGCTCGCCGCCGCGAGCAACGTCAGCGAGCCGGTGGAGCTCGAGCGTCAGCCCTACGACGAGTGGGACATCGCGGTGATCCGCGCCCTGCAGGGGGACATGCCCGTGGTGGAGGAACCGTACGCTCCCGCCGCGGCCCAGCTGGGGATCCCCCAGGAGCGGCTGCTGGAGCACCTCGAGGGGATGCGCGAGCGGGGCCTGCTGCGGCGCGTGGCGGCGATCCTCTTCCACCGCCGGGCCGGCTTCTCGGCCAACGGGATGGGGGTCTGGAAGGTGCCCGACGAGCAGATCCTCGAGGTCGGGATGCAGATGGCCGCGGTGCGCGGCATCTCCCACTGCTACCAGCGCCCCACCTACGAGGACTGGCCCTACTCGGTGTTCACGATGGCCCACGGGCGCTCCAAGGAGGAGTGCGACGCAATCCTCGATGCGATCGCCTCCCAGACGGGGATCGAGGAACGGACCACGCTGTACTCCTCCACCGAGTTCAAGAAGATCCGGCTGCTGTACTTCACCGAGGACTTCAAGAACTGGGAGTTCGAGCACGCTCCCTGAGCGCGACACGACGGCTCCGGGGGCCGAGGCATGAGCGCCTCGCTCACCGACACCCGCTCGGCTGAGCTCTACCGGCGCGCCCTGGACGTGATCCCGGGAGGCGTCAACTCGCCCGTGCGGGCGATGCGGGCGATCGGGCGCGAGCCGATCTTCATCGAGCGGGGCGAGGGCGCCGAGCTCGTGGACGTCGACGGCAACCGCTTCGTGGACTACGTGTGCTCGTGGGGCCCGCTGATCCTCGGCCACGCCCATCCCTACGTGCTCTCCGCGCTGGCCGAGGCGATGGCGGCGGGGACCAGCTTCGGCGCGCCCACGGCGTCCGAGGTCTCGCTGGCCGCCGATGTCGTGCGGCGGATGGAGAGCGTGGAGATGGTGCGCATGACCTCCTCCGGGACCGAGGCCACGATGACCGCGCTGCGCGTGGCCCGTGCGTTCACGGGGCGCGAGCGGGTGCTGAAGTTCGCCGGCGCCTACCACGGGCATCTCGACGGCCTGCTGGCGCAGGCCGGCTCGGGGCTCGCCACCGACGGGCTGCCGGCCAGCCCCGGGGTCCCGGCGAGCGCCGCGGCGGCCACGGTCGTGGTCCCCTGGAACGACGAGGCGGCGCTGCGGGCGGCCTGCGAGCAGAACGAGCTGGCCGCGATCGTGGCCGAGCCGCTGCCGGCCAACATGGGGCTCGTCCCGCCGCGGGAGGGGTTTCTGGAGCTGCTGCGCGAGCAGGCTGACGCCAACGGCGCGTTGCTGGTCCTCGACGAGGTGATCAGCAGCTTCCGGGTGGCCGCGGGCGGCGCCCAGGAGCTGACCGGAGTGCCGGCCGACCTGACGATCATGGGCAAGGTCATCGGGGGCGGCCTGCCGGCGGCCGCGGTGGGCGGGCGCAGCGACCTGATGCACATGCTGGCCCCGGCCGGCGAGGTCTACCAGGCCGGCACCCTGTCCGGCAACCCGCTCGCGATGGCGGCCGGGATCGCCACGCTCGAGCTGCTCGACGAGCTCGCCTACGTGCGCCTCTCGGCGATCACCGCGAGGCTGGCCGAGGGCCTGCGGGCCGCCGCCGAGGAGGCCGGCGTGCCGGTCCAGGTGCAGAGCGTCACGGGCCTGTTCAGCGTGTTCTTCAGCGAGCGCCCGGTGAGCTCGTTCGAGGAGGCCAAGGGCTGCGACCTGGATGCCTACGCCGCCTGGTGCCGGGAGCTGCTCTCGCGCGGGGTGTACCCGCCGCCGTCGCAGTTCGAGGCCTGGTTCCCGTCCCTGGCCCACACCGAGGAGCAGATCGAACGCACGCTGGCGGCCGCGGCGGCGGCGTTCGCCGCCCTGCCCGAGCGGGGCCGCCCGTGAGCGTCGCCGGTGGCGCCCCGGAGGGATCCCTCCAGCGCCTGCGGGCCCTGCTGGCCGACCGCAGGGGGCTGCTGGCGGAGCTGCTGAGCAGCGAGGACGCGCTCGGCGAGGGTGCCGCGGGAGAGCCCTGCGCGGCGGCCGTGCTGGCGGCCGGAGGGCCCCGCGCGGAGGGCCGGCGCGAGGAGTACGAGCTGCTGCTCGAGGCGATCTACGAGGGCTACCTGGTGCATTACGGCGAGCCCCGCCTGCTGGCGCCCGCCGAAGCCGACCTCGGCCTGCTGGCGGGCGATCAGCTGTACGCGATCGGGCTCGCCCGGCTGGTGGCGATCGGCGACACGGGCGCCGTCAGCGAGCTGGCCGACACGATCTCCCTGAGCGCGCTGGCTCAGGCCGGGGACGCCGCCGAGCTCGCCGAGGCCGTGTGGCGGGCCGGGGGACGGGCCGTCGGCTGGGGCTCGACCCCGCAGCACCGGCGGGCCAAGGAGCTGGCGCGGGCCGGCTCGCCCGAGGCACTCGCGGCAATGCGCACATGCGCGGAGGATGCTGCCGCGGCGAGTTGAGCTCGCCTCGATATTGTGTGCGCCGGTGCCCGACCGACGTGCCCGACAGAAATCGAAGTACACGCTCGACAGGGGCATTCCGGGCGCCTTCGAGGGCGAGACCGTGACCCGGCGGCGGTTCATGGTCGTGGGCGCCAACACAGCGGGAGCGATCGCCGCCGCGTCGTTCACGCTCCCGGCCCTCGGCCTCGGCCTCGGTCCGATCTTCAAAGGCAAACCGGCACGCTGGGAAACGGTCGGGACCGTCGACCAGTTCAACAAGTTCAACTACGTACCGGTGGTGCTGACGCTCGAACCGAACATCGGGGAAGCGGGCAAGACCACGGTGTACGTGCGCAAGTTCAACCCGGCGATCGACACCGACCGCTACGACCGGGGCGCGAAGTTCGTGGCGATCTCCGACCGCTGCGCCCACCTCGGCTGCCCGGTCCGCTGGGTGGACGCCGCCGAGCGCTTCATCTGCCCCTGCCATGGCGGCGTGTACGACCTGCTCGGCCGTCCCGTCGGGGGACCCCCGGTGCGGCCGCTGGACCGCTTCTACACGCGCGTGATCGGCGACCAGGTGCAGCTCGGCCCCCGCTTCAGCGTGGACAAGGAACTGCGCCGATTCTCCCCCCGCGACCCCGGCGAGCCGCTCGACGGCGTCGGGCAGTACCTCTACCCGTCGCGCCCGGGGGCGCAGAAACTGTAGGCCCGGGCTGACCGGACGGCGATGCCCAGGGCACCGAAGATCCCAGCTCCCCCGCTCCCCGGTCCGCTGAAGGAACCGCCGCCCCGCCCGGGCGAAGCCAACGGCGCCGGGCTGGACGAGCACCTCAAGGAGGCCGGGATCAACGTCGTCGACTGGGTCGACGAACGCACCTCGCTGAGCGGCGCCGCCCGCTGGCTGATGTTCCGCAAGGTCCCCAAGGGGACCAACTGGTTCTACACGCTCGGCTCGGCGACCCTGTTCGCCTTCCTGAGCCAGGCCGTCACCGGCGTGTTCCTGGCGATGTACTACCGCCCCGACGCCTCCGGCGGCGCCTACGAATCGATCCGCTACGTGACCAACGACGTGTTCCTGGGGCAGTTCGTCCGCGGCATGCACAAGTGGGGCTCGAGCGTGATGGTGGTGCTCGTGTTCCTGCACATGGGGCGGGTGTTCTTCTTCGGCGCCTACAAGTACCCCCGGGAGTTGAACTGGGTGATCGGCGTGGTGCTGCTGATCCTGACGATGGTGATGTCCTTCACCGGCTATCTGCTGCCGTTCGACCAGCGCGCCTACTGGGCGACGATCGTGGGGGTCAACATCAACGGCACCGGCCCGCTGCTGGGGCCGTATCTGAGCGACTTCCTGCGCGGCGGCTCGGAATTCGGGGCCACCACGCTGTCGCGCTTCTATGCCATCCATATGTTGCTGATACCAGGGCTGCTGATCGCCCTGATCGGCGCCCACCTGTACCTGGTGACGAAGCTCGGCACGACCGCCCCGCCGTGGGAGAAAGCCAAGAAGGCGGCCGAGCTGCGCGAGGCGGAGGTCTAGCCGGCATGGCGGTCCGGACTGCCGGCGGCGCCGTGCCCGTGCCCGCGGGGGGGTTGTCGTGAACCAGCGCCAGAAGGAGGAGTACCTCCGCGACTACTCGGTCCTGAAGGCCCAGGGCAAGCCGTTCTTCCCCTACGCGGTGACCAAGGACGCGGTCATGGCGTGCGTGGTGATGGCCGTGATCATCGCGATGTCGCTGACGCTGGGAGCCGAGCTCGGCTCGAAGGCGAACCCCACCACGACCACCTACGTGCCGCGCCCGGAGTGGTACTTCTTCTTCCTGTTCGAGGTCCTGCGCGTGATCAAGCCGCCGAGCCTCGTGCCGCTCGCGACGATCGGGATCCCGACGATCGCGATGATCCTGCTGTTCCTGTTGCCGTTCTACGACCGCGGCCCCGAGCGCCGCCCCGAGCGCCGCCCGATCGCGACCAGCGCCGGTATCGTGGTGATCGCGGCGATGGCGTTCCTCACCTACCAAGGGGCCAACGCCGGGTCGCCGACGGCGATCGAAGCGCCGACGCCGCCGTCGATCGTCGCCGCCGGGGGCAAGACGCTGGCCGAATACGAAGCCGGCAAGAAAGCCGTGGCCCAGTCCGGCTGCCTGGCCTGCCACAAGATCGGCGACAACGGCAACGCCGGGCCGGGCCCCAACCTGACCCACGTCGGCGCGCGCCTCTACCGGTCGGCGATCGCACGGACGCTCGTGAACCCGACCGCGCCGATGCCGCCCTTCAAGAACCTGCCGCCCGCAAAGTTCAACGCGATCGTCAATTTCCTCTCTGAGAGCAAATAGCTCCCCGGCTCCCGCCGGGCCGGGAGCGGGTGCGGACAGGCTCCGGGCGGACCAGGTGCGGACGATGTTCGACCGCATCGCGCGCGTATACGACCCGATGAACACCGCGATGAGCGCGGGCCTGCACCACCGCTGGCGCGCGCGGGCGGCCGACCTCGCGGGCGTGGGGCCGGGGGGGCGCGTGCTGGACCTCGCCACCGGCACGGGCGACATGGCGCTCGAGCTGGCGGCACGGGTGTGGCCCGGCGGTGAGGTGGTGGGAGCCGACTTCTCGGAGGCGATGCTCGACCGCGCCCGCGCCAAGAGCGCCCGCCCCCCGGCCGACGGCGCCGCGCGGCCGCGCGTGGAGCCGCGCTTCGAATGGGCCGACGCGATGGCGCTGCCCTACCCCGACGACCGCTTCGACGCGGCCACGATCGCCTTCGGGGTGCGCAACTTCGAGGACCTCCCCCGGGGGCTCGCGGAGATGGCCCGGGTCGTACGCCCGGGGGGCCGCGTGGTGGTGCTCGAGATGACGACCCCCACGAGGGCGCCGCTGTCGCTGTTCTACCGCGTGTGGTTCGACCGCCTCGTGCCGGCGCTCGGACGTCTCGTCGGCACGCTCGCCAGGCTCGTGTCGCGCGGCGGGAAGGGCGCCGGGGAGGCGATGGGCGAGGCCTACAGCTACCTTCCAAGCTCTGTGAGGCGGTTTCCGGGACCGGCGGAGCTGGCGGCGGAGATGGGGCGCGCGGGGATCACGGGCGTGGCGGGCGTGCTGCTGGCCGGCGGCATCGTGGCGATCCACGCCGGCACCGTCGTGGAGGCGCGCCGCCGATGAGCGTCGCCGAGCACCGCACCCACCACGAGCCGCAGGCGGTGGACGGCCTGGAGCGCATCTTGCGGCGTGGAGGCCAGGTCCTGCGCGAGCAGATGGCCAGCGTCGAGCGCCACCTCGAGCAGGTCACCGCCGAGGCCGGGGAGCCGCTGGCGCGGCTGGCACACGCGACGGTGACCTCGGGCGGCAAGCGCCTGCGGCCGCTGTTGGTGATGCTCGCGGCGGAGGCGGCCGGCGGGGCGCAGACCATCCCGGAAGGCGAGGAGCGCCTGGTGCGGGCCGCGGTCGCGGTCGAGCTCGTGCATTCGGCAACGCTCGTGCACGACGACCTGATCGACGGCGCCGCGCTGCGTCGGGGGCACCCCACGGTGGCCGCCCAGGCCGGCCGGCGGGCGGCGGTGGCGACCGGCGATCTGCTGTTCTCGCGGGCCTTCTCGGAGCTGGCGCGCAACGGGGATCCGGCCCAGCTGCAGGCGCTGTCGGACGCGAGCTCGGCGCTGGCCGAGGGTGAGCTGCTGCAGCGCGAAGACGCCTACTGCCCGCGGGTGTCGATCGACCGCTATCTCGAGCGCTGCGCGCTGAAGACGGCCGCGCTGTTCGAGGCCGCGTGCCGGCTGGGGGCGTTGTCGGCGGCTGAGCGCTCGCGTGGGCTGGCGGATGCGTTGGGCGTGTTCGCGCGGCGCATCGGGCTGGCCTTCCAGGTGCTCGACGACGTGCTCGACGTCTCGGGGCCGGTCGAGCGGACGGGCAAGCCGCGCGGCAACGACCTGCTCGAGGGCACGGTGACGCTGCCCTTCATCCTCGCCCGCGAACGCGTCAAGGAGCTCGCGAGCATCGACCTGCACGCGCTCACCGGGGCCGAGCAGGCGGAGGAGCTGTGCGAACGGATCGCCGCCTCGGGGGCCCTGGAGCAGGCCCGCGAGCGGGCGCTGGCGGTGGTCGCCGAGGCCAAGGCGGCGCTCGCCAGCACACTGGCCGGGCCGCGGGCGGTGCTGCTCGACCTCGTCGCCGACGCGGTGGTGGAGCGCTACAACTAAAAGTCGCTGGGCGTGATCAGGTCCGCCTCGAGCGCACGTACGAAGAACTCGATTTCCTCGGACATGTTGGCGTGGGTCATGCGCCTCAGGTCGCTCAGCAGGGCGCTCGAGCCACGGTCGAGCTCGTCGTCGAGGCGTTCCACCACGGTCTGCTCGAAGACCCCTTCGCGGCGTGCCTCGCATTCGGGGCAGCGCAGCACCACGCGCCAGTGGCGGGCCCCCTCTTCGGCCCAGTCCAGCGGGTAGACGAGCTCTCCCGAGCAGTGGAAGCAGACGTGCAGCTGCTCGCCCTCGCCGGCGGGGCCGCCGACGCGGTTGGCGCCGACCGCCAGATCGACCTGTTCGGGGGCCGGGACCTGGCCGTCCTCGTGGGGGTTGGGTTCCTGCGCGGTGCTCATGTTCCTTTGAGACGTCATCGACTGCCCGTTTATGGCGCTTTAGCGCGGCAGAAATCCCGGCGGACCGGTTGCGTGGGGCCCGGCGCGGCGATGGTAGGTTCAACCGCGACAGAGAATGGTCGGCCCCATACGAACGATCGGCCACGAGGATCACCTCAGCCTCGTCGACCACCTGGAGGAGCTGCGCTCGCGCCTGATCATCGGGGGGATCGCGCTGGCGATCGCCTTCGCCGTGTGCCTGTGGCAGAACCACGCGCTGCTGCACATCATCAACGCCCCCCTCAAGGCCCAGACCCGCAAGCAGGTGGCCAAGGGCGAGGGCACCGTCGGGCAGGCCGTGCTGGCCCAGCAGGGCGTGCTGAAGGTCAGCGAGGACACGCAGGCCGCGCTGCGCGCGCTGAGCAGGCCGGGGAGCGGTGTGACCCC
The DNA here is from genome assembly GCA_035515315.1 of Solirubrobacteraceae bacterium. Lineage (GTDB taxonomy): Bacteria > Actinomycetota > Thermoleophilia > Solirubrobacterales > Solirubrobacteraceae > Palsa-744. The sequence continues at coordinate 21,571 of DATJBO010000237.1, forward strand.
CGCCACCCGGGCCCAGATGCTCGCGCTCGCGGCCGCGCTGAAGGTCGACGTAGCGAGGATCCCCCGCCATCCCCAGGGGGACAACCCCGCCACGCTGGGCGTCGGGGAGCCGTTCACGACCACCCTCGGAGTGTCGCTCGCGTTCGCGCTGGTGGCCTCCCTGCCGGTGATCCTCTACCAGCTCTACGGGTTCGTGATCCCGGCGCTGCGCCCGGAGGAGCGGCGAGCTGTGAGACCGCCGCTGACGGCGGTCCCGATCCTGTTCATCGCCGGGGTCCTGTTCGGCTACTTCGTGGTGCTGCCGGCTGCCACGCGCTTCTTCGTGAACTTCAACTCCGGCCAGTTCAACATCATCGTCCAGGCCGCGCCCTACTACCGCTTCGCGGCGACCATCCTGCTGGCGATGGGGCTCGTGTTCCAGGTGCCCGTGGTGATCGTCGGTGCCACCCGGGCAGGCCTGGTGACGCCGGCCCAGCTGCGCAAAAACCGCCGCTACGCGATCCTCACCTGCGCGGTCATCGCGGCGTTCCTGCCGGGGGACTTCATCACGCTGCTGCTCGAGACGGTTCCCCTGTATCTGCTGTTCGAGGCGAGTATCCTTGTGGCAGCGATCGTTGGGCGCTCGAACCGCGGTGCGGGTCAGGCGGAGCCCTTCGTGGCCGGGGAAGCCGGCGCTGGAGCCAGCGAACCGCACCCGCCGCCGGCGGATCACCCGGCACCAGAGACCGTGCAGCAGATAATCGACCACGTGGACAGGAACCTGTCCGGCTGATGCTCTTCGACCTGAGAGGCCGCGGGCGCCGGCGCACGGTGCGCGTGATCTACATCGGCCTGGCCGTCCTGATCGGGGTCGGCCTGGTCGGCTTCGGCGTGGGCGGCGGCTTCGGCGGCGGCGGGATCGTCAGCAGCCTCAACAACCGCGAAGGGAGTGGCGGGGCGAGCTACTCCAAGCAGATCGCCGGCTACCGCAAGCAGCTGAGCCGCAACCCCGACAACGCCACGACGTGGGAACAGCTCACCAAAACACTGGCCCTCCAGGCGGGCGGAGAAGCGTACAGAACCAGCTCCGGCGCGCTGACGCCGGCGGGCAAGAAGGTCTACGGCGAAGTGGCCGACTCCTGGAACCACTACACCGCGCACACCTCCCACCCCAACCTCGCGCTCGCCAAGGTGATGGTCAGGATCTTCGACGAAGAAGGGCTCAA
>DATJBO010000238.1:0-8454 GCA_035515315.1 Solirubrobacteraceae bacterium
CATCCAGCTCACCGTCGAGCGACCCTCCGACGGCGCCGCCGAGCAGGAGAACTACTCGCTGCGCCCGGAGAACTTTCACCTCCCGGCGATCGAGTTCACCGACAAGGAGCTCGCCGCGCTGCAGACCGCCCTCAGCCTGCTGGACGGGGAATTCGCGTATGCCGAGCCGCTGCGACTGGCGCTGCAACAGATCACCTGGGGGCGTCCAAGCCCGCTGCGCGCCCCCGAGCAGAGCTCGGTCGCGCTGGGGATCACCGGCTCCGCCGGAGGGCACGAGCTGACGGCCCGCCTGGCGAAGATCGAGACGGCGATCTTCCGCAACAAGACGATCCTGTTCGACTACTACACGATGGAGCGCGACGAGGAGGGGCCGCGCAAGGTGGATCCGTACCACCTGATCTTCCAGGGGGGCCAGTTCTACCTGCTCGGCTACTCGCACGAGCGCAAGGCGATCCGCGTGTTCCGCCTCTCGCGGATCCGCGGGAAGGTCTCCTACGCCACCAAGGCCGAGCACGACTTCCGCCGCCCCGCCGACTTCGATCCGCGCGGCTACGCCAACCGGGCCGACTGGCAGCTCGGCGAGGAGCTGGGCGTCGCCGAGATCCAGGTGTCCGAGCGGATCGCGTGGCAGGTGGAACGCCACTTCGGGCGCTACGGGGAGATCCGCCACGACGACGGCGAGACGGTGTTCCTGACCAGCTACTCCAACCCCCGCGGGATCGTCTCGTGGGTGCTGGGGCTGGGCGGCAACGCGCGCCTGCTCGGCCCCGAGGAGCTCGTCCGCGAGTTCGACCGCCGCCTGGAGCTGCTCCAGGAGCGCCACCGCGAGGGCGCGCTGGCCGCGGCCGCGTCCGCTGCCCGGGCTCCCGGCGAGGACAAGGGATCCACCGCGGGCAACGCCTCCGCCGGGCGCTCCCGTGCCGAACGGCGGGCCGAGAAGGCCGACGCCGAGAACGGGCGCGCCGAGGCGGCGATCCGTCCTGAGCGCTTCGCGCGGCTGGTCACGCTCGCGAGCATCCTGATCCGCGCCGGGCGGGCCGGCGAACCGGTTTCGTCGGCCGAGCTGCGCGAGGGCCTGCAGCTCAGCGATGAGGAGCTGCGCGAGGACGTCAACGTGCTGAACGTCGTGAACTTCGGCGGCGGCTCCTACGTGCTGTACGCGGAGATCAAGGACGACGGGGAGATCGAGGTCGACCCCGAGCCCTACAGCGACAACTTCGACCGGCCCGCACGCCTGCTGCCGGTCGAGGCCAAGGCGCTGGTGGCGGCGATCGACCTGATCGGCGAGCACCTCCCGGAGGGCTCGCTCACCTCGGCCCGCGAGAAGATCGTGGCGGCCCTCGGCGAGGACCCGATGGACCAGGGCCTGCAGGTGGCGCCCACCGGCGCGGACGACTCCGACGTGGCCCGCCTGATCTCCAAGGCGATCGCCCAGCACAAGATGATCGAGCTCGAGTACTACAAGGAGAACGAGGACGAGCTGACCGCCCGCACCGTCGAGCCGTACGCGCTCACCAACGGGCGGGAGGGCTGGTACGTGGCCTCCTTCGACCCCACCCGTGACGGCGTCCGCCACTTCCGCCTCGACCGCATCAAGGAGGTCACCGTCACCGGCCAGCGGTTCAAGCCGCGCCCCGAGGTGGACCCCGCCGCCGAGGTCGACGGCTGGCTGCGGACCGGCGAGGTGCCGGCCTCAGCGATGGCGCGCGTGTGGATCTCGCCCGAGCGAGCGCGGTGGGCGCGCGAGTCCAGACGGGTCGTCGGGGAGTGCCGGGACGGCGCCGTGATCGTCGAGCTCAGCTTCGCGGGAGTCGACTGGCTCGTGCGCGAGGTCCTCAAGGAAGCCGGCGACGCCGCCGTGATCGAGCCCGTGGAGGCCCGCGAGGCGATCCTGGCCGCGGTCGCCCGCGTGCGCGAGGCGAGCTCGGCGGCCGCCGTCGCGTAGGGTTGGGGCATGGCAGAGGCCCCGACGCTGTTCGTCTGTCACGGCGATGAAGGCGGCCCACGGATCCATCCGTGTCGCCGCGTCCAGGAAGCGCTGAAGGCGGCGGGGATCCAGTACGAGAAGGTGATCGGCGGCCACGGCAGCCCGATCCCGTTCCTGCGCAAAGGCTCCCGGGAGGAGCTGCGGGCCCAGACGGGCGACACGAAACTGCCGACGCTGAAGACCGCCGACGGCGAGGTGATCAAGGGGTCGCGTGCGATCCTCGCCTGGATCTCCGAGCAGCAGGCCGCGGGCTCGGCCGCGCCGGCCGCTTGAGTCGCCGCGACCAGATCACGATGGGCGAGGCCGAGGTCGCCTCGTTCCTGGCGGAGGAGCGCACGCTCACCTGCGCGACGGCCGGTCCCCGCGGGTGGCCCCACCTGATGCCGCTGTGGTACGTGCTGCGCGAGGCCCCGCAGGGGGAGCCCGGGCCGCGGCTGTGGTCGTGGACCTACGCCGCCTCCCAGAAGGTGCGCAACCTCGAGCGCGATTCCCGCGCGAGCGTGCAGGTCGAGGCGGGGGAGCTCTACAACGAGCTGCGCGGCGTGTTTCTGGAGTGCGAGGTCACGATCCACCGCGACACCGACCGCGTCGCCGAGCTCGGCCTGGAGATCTTCACCCGCTACGCCTCTCCCCGGGGCGAGGCCCCGGTGGCGAGCCTGCCCGCCGAGGTCGCCGAGATGGTGGTCCGCCAGGCCGGCAAGCGGGTGGCGCTGGAGTTCCGCGAGGGCCATCGTGCGAGCTGGGATCACCGCAAGCTCGGCGGCGTCTATTAGGCCGCCGGGGCGTCGCTAGGCTTCGGCGCCGATGCAAGCGCTGAAGGGGCTGATCCTGTCGGGCGGCCGGGGAACCCGGTTGCGGCCGATAACCCATACGAGCGCCAAGCAGCTGGTCCCGGTCGCCAACAAGCCCGTGCTTTTCTACGGGATCGAGGCGATGGCCGAAGCGGGGATCGAGGACGTGGCGATCATCATCGCCCCCGAGACCGGCCGCGAGATCGAAGTGGCCGCCGGCGACGGCTCCCGCTTCGGGGTGCGCCTCAGCTACGTGCTCCAGGACGAGCCCGCCGGGCTGGCCCACGCGGTGCTCACCGCCGAGCCGTTCCTCGGCGACAGCCCGTTCGTGATGTACCTCGGCGACAACCTGCTGCAGGGCGGGATCGCGGAGCTGGTGGCGGCCTTCAACGAGCACGAACCCGACGCCCTGATCCTGCTCACCCCGGTCCCCGACCCCGAGCACTACGGCGTCGCGCAGCTGGCCGACGGGAGCTCGGGCGCGGCCGGCACGGTGGTGCGCCTGGTCGAGAAGCCGAAGGAGCCGATCGGCGACCTGGCGCTCGTCGGGGTGTACATGTTCACGGCCGCGATTCACGACGCGGCGAGGGCGATCAAGCCCTCGGCGAGGGGGGAGCTCGAGATCACCGACGCGATCCAGGAGCTGATCGACAGGGGCCTGCGCGTGGAGCCGCACATCGTGCGGGGCTGGTGGAAGGACACCGGCCGCCTGGAGGACATGCTCGAGGCAAACCGCCTGATCCTCGACAACCAGCTCGAACGCATCGACGGGGAGCTGGTCGACTCCCAGGTCGAGGGGCGGGTCGTGGTCGAGGCCGGCGCGAGGCTCGAACGGACGACCGTGCGGGGCCCGGCGATCATCGGCGCGGGCGCCCGCCTCAGCGACTGCTACGTCGGCCCCTACACGGCGATCGGCGAGGGCTGCACGATCAGTGGCGCCGAGATCGAGCACTCGATCCTGCTGGAGGGATGCACCGTGTCGGGGCTCGACGGGCGGATGGAGTCCTCGCTGCTGGGACGCGGCGTCAACGTCCGCCGCGGCGATCGCCAGCCGCGCGCGTACCGCTTCATGGTCGGCGACAACTCCGACATCTCGATCCTGTGAGGGTGCTGGTGACCGGCGCCGGGGGCATGCTCGGCCAGGACGTGCTCGCCGCCGCCGCGCGCGCCGGGCACGAGCCGCTCCCCCTCACGCACGCCCAGCTCGACGTCCGCGATGGCGGGGCCGTGACGGCGGCGGTCGCCGCCGCCAGGGCGGACGCGCTCGTCAACTGCGCCGCGTGGACGGACGTCGACGGCGCGGAGACCCACCGCGACGAGGCGTTCGCCGTCAACGCCGAGGGTGCCCGCCTGCTCGCGCGGGCCGCCCGCGAGGCCGGGCTGCCGATGGTGCACGTGTCGAGCGACTACGTGTTCGACGGCCGTCCCCCGGGGGATGCCGGGCGGGATCGGCCGTATCGCGAGTCGGATCCCACGGCTCCCCAGTCGGTCTACGGCGAGAGCAAGCTCGCCGGCGAGCGCGAGGTGCTGGCGGCCGGCGGGGAGCACGCGGTCGTGCGCTCGGCCTGGCTGTTCGGCGTCGGCGGGCGCAACTTCGTGGCGACCATGCTGCGCCTCGCCCGCGAGCAGGGGGCCGGGGGTGAGCTGGGGGCCGGGGGCGAGCTGGGGACCGCCCGCGAGCAGGGAGCCGTCCGCGAGCGGGGGGCCGTCCGCGATCAGGGGGCCGGGGGCCCGTGTGAGGTGCGGGTCGTGACCGACCAGGTCGGCTCGCCAACCTGGACCGGGCACCTGGCCCCGGCCCTGATCGGGCTGCTCGATCGGCACGTGAGCGGCCTCGTGCACCTCGCCGGGGGCGGGCAGGTGTCCTGGAACGGGCTCGCCGCCGAGACCTTCCGCCAGGCCGAGGTCGAGTGCGAGGTCAAGCCGGCCACCACCGCCGAGATGGCGCGCCCGGCGCGGCGGCCGGCCTTCTCCGCGCTCGAGTCCGAACGCGAGGACGTGCTGCCGCTGCCCCCCTGGCAGGACGGGCTGGCGGGGTACCTGGCGGCGCGCGCTGGGATGATCCGCTCATGAGGCTGCTCGTATGTGGTGGTGCCGGCTTCATCGGCTCCACGTTCGCCCGCCAGCGACTGCGCGAGCACGGCGACGAGGTCACCGTGCTGGACAAGCTCACCTATGCCGGCCGCGAGGAGAACCTGGCCGACATCCGCGAGCAGCCGGGCTTCCAGTTCCTGCGCGGGGCGATCGAGGACCCCGAGGCGGTCGCCGTGGCGGTGGCGGCGTCGGGCGCCCAGGCGATCGTCAACTTCGCAGCCGAGACCCACGTGGACCGCTCGATCGCCCAGCCCGACGCATTCGTCGCCACCCACGCGCTCGGCACCTACGTGCTGCTCGAGGCCGCCCGCGAGCACTCGCTGCGCTACGTGCAGGTGTCCACCGACGAGGTGTACGGGTCGATCGAGGAGGGAACCTTCACCGAGCAGAGCCCGCTGGCCCCGTCCTCGCCGTACTCGGCCACCAAGGCGGGCGCCGACCTGCTCGTGCAGAGCTATCACCGCACCTACGGGCTCGATGTGGCGATCTGCCGGGGCTCGAACAACTACGGCCCCTACCAGTACCCCGAGAAGCTGATCCCGCTGATGGTCCTCAACGCGATCCACGGCGATCCGCTGCCGGTGTACGGGGACGGCATGCAGGTGCGCAACTGGATCCACAGCAGCGACTTCGCCGCGGCGGTGGGCTTCGTGCTCGAGCACGGCGTCGCCGGGGAGGTGTACAACGCGGGCGGGCCCGACGAGGAGGCCAACATCGATGTGGTGCGCCGGATCATCGAGCTGGCCGGCGCGAGCGAGTCGCAGATCGAACACGTGGTCGACCGGCCCGGCCACGACCGCCGCTACTCGCTCTCGTCCGAGAAGGTGGCGGCGCTCGGCTGGAGCTCCCGGGTGCGCTTCGCCGAGGGGCTCGAGCAGACCGTCGGCTGGTACCGCGAGAACTCCTGGTGGTGGGAGCCGATCCGCTCCGGCGAGTACCGCGCCTACTACGAGCGCCAGTACGGCCGCGCCCTGGGCTCCTGAACGCCTTACGACCGCGCTCTAGGGGGGTCCTGACACCTTCCAGCTGGCGCCTTCCTTGACGAGCGGGAGCGTCTTTTCGCGGCTTTTGCCTTCGTAGGTGCTCTTCACGCCGGCGGTGGCGCTCTTGCCGTCGGGCGCCACCTTGACGGACACGATCGTCGTTTCCAGGTTGTCGATCTGGGCGAGCTGGTGTTTGAGGGATTCTTCGCACTTCTTGGTCCCGCCCAGCTTCGTCACGATCGACCCCGCCAGGTCGTTCTTGCAGATCTTCCCCCGGTCGGAGGAGGTCACGTCGCTCTGCAGGTCGGCGACCCGTTGGGCGACTTCGTGCTGGACGCCCTTGAAGGAGGACGTCGAGGCGGTGCTCCCGCACGCGGCGAGCGCCGGGACGCACATGCAAAGCGCGATCAGAAGGCGGGCGCGGGGCATTCGGGCGCCCACAGGCTATCGCCCGCCCGGTCGGCGGGAGCCCGCCGGGGGTAGTGGATAGCCTGGACCGCAGATGGCCGTCGAGCACTTCGCCCCCGCCACCCGCCGCTGGTTCGAGAGCGCCTTCGGCGATCCAACCCCCGCCCAGGAGCAGGCGTGGCCCGCGATCGCCCGCGGCGAGCACGTGCTCGTATGCGCCCCCACCGGCTCGGGCAAGACGCTCGCGGCGTTCCTGTGGGCGCTCGATCGGCTGGTCGCCGAGGACGCCCCCGGCGCCGGCGTGAGGGTGGTCTACGTGAGCCCCCTGAAGGCCCTCGCCTACGACGTCGAGCGCAACCTCCGCGCACCCCTCAAGGGCATCGGCGCGGAGCACATCCGCGTCGGTATCCGCACCGGCGACACCTCCCAGCGCGAGCGCGCCGCGATGGCCCGCAACCCGCCGGACATCCTCGTCACGACCCCCGAGTCCCTGTACCTGATCCTCACCTCCCAGGCGCGCACCATGCTCGAGGGGGCCGAGGCGGTGATCGTCGACGAGATCCACGCGGTCGCCGCCACCAAGCGCGGCTCGCATTTGGCGCTGACCCTCGAGCGCCTCGAGCAGCAGGCCGCGGGCGCCGCAGGCGCCGGCGCCCCGGGCCTCCAGCGGATCGGGCTGAGCGCGACGCAGAACCCGCTCGAGGAGGTCGCCCGCTTCCTCGGCGGGCCCGGGCGCGAGGTGACGATCGTCGACGCCGGGATCCGCAAGCCGCTCGACCTGCGCATCGAGGTGCCGGTGGAGTCGATGGGCGAGCTCGCCGGCGGGCCCGGGCCGGACCACGCGGGGGGCGACGCCCCCGAGCTGGAGGGCTGGGAGAGCCCGGAACGTTCGATCTGGCCCGCGATCTACCCGGAGCTGCTGCGCCAGGTGCGCGAGCACAACTCGACGATCGTCTTCGTCAACAACCGACGGGCCGCCGAGCGGGTGGCGCTGCGCCTGAACGAGCTCGCCGCCGCGCAGGACGGCCACGACCCCGCCGGCGAGGCCCGTCAGGAGATCGCCCGGGCCCACCACGGGTCGCTCGCGCGGGAGGAGCGCACGAAGGTCGAGGAGCTGCTGAAGGCGGGGCGGCTGCCCTGCCTGGTGGCCACCAGCTCGCTCGAGCTCGGCATCGACATGGGGGCGGTGGACCTCGTCCTGCAGATCGAGTCCCCCAAGTCGGTGTCCCGCGGCCTGCAGAGGATCGGGCGGGCGGGCCACGGGGTGGGCGAGCTCAGCGTGGGGCGCATCTTCCCGAAGTTCCGCGGGGACCTGCTCGAGAGCGCCGTGGTCGCGCGGCGCATGCGCGAGGGCCTGATCGAGCCGACGGTGGTGCCGCGCAACGCGCTCGACGTGCTGGCCCAGCAGATCGTGGCGATCGTGGTGGCCGCCGACGGCGCGGGCGGCTCCGGCGCGGGCGGGCACGACGGGCACGACGGCGCCGGCGAGCGCGATGAGCTCGACGGGGCGGTGTCGGTCCAGGAGCTGCACGCGCTGGTGCGCCGCACCCACTCCTACGCCGAGCTCTCGCGGGAGCTGCTCGAGAACGTCTTGGACATGCTCGACGGGCGCTACCCCTCCCAGGAGTTCGGCGACCTGCGGGCGAGGATCGTCTGGGACCGCCTCGCGGGCACGATCCGTGCGCGCAAGGGCGCCCGCCAGCTCGCGATCGCCAACGCCGGCACGATCCCCGACCGGGGGCTGTACACGGTCACGCTCCCGGACGGACGCCGGGTCGGCGAGCTCGACGAGGAGATGGTCTACGAGGCGCGGGCGGGACAGACGTTCCTGCTCGGCGCCTCGAGCTGGCGCATCGAGGAGATCGGGCGCGACCGCGTGGTCGTGACGCCGGCCCCGGGGGTGCCGGGCGCCGTGCCGTTCTGGAAGGGCGACACGGTGGGACGCGAGAAGGAGCTGGGAGCGGCGATCGGGGCGTTCTCGCGGTGGGCGGTGGACCAGGACGCCGAGGTCCTGCAGCGGGAGTACGACCTCGACGAGCGCGCCGCGCGCAACCTGCTCGAGTACCTGCGCGAGCAGCAGGACGCCACGCGCGTGCTGCCGAGCGAGCGCACGATCGTGCTCGAGCGCTTCCGCGACGAGATCGGCGACTGGCGTCTGTGCGTGCTGTCCCCCTACGGGGGCCGCGTGCAC
>DATJBO010000239.1:0-4131 GCA_035515315.1 Solirubrobacteraceae bacterium
TACCGGTGCCGTCGCCGACATCTACACGGTTCACATGAACTTCTAGATGTCTCGAAAGCCGGCGCGGGGTCTCCTCCCCGCCCCGGAAACGGTCAGTACCCGAGCCGGCCCGGGGTGGCGACACTCCGGGCCGGCTCTCCACTGGGGCGGGTGCTGGCGCGACCCGGCCGGGAACAGCGAAGGACCGCCGGAAGAAGCGGCACCGCAGCCGAACGCGGCGCGACCGCCCCGCCGGCCGCGGGAAGGGCAGATGCGCGCCAGCGAGGTCGCGTGGAAAGCCGGAGACCGCCGCCAGGCGAACGGCTCGAGGCGAGGAAGTCACCATTAGCGAGCATGGTCGGGCGGGCGTTCGTCGAGAGCGAAGGCCCCACAGCCGGGCACTTCACGATTAGTGACTGCAAAACCCTGACCCAAGGGGGTCATTTCCGCCTCGAGCGCCCCCTTCCATGAGCCAGAACGGGCGCCCCCTTCTCGGGTTGGCGATGAAGATCTTTTTCATCTCTAGGCCGCGTTTCGGTCGGCGGTGGGTATCTGTGCGACAAGTCGGGAGCGCACCTTGCCCGCTCGACAGAAGCCCAGGATTTTCATGCGGTATCGCGGCGTGGTGCGTTCGACGCTCAGTCCTATACACTCGCAAGTGCTTGATATGCGTCAATTGGCGCCGTTGTAGGTGTAAAACCTCATGCGATCTCGCTGTATTGGCGCGCTGGATCGGGAAGTAGCGCGCATGTGGGAAAGGTGTAGCCTCCCAGTGCAATCCCCTCCCAAGGAGAATACATGCGAGCGTTTAGGCACAGCGCGGTAGCGGTTCTCGCCGCCCTCGGCGTGGCGGCCTGTACCGGCTCCACCGGTCCGCAGGGCCCTGTGGGGCCCACCGGGCCCGCCGGAACCGGCACGGGCAACGTCAGCGGCGCGCTGACCGCCACTGGCGGCAGCGGCGGCATCCCCGGCATCACGGTCTCCACCGTTCCCAACGTGCAGGTCACCGCGACGACGAGCTCGACCGGCACCTACACGCTCTCCAACCTGCCGATCGGCGTCTACTCGATCGTGTTCAGCGGCACCGGCATCTCCACCACCACCGTCACCGGCGTCTCCGTGGTCGGCGGCGAGACCGCCACGGTGAACGCGAGCGCTCCCTACTCTCCCATCGCCATCACCCTCAACACCAACACCGCCGCGGGCTTCGGCGGGACGGCAACGGTGACCGCTAACGTGACCGGCGCCACCGGACCGCTCACCTACAGCTGGAGCCTCACCAAGCCGGGCGGACTGTCCCCCGCGGCCACGGTCCCGGTCCTCTCCCCCTCGGGGACGACGGCGAGCTTCACCACCAACCTCTTCACCGACTACAACTTCGTGCCCGTTCCCATCAGCGTGACCGGGACCACCTCCGCCACCGGCCCGGTCCAGCTGGCCGGCACGAGCCTCATCATCCCGAACCGCGCCGCGCTCCTCGGCATCAGCCCGAGCATCGAGGCGGAGGGCCTCAACTACACGGTCACCCTGAAGGTGAGCGACGGCACCTACACGCAGACGAACTCGATCTCGGTCTACCCGATCGGCACGAGCCCAGGCACCCCCTACAACGCCGCCAACGTGACGCTCATCGCGAACGACGTGGTCGGTGCCTCCTACAACTGGAGCCTCTCCTACAGCGCCACCGATCCAACGGTCGCGGCCGGCACGAACGAGAGCTCCCTCATCAAGAACCCGACCGCCAAGAACCCGGTCTTCACCACCAACGCGGTCGGATTCTGGGCGCTCACCAACTCCGCCACCAGCACCACGCTCCACTTCCGGACGGCGAACTACATCGGCCTCGGCTCGCTGCCGAGCAGCTACACCACCTGCGGCGCCTGCCACCCGCCGGGCTCGGCGCCGGGCGGCGTCAGCCCTCCGACCGGCGAGACCGACACCCTGAGCCCCGACGTCGCCTGGGGGAAGTGGTCGCAGTCCGCGCACGCCAACTACTACTGGGATCCCACCAACTACTGGTACACGACGGAGACCCTCACCGGTCCTCCTCCGGCCGCCATCCCGCTCGAGACAATCACCATCAACGGCGCGGCTGGATTCCCGACGGTCGGCACGATTCAGGTCCCGACCGTGCCCGGCGCGCTCACCCTGTTCTCGCAGGGCGTCGACGGCATCCTCGGTAACCACTACGGCCTGAGCTGCGTCATGTGCCACACCGACGGGTACAAGAACCCCGAGGCGCTCCCGAACCTGAACAACGGCGGCTTCAGCGACGTCGCCGCCACCGACGGCTGGACCTTCCCGAACAACAGCACCCTCGACTACAACCGCTACAACGCGGTGCCGGCGAACCTGCAGAACCTGGCGGGCATCCAGTGCGAGAGCTGCCACGGACCCATCAGCATGCACCCGTCCCAGCCGGCCGCGACGAAGCCGCTCGCCGTCTGGAACACCACCGCCTGCGCCGTCTGCCACGACGAGGCCCCGACCCACGCCGCCGTGTCGCTCTGGTCGCAGTCCAAGCACGCGAACTACCAGGTCGCCATCAACGAGGGTGGCGTGGGGGGCTCCTGCGTGCGCTGCCACACCGCCCAGGGGTTCGCGGCCTATGTCGACGCCGGGCTCGGCACCTTCCTGCCCCCCGCCAACACCGCGACCAGCACGCCGGAGGGCGCGATGCCGCAGACCTGCCAGGCCTGCCACGATCCGCACACCACCGGGCTGCGCGTGAACCCGAGCCAGTCGTACACCACCCCGGCCGGCTTCATCGTGGAGAACGTGGGCAAGGGCAGCACCTGCATGGTCTGCCACAACAGCAGGAACTTCCAGCGCGGCGACAACGTCCAGCCCTGTGCCGTCGGGATCTCCTCCGGTAGCTCGTCGGGCGCCTCGCCCTTCTGCACGCCGGTCACCTCCATCGGGCTCCCCTCGGGCACCGTGACGGTCCTGAACATCGCCACCCCGCACGACGGCCGCGAGGCCGACGTCTTCCTGGGGCAGAACGCCTACTTCGTCACGACGGGAATCCCCTCGAAGCACACCACGGTCGCCGACACCTGCGTCGGCTGTCACGTGCTCATGCACCCGACGAGCCTCAACTCGCAGATCACCGGCGCCAATACGAACCACACCTTCATCGCCGACGGGACGATCTGCGCGAACTGCCACAGCGCCGAGACGAGCCTCGCCCAGGTGGAGGGGCAGTTCAAGCTGGCACAGCAGAACCTCTTCAACGCCATGCCGGCCTACTTCTCGCTCGTGCTCGGCTCCTCGCCGAACTACTTCATCAAGCTCACGAGCGGATTCAACTGCACCTCCGCCGCGCCGTGCATCGTGAACCTGACCCAGATCCCGACGGCGATCTCGATCGTCCCGCAGGGCGGCAGCTTCACCTTCACGCTCGGCACTCCGGTCACGGTCGGCTCGTCCACCGGCGTCACCACCATCAGCAGCATCAGCCTGGCGAACATCTCGCTCACGCAGGCGACGGCGACCACCCTCGGCCCGCAGGTGTTCATGCCGAACGGTGTTCTCGCCCGGGTGCTCTGGAACGACACCCTCGTGAGTTCCATCTCGACGGACCCGTCGGCGATAGCCATCCACAACCCGACGTTCGTCTTCGACGTGCTGGCCTCCAGCCTTTCCGCGCTCCAGGCCCCGCCGGTCACGAACAACGGACAGTGTGTCGTCGGGAACTGCCAGATCCCGTACTAGCGCCGTCCTGAGGTAGGGGACCGCCGGGTCCCGAAGGTTCGGGCCCGCAGCCGCCTCCGAGCGGTTGCGGGCCCGAGGCTTGTAGCCGCCGTGGAGCGGAAGGTCCTTCGAAGCTGCCCGCCCCGGCCGCCGATGACATCAGCATCGCGAACCGCGTGACCACCCAGACCTGGTGCGCTGAGGGGGCCGATCGATCGGACACCCAGGCGACTGTGCTTTCGCGCCGGGGTCACCATGGAGCGACTCGCGCGACTGTATATTGCGGTGGGCGGCGCCCGCCTCGCCACGCCAACGGACACGACGCGGGGACGCCGGGCGCAGCGACCGACGAAGCCTGCACGTCGTGCCCAAGCGCCGACTCCTTGGTGGACCCGACGCAATCACGACGTCTCCCCGTGAGCCGGTAGCTCCGCTCGCGGCTTCGTCGCGGGGCCCCCC
>DATJBO010000240.1:0-2898 GCA_035515315.1 Solirubrobacteraceae bacterium
CGCTACGACCCGGAAGGCATGCGCACCGTCAACATCTGAGGCCGTCGCTGCCGCTAGGGTGGGGAGCCATGCCGCTGATCCCCATGGTCATCGAGCGCACCGCCCGCGGTGAACGCGAGTTCGACATCTACTCGCGCCTGCTCGACGAGCGGATCATCTTCCTCGGCACCCCGATCGACGACCAGGTCGCCAACCTCGTGGTCGCCCAGCTCCTGCACCTCGAGAGCGAGGACCCGGAGAAGGACGTCTCGCTGTACATCAACTCGCCCGGGGGCAGCATCTACTCGGGCCTCGCCGTCTACGACACGATGATGTTCATCAAGCCCGACGTCCAGACGATGTGCGTGGGGGTGGCGATGTCGATGGGCTCGCTGCTGCTGGCCGCCGGGACCCACGGCAAGCGGGCCGCCCTGCCGAACTCCCGGATCCTCATCCACCAGCCCTCCGCCGGCTTCGAAGGGCAGTCCACCGACATCGAGATACACGCGCGCGAGATCCTCAACCTCCGTTCCAGGATCGACGAGATCTACGCCAAGCACACCGGCCGCACCACCGAGGAGGTGCGCGCCGACATGGAGCGAGACCGCTTCTTCACCTCCGAGCAGGCGCTCGAGTACGGGCTCGTCGACCGGGTGCTGCAGAGTCACTGAGCGGGACCGTGGCGCGCCCGTAGGATGGCCGCCCTCGGTCCCTTCGAACGGCTGGCGCTGCCGCTGCTCGCCGCGCTGACGGCGCTGGCGGGGATCGCCAACTACGACGACTGGCCGGCCGTGCCGAGCTTTGCCATCGCGACGGTCGCGCTGGCCGGCCTCGCGTGGCTGGTGTCGTTCGCCACCGAGCAGCTGGGAGAGCGCTTCGGCCCGGGCGTGACGGGAATGCTGCAGTCCACGCTCGGCAACCTCCCAGAGCTGTTCGTGGTGATCTTCGCCCTCCAGAAGAGCGAGCTGGTGGTCGCCCAGACCGCGCTCGTGGGGTCGATCTTCGCGAACGCCCTGCTCGTCCTCGGGCTGGTGATCGTGGTCGGCGCGAGGAGGTCCTCCGACGGGATGATGCGCTTCTCCCCGCGGCTGCCGAACGACACCGCCACGCTGCTGCAGGTGACGATGTTCGTGCTGGTCCTGTTGGGCCTCTCACGGGCCGCTCACGACCCCGCCAGCCACCACGTCAAGACGATCTCGGCGATCGGCGCGGGATGCCTGCTGGTCGTGTACGCCGCCTGGGTGGTCCCGTACCTGCGCTCAGACCGCGCCCCCGGCGGGCCAGGCGGGGGCGGCGGGCCCGGCGGGGGCGGTGGGCCAGGCGGGGGCGGTGGGCCAGACGGGGACGCGGGCGCGGCGGGCGGCGCAGTCGCCGAAGGCGCCAGCCCGGCGCGGGCACGGCCCGGGCCGCGGGTCCCGCTGGCGCTCACGCTCGTGCTGCTCGTGGCCGGCGGTGCCGCCTCGGCCTTCGTCTCCGACTGGTTCGTCAACGCGCTGGCACCCGCGATCGACTCCCTGAACCTGTCCGAAGCCTTTGCCGGGCTGGTGATCGTGGCGATCGCCGGGAACGCCGTGGAGAACACCGCCGGCGTGGTGCTGGCGTGGAAGCGGCGCAGCGACCTGGCGATCTCGGTCGTCAAAAACTCCGTCGCCCAGATCGCCGCCTTCCTGTTCCCGCTGCTGGTGCTGATCTCCTTCGCGCTCAAGACGACGCTCACGTTCGCGGTGCAGCCGGTCTACACCGGGGCGCTGGCGCTCACCGCGCTGGCGCTGTGGCAGGTCGCCGGGGACGGCGAGGCGGCCGAGTTCGAGGGCTGGGCGCTGGTGGCGCTGTACGTGATCCTGGCCACCTTCGCCCTGTATGAGTGACCCGTCCACGGTCCGCCTCGGCCCCCACGGGGCTGGTGTCCAGCGCCGTGCCCACGGCCCCGCGGGCACGCTAGACTTGCTCTTGACCTCGCGCCTGGGCGGGGTTTTTCTTTCGCCCTAGGCCGCAACTACGACTACGCAGGATTTCTGACCAATGGCCCGCGGAGACGTGCGAATCGCTGTCACCCTCGCCTGCGAGGATTGCAAGCATCGCAACTACCAGACGAACAAGAGCAAGCGCAACAACCCGGACCGGATGACGCTGCGCAAGTACTGCCGCTTCTGCCGCAAGCACACCAGTCACCGGGAGACCCGCTAAGCCGGGACCGCCAGCATGGCCCGTGACCGCAAACGCGCCAAGCAGCGCCGTGAGCGCCGCGGTGCGGCCGCACTCGCCCGCGGCGAGGCTGCCGACGGCCGTCCTGCGCCGCCGCCCGGACAGACCGTCCGCAGCGACCTGCCCGGCGCCCTGGACCACGCCGGCGCGGAGGTCGACGAGTTCGACGCCGCCCTCGTGTCGGGGGCCGGCGGGGTGCCGCTCGCACCGAGCGAGGAGGCCGAGCTCGAGCAGGAGGCGCTGGGCAGCGATGGACAGCTGAGCGAGGCCGAGGCCGCGCAGGAGGGAGCCCCGCCCGCCGGGCCTCCCGGCGAGCCCCCTCGCCGCCCGCCCGGGGGCGGAAGGGGGGGAGGCGAGACCCCCGCCGGCGGAGGCGGCGGCGAGCTCGTCCCCCAGCGCGGGAGCGCGATTTCGCTCAGCGGCTCTCGCGCGGTCGGCTTCCTGCGGGCCAGCTGGGCCGAGCTCCAGCGGGTGCAGTGGCCGGACCGCCGCCAGGTGTTCCAGGCCACCGCCGTGGTCATCGGGTTCGTGGCGATCGCCGGTCTCTACCTTGGTCTCGCCGACCTGGTGGCCAAGGAAATCGTCGAATTCATTCTCTGAGGAAGCCCTAGATGTTTCGCTGGTACGTCGTCAACACATACTCCGGACACGAGAACAAGGTCAAGCACAACCTCGAGCACCGGCTGGTGTCGCTCGGGCAGCAGAACGCCGTCC
>DATJBO010000241.1:0-6951 GCA_035515315.1 Solirubrobacteraceae bacterium
TGCGAGGACAGCGTGGTCTCGCAGCGGGGGCAGTAGGGCACCACCTTGTGGCCCTCGTAGAGCAGTCCCCGCGCGTGGATCTCCGCCAGCGCCCACCACACCGACTCGATGTACGTCTCATCCAGCGTGCGGTAGGCGCCCTCGAGGTCCAGCCAGAAGCCGATCCGCTCGGTCAGGCGGTTCCAGTCCTCGAGGAACTCGAACACCGAGGCGCGGCACTCGGCGTTGAAGCGCTCGATGCCCACCTCCTGCTCGATCTGCGCCTTCGAGGTGATGCCGAGCTTCTGTTCGACGGCGATCTCCACCGGCAGCCCGTGGCAGTCCCAGCCGCCCTTGCGTTCCACGTAGCGGCCGCGCATCGTCTGAAACCGCGGGTAGATGTCCTTGAACACGCGCGAGAGCACGTGGTGGGTGCCCGGTGGCCCGTTCGCCGTCGGCGGGCCCTCGTAGAACACCCACCGCTCGGCACCGGCGCGCCGGCGCAACGACTCCGCGAACACGTCGCGGGCGCGCCACCGCTCCAGGATCTCGAGCTCGAGGGCCGGAAGTTGCTGCTGCGGGTCCACCTCGCGGCGCGGGATCAGCGGATGTCGCCTGGCCTCGCCCATCGGGCGGCCCATTGTAGGTGGGCTCCGGCCGCCCCCTCCTACGATAGGGCGCCATGCGCCTGCGCCTGTACCACCACCGCGACGGCGCACGGGTGGCCTACCGCGAGTACGGCGCGGGCCCGCCGTTGGCGCTGCTGCATTCGGGCCTGCTCTCGCACATGGAGTGGGAGCCGGTGGCGGAGCACCTCGGCGACCGCTTCCGCCTGGTGCTTCCCGACCTCCCCCTGCACGGCGACTCCGAGGCGCGCCCGCGCCACCCCTACACGCTCGACTGGTTCGCCGAGGTGATGTCCGCCTTCTGCGCGGAGGTGCTCGGCCCGCGCCCGCTGGTCGGGGGCCACGGCGCCGGCGCCGAGATCCTGCTGCACGCGGTCGCCGGGGGGCGCCTTGCGCCCTCGCGGATGGTGCTGATGCCCAACCGCATGCACGCCCCGCCGACCCGGCCGCTGCGCCGCCGGGCCTGGCAGCTGGCGACCAGCGCGGCCGCCGTGCCCGGCCTCGACAGCCTTCTCTCCTACGGCGCCGGGCTGCTGTTCAGGCCCGAGTGGGGCGTGCGTCTCTCCAGCCGTGCCAACCCGGCGGCGGCCGACCTGCTCCGCCACGCCTTCGCCGACGTGCGGGGCAACTCGAGCCTCGCCCGCTCGTGGGCCAAGTGCGCGCGCCGGTGGCCGCGGGGGGCACAGGTGCAGGTGCTCGGGCTCTATCCCCGCCTGCAGATGCCGGTGCTGCTGCTGTGGGCCGACCAGGACCGCATCCATCCCCTGAGTGCCGCGGAGGAGGCGCTGCCGCTGCTGGCCCACGGGCAGCTGCGGGTGCTGCCCAGCACCGGCTTCCTGATGGCCTACGACGATCCCGTCGGGCTCGCGCGCGAGCTGACCGCGTTCTGCGGATAGGCCTGCGCTGGATGGGCCCGCGCCGGACGGGCCCGCGCCGCTCTGCATATAGGGTGTGAGCGTGGCCGCGACAGGATCACCTCGCAGCAACGGGAAAGCCCGCGCGGTCAGCAAAGCTCGCGCTGCCGCCAGGGCCCGCGCGACGCGGCCGAGCGCGAACGGGCACGGCTCGGGTCCCCAGCTGTGGGGCGCCGAGACCGACAAGGCCGTCTCCAACTTCCCCATCTCGGGGGAGACCGTTCCCGTCCCGGTGGTGCGCTGGCTGGCGCGGATCAAGGCCGCCTCGGCCGCCGTCAACGCCGAACTCGGGCTGCTCCCGAAGCAGACAGCGGCGCGGATCGAGCGGGCCGGAAAGGAGATAGCCGACGGGCACCACGACGGCCAGTTCCCGATCGACGTGTTCCAGACCGGCTCGGGGACCTCCACCAACATGAACGCCAACGAGGTGATCGCCACCCTCGCCGGCTCCGGCGTCCACGCCAACGACCACGTCAACATGGGCCAGTCCTCCAACGACGTGTTCCCCTCGGCGGTCCACCTCGCGGCGCTCGAGGTGGCCCAGAAGGAACTGCTTCCCGCGCTGAGGCTGCTCGAACGCTCGCTCGCGCGCAAGGCCCGCAGCTTCAAGGACGTGGTGAAGGCGGGGCGCACGCACCTGATGGACGCCGTCCCGGTGACCCTCGGGCAGGAGTTCGGCGGCTATGCGGCCCAGATCGCCCTCGCCCAGGAGCGGATCTCGACGGCGCTCGTGCACGTCGGGCAGATCCCGCTCGGGGGCACGGCCACGGGGACCGGCCTCAACACCCACCCCAAGTTCGCCGCCCGCGTGCGCGCCCGCCTGCGCCGGGAATCGGGCCTGCGCCAGATCGACGCTCCCAAGGATCCCTTCGAGGCCCAGGCCAGCCGCGACGCGCTGGTCGAGCTCTCGGGCGCGCTGAAGGTCCTCGCCGTGTCGCTCACGAAGATCGCCGGCGACCTCGCGCTGATGGGATCGGGCCCCCGGGCGGGGATCGGCGAGCTCTTCCTGCCCGAGCTGCAGAAGGGCTCTTCGATCATGCCCGGGAAGGTCAACCCGGTGATCCCCGAGGTGGTCCTGCAGGTCTCCGCGCAGGTGATCGGCAACGACACCGCGATCACCGTGGCGGGCACCCAGGGCCAGTTCGAGCTGAACGTCCGCATCCCGCTGATGGCGCGCAACCTGCTCGGGTCGCTGACCCTGCTGAGCAATGCCTGCCGGGTGTTCGCCGAGAAGTGCATCGACGGGATCAAGGTCAACTCCGCCGGCACCGACGCCTCGGCGGGCGCCACACTCGCGGTCGCCACCGCGCTGAACGGCGCGATCGGCTACGACAAGGCCACGGAGATCGTCCAACGCGCCACCGCCTCCGGCCGCCCCCTGCGTGAGGTCGCCCTCGAGGCGGGCGTGGACGCGAAGCTCTACGACTCGGTCGTGGACCTGCGCCGGATCGCCCGCGGCAACCAGTCCTGAGGGCCCCGGCGAGCCGCCTCTGATGCAGGACCTCGGGGCCTACCTCACACGGGTCGGCCTCAGCGGGCGGCCCTCGCTCGCGGCGCTGCACCGCGCCCACGTCAGCTCGATCCCGTTCGAGAACCTCCAGTCCCACGGCGGAAAGCCGGTCTCGCTGGCCGGCGAGGACCTCGAGCGCAAGCTCGTCGCCGCCCGCCGCGGGGGCTACTGCTTCGAGCACAACCTGCTGTTCGCCGCCGCCCTGCAGGAGCTCGGCTTCGAGGTTGAGCCGATGCTCGCCCGGGTGCGGTGGGCCGCCCCGCCCGGCACCGTCCGGCCCCGCGGGCATCTGGTGCTGCGGGTCACGGGGGAGGGAGGCGTGTGGCACGCCGACGTCGGCTTCGGGGCCGGCACGCTCCTCGAGCCGATCCCCTTCGGCCCCGGCGACGAGCACGAGCAGGAGGGCTGGCGCTTCCGGGTCGTGCAGGACGGCGAGGAGCTGGTCCTGCAGAGCGTCTCCGAGGGCGAGTGGAGCGACCTCTACGGCTTCGTGGCGGAACCCGTGCCGATCGTCGACCTGGAGACCAGCAACTGGTTCACGTGCTCGCACCCCGGCTCCCCGTTCGTGACCGGCCTGCTGATCGCCTCCCAGACCGCGGACGGGACCCGCACCACGCTGAGCGACTGGGGCGAGCTCGCCCTGGTGCAGCAGACGCCGCACGAGCGAACCGTCACCGAGGTCGCCCGCGAGGAGATCCCCGTCCTGCTCGCCGAGCGCTTCGGCCTCGAGGGGTTCGCGCTGGACGCCGCCGGGCGCGTGGTCCGCTCGGGGCGCTAGCCCGGGCCGAGCGCCCCGTACATGCGCCCGCCCCGCTCGGGGCGCTAGCCCGGGCCGAGCGCCCCGTACATGCGCCCGACCACCGACACCGCGTACTTGGCATAGCCGCCGTAGGTGAACAGGCCCTTCTGGCTAAGGGCCTCGATCAGCTTCAGATGGGGCAGCTTTTTCCTGATCGAGCCGCCCTCGAAGGTCGGGTTCAGCGGGTAGTCGCGCAGCAGCCAGATCATCATCGCCGTGAGCGAGTGGTCGGCGGCGTACACCGAGATGTGCTCCGCCAGCAGGCGCGCCTGGAACGAGTAGGAGCCCGGAGCCCCGCCTGGATTGAGCAGGTTCGATTCCGCTCCGAACTCGCTGATCACGAGCACCCGGCCGGGGAACGTGCGCTGCATCGCCGCCAGCCTGGAGCGCATCAACGCCGCCAGCTGGGAGGGGGTGTCGCGGGGGGAGTCGTACCAGCCGCTGTAGTCGGTCTCGGCGATCGCGTCGATGCCGTCGTACAGCCGGCCCGGCTTTCCCTTCGGGGGGTGGTCCCCCCAGATGTCGACACCCACCAGGCGCGTCGGGTCGTAGGCGTGCAGCCAGCGGGCCGTGTTCTGCACGTAGCGGACCTCGTAGTCGTTGCGCCCGTTGTGCGCGATCTCGTCGGACAGGTTCCACGCGAAGATCGACGGGTGCAGCATCGCGCTGCGCACGGCCATCCGCGCCTGGCCTTCGGCTTCGGCCAGCAGCCGGGGCGTCGAGGAGTACCAGTTGCCCGCCCCTTCGACCGGCCCCACGCCCTGCCAGACGAGGATCCCGGCGCTGTCCAGCCGTTCGAGCAGGCCCGGGTCCAGTGGGTGCTGGGAGCGCACCACGTTGGCGTGGATCTGCTCGAGCTCGCCGACGATCCGATCCTCGTCGGACGGCGTCAGCGCGTCGCCGTGGCCGACGGCGTCGGCCTGGACGGAGGCGCCGTGGAGCCGCAGCATCTGCCCGTTGAGGTAGACGTGGCCGCCGTGCCAGGTGTACTGGTGCAGGCCGACGTGGGCGACGTAGCTGCTCTCGCCGGGCACTTCCAGGGAGAGGTCGTAGAGGCTGGGGTGGGCGATCGACCACAGCGCGGGGTTGGCGATGGTGACGCTGGCGGTGGCGGAGACGGTTTGCCCTTGTTGGAGGTCGAGCGTGCGGAAGCTCAGCGGGAGCTGTTCGGAGCCGCGCGACAGCGAGCCGGTCGGGGTGAGCGTGCGGGCCGGCCCGTTGTTGTGGACGAGCACGGTGATCCGCACGCGCGCCGGCCCCGAGGTCGGGTTCTGTTGCGTGAGGGTCGTCTGGATCTTCGGCTGGGAGAGCTCGCTGGCGCCGATCGGGCGCACCGTGGCTTCGCCGTCGAGGCCGCCCCAGTTGAACCACGTGCGGTGAAAGCCTTCCCGCGACTGGCGGTCGGGATCGCGCCAGTCGATCCGCACCACGACCGTGTGCACGCCGGCAGCCACGTAGCGGCGGAATTCGAACGGCAGGTAGGAGCCGTGGTGGGAGCCGAGCGGCGTCCCGTCGAGCCACACCTGGGCCAGGTAGTTGGCCGACTGGAAGCCCAGCGCGTAGACGCCGGCCGTTTCGGCCCGGAACGTGGTCCGGTACCAGGCGACCGAGCCGTCGTAGTTGGCCCCGCCGGCCTTCCCGGCATACGGCTTCGGCTCGACGACGTTGGGGACGCTCACGGTGGCCCCGCCGAAGGTGCCGCGCTGGTAGCCGAGGTGCAGCCCGCGGTTGTGGGGGTCCCGCTGCAGGACCCAGTTGCGCAGCGGCACCCGCCCGCCGGGCCCTTCGTAGATCAGCGGGGCGCCCGAGGGCTCCTGGGCGGAGACCTCGCCGGGGAGGGGGACCGCGAGCGCCAGCGCGAGCACGGCCCCCAGCGCCAGCGGGATCCTGATCGGAAGTCTCAGCAAGCTGAACCTTCAACAAGCGGCGCGGGCGATCGGAGCGCGCCGGTGGCGAGCAACTGCTCGAGCACCATCAGCGCGCCGGCCTTGGACAGCGGCTCGTTGAGGTTTCCGCACTTGGGGGATTGCACGCAGGAGGGGCACCCGCTGCCGCACGGGCACTCGGCGATCAGCCTGCGGGCATCCGCGCAGAGCTCCTCGAAGCGGGTGAAGGCGACCCTCGCGATCCCGATCCCGCCGGGGTGGCCGTCGTAGATGAAGATCGTGGGGTTGCCGGTCTGTGGGTGGAAGTTCGTGGACAGCCCCCCGATGTCCCAGCGGTCGCACATCGCCAGCAGCGGCAGCACCGCGATCTGGGCGTGCTCGGTGGCGTGCAGCGCGCCGAGCAGGGCCTCGAGCGGCAGCTCGGCGCCCGCGTCTCGGGTGTCGGGCAGCTCGAACCACAGGGCCTGGGTGTCGAAGCTGCTGGGTGGCAGGTCGAGCGCGATCAGCTCCAGCGGAACGTGGTCGGCGAGGCTCCTGCGCTGGTAGGCGAGCACCGTCTCGGTCACGCTCACCTCGCCGAAGGAGAGCGTCACGCCGAGCGCCTCGCGACGGTCGAGCAGGCGCGCGATCTCGGTGTCGGTGGCGCGCTTGGGCTGCGTGTACCAGTCCCCCCGGAACGGCGCCACCAGCGCCCGCCGCGTGTCGAGCTCGAGTGCCCGCACCTCATAGGAGCTGCCGAGGTGCATGTAGATGGCGCCCTCGTGGATCGTGCTGTGGGCCCTCGCGGCCTCGGTCGAGCCGAGCAGCTCCCCGGAGGACACGTCGACGATCGCGAAGCTCTCCGGGGAGGCCGAGCGCAGCGACACCTCCGCGGCCGGATAGGAGCCGGGGCGGCGCGGCACGAAAGTCCCCGTCACCCCCCGGCGGCGCAGCTCCCCGGCGCTCTCGAGCGCCTCCGCGTGGGCCTCCCAGCGAGGGCCGAGGAACTCCGCGTCCTGGCCGCCGAGCGGACCCTCGTGGGCCGCGCACAGCAGGTGCGAGCGGTAGATCGGGGCGCTTTCGTGGTCGAGGATCGCGGCCTCCACGGGGCGCTCCAGGAAGTCCTCGGGGTGGCGGCAGAAGAACTGGTCGAGGGCGTCCTCGCCGGCCACGTACAACGCCAGCCCGCGGCCGCGGCGCCCGGCCCGGCCCCACATCTGGCGCAGCGAGGCGACGGTGCCCGGGAAGGTGACCACCA
>DATJBO010000242.1:0-2252 GCA_035515315.1 Solirubrobacteraceae bacterium
GGCCGTTCCGCCGAGCCCGGCGAGGAGGAGCCGGCTTCCTCCGCATCCGCCGGCCTCGCTCGCGTCGAGCTGGCGGCGGGAGCCCGAGGCCGGATGGGTCGTTATACGCTCACCAGGCGGACTCAGCGTATAATCCTCCCATGCAGATCGACCGGCTTCCGGCGAGCGTCGCGACGCTGTACCAGGAGCTGCTCGAGCTCTCGCTGCTGCACGAGCGGTCCGCCAGCGTCGAGGGCCAGTTGCCCGGGGGGCTCGTCGGCAAGACCATCAAGGGGCGGCGCTACCTCTACTGGCAGGTGCGCAAGGGCGACAAGGTCGCGCAGCGCTACCTGGGGCCGGACACCCGGGAGCTGCGCGAGTCGGTCGAGCGGATCGCCGAGCGGCGCGGCGAGGCGGCGCGGGAGCGGACCACGCTCGACCGCCTCGCCGCGATGCTGATCAAGGGCGGGGCGCTCCGGGAGCAGGCGGCGGTCGCGGCGGTCCTCCGACTTCTTGCCGACCTGGGCCTGTTCCGCCGCGGCGGCGTGCTCGTGGGAACGCAGGCGTTTCGCGCCTACGGCGGCATGCTCGCAGTCCGGCTCCCGTCCGCCTCGCTGCGGACGCAGGACATCGACGTCGCGCACCGCATCGACGTCGCGATCGCCGCCGCGGCGGAGGCCACCCCGGACGTCGAGGGCTCGCTCGCGAGCGTCGGTTTCCTCGCCGTTCCGGGCCTGGACCCACGCGAGCCGTCGACGTCGTTCAAGGTGCGGGGCGGCGAGCTGCGGGTGGACTTCGTGACGCCGGCGCGGGGACGGGCCGCGGAGGCGCCGGTCGCGGTGCCGGGGCTCGGTGTGTCGGCGTGGCCACTCAAGCTCCTCGACTACCTCATCGAGGAGCCAGCGCCGGCCCTCGTGCTGGCCGCGCGACCCGTCCTCGTCCGTGCGCCGCGCCCGGGGAGGTTCGCCCTCCACAAGCTATGGGCCGCGTCGCAACGGCCCGCGTCACAGCAGGCCAAGGCAGGGAAGGACCGTGCCCAGGCCGCAGCGCTCATCGTCGTGCTCGCGGAGGACCGCCCCGACGACCTCCGCGAGGCGCTCGCGGCGCTCGACGCGCACCCCGCGGCCCGTCGCCGCGTCCTGGCGGAGCTGCGCCGCCTGCCGGAAGAGCAACGGACCTGGGTCGACTCGACCGGTGCCGGTTGAGGCGTTGAGATGGCCTCGGCGGGGTGGACATCGCCGGCCTCGCTGCGGGCGCGTTCGCGACGGGAGCCTGAGCGCAGGGCCCGCCGGCCGGGCCGTATACTCCCCCCGCGGCGATCCAAGGAGGTGCGAATGCCCGTTCACGAGCTGCAGGACTACAAGTGGCGGGGAGCGCGCGCCCTCGTGCTCCTCCACGACGCGGCGATGCGGGAGCTGCTCCCCGTCTGGCGGAGCGCGAAGGCGAAGCGGATCACGCTGCCGGCCACGACCGACCCTTCGTACGCCTCCCTCGATGTGCTCCTCCACCATCTGCTGCGCGCCTCGCGGGGCTACATGACGTGGCTGTGCGAGAAGCTCGGGCTGCCGGACCCGGGGATCGAGCCCGCGCCGGAGGCCGGCCGCGTCGAGGCCGAGGCCGACCGCTACCTCGAGCACCTGCTGGAGAGGTGGCGGCTGCCGCTCGCCGGGGTGGCCGAGGAGCGCTTCGATGCGATCCACAAGACGCGGTGGGGCGAGGACATGTCGTGCCAGTCGATGCTCGAGCACGCGGTCATGCACCCGCACCGCCATCGCTTCCAGCTCGAGGAGCTGATCGAGGCCCAGGGCTGAGCCTACGGCGTGCCCGGTCGCGCGGGCCCGATCCCCCGCGCCCGCAACCTCTCTCGTTCCGACGAGCGCAGCGAGGAGGAACCTGCTTCTTCCGTGTCGTGTACCCGAAGATCAGCAGCAGATCCCTCGCCCCGCTCGGGATGACAACGGAATCCGCAACCTCTGTCGTTCCGACGAGCGCAGCGAGGAGGAACCTGCTTCATCCGTGTCTGCCCCGCCGGCGGCGTGACCGGCACCCGGCGCGCTGCGGTATCGTGCCGCGCCGGCGGAGGAGGGGACGCATGCGGCACGCGACGAGAGCGGCGATCACGATGGCGCTCGGCGACGCGATCTTCGTCGGGCTGCCGCTGGTGGCGTGGGGCGTCGGCGACCTGCGCGGGTTCCTCGCCGGGCCGCCGCGCCTCGCGTACGTCGTGCTGGCGCTCGCGCTCAACGGGTACGCCGCGATCCGCATCCCGGAGG
>DATJBO010000243.1:0-8398 GCA_035515315.1 Solirubrobacteraceae bacterium
GCTGAACCGTGAAGCGGAAGCCATCAACGCCGCCGCGAACGCGCCATCGCACCGCTGAGAAGGTTGTGGCCTCCGACGTTCGGGGGCCGAGATTGCCGTCGACCTCGAGGCGGCCGGTACCAATTCGGTACCAATCTGAGCGAATCTGGCGGAATCTGCTGGACCTGATTTGGCTCTAGAAAGCCAGATCTGCCTCACCGCACCCCAGTCCAGCCTGCTCATAACCCGAAGGTCGCGGGTTCGAATCCCGCCCCCGCTATCCCGGCCGACCAGGGCAGAGGACTTGAAGAAGCCCTGCAAACCGGCCGACCGAGACCTCGAGGGCCGTCCATGCGGGCGGCCTTCGTCGTTGTCGCTTCCAGCACGGCGCCGACGGCCTGCCCTGAGCCGCCGTTCAGAGCGCCGCCGCCCCGCTGGTCTGCCGGACTCGCGCGGCGGTCGCGTCGTCGGCGAGCAGCCGGATGCCGAGCAGCGCGACCTGCTCTGAGAGCTCGGTGAGCTGCGCGGTTCGCCCTGCCCGGACCTCCTCGGCGACGAGCTCGGTGATGGCGAGCACGAGGATCCGTGGCGTGAGCTCGTCGAGCGGGGCGAGCTCGGGCTGTTCGATCCGCGCGCGTGCTCCGAGCGCCGCGAACATCGCCCGGAAGGCGGCGTAATGGCGCTCGCGCTGGACGATCGCGCGCTCCCCGACCGTCGGCAGCGAGACGAGGTAGGCGCTGGCGATCGTCGGATGTTCCTGCCACCAGCCCAGGTAGCGGCGAGTGCCCTCGCGCATCGCCTGGATCCAGTCGGGCTCGCTGACGAGCGCGAGCAGCTCGCCAAGCAGCTGCTCGCTCGTCTCGTCGCACACCGCCATGAAGCAGTCGGCCTTGTCCACGAACAACTCGTAGAAGGCGTTGCGGGACACCCGTGCGGTCGCGACCACCTCCGGCACGGTCGTTGCCTCGTACCCCGCCCGTCCCACGCATTCGAGCATCGCTCGCACGATCCGCCTTCGCTGGGAGGCCTGAACCTCGTCGGAAGAGAGCTTGTGCCGGCCCCGCGGAAGCGGCTCCCCACGCCAGTTTAGTTCTAAGGACACGTGGGTATTTTATTCCCGCGGGAGGGCGTCACGAACCAGAAAGGGAGCGAGGGAGCGAGGGTGAGCGGGAGCCGTCGGAGCGCCCCGGCCGGGGCAGTGGTCGGACTCGTGGCCCTGGCGCTCGCCATGCTGGCGCTCGCTGCGCTGGCGCCGGGGGCGTTCGCCGAAGGGCGCTGCGGCAGCTACGCGTGGTGCAACTCGTCGCTCTCGGCGAGCGAACGTGCGCAGCTGATGCTGGCCGCGATGAGCCAGTCCGACAAGGTCGGAATCCTCACCGGCCAGGAAGCCTCGGACATCGGCCTGCCCGCGATCAAGTTCACCGACGGTGCCGTCGGGGCCGGCGGGGTCGGCTCGGGCACCGAAGACGCGACGGCGATGCCGGCCGGCATCGCGCTGGCCGCGAACTTCGACCAGGCGATGGCGCGTCGCTGGGGAGAAGTCGTGGGCGCCGAGGTCAGGCATCGTGGGTTCGACGGCGACTACGGTCCCACCGTCAACGTCATGCGCACGCCGCTCGGCGGGCGCACGTATGAGGGCTACGGGGAGGATCCACACCTCGACGCGCAGACCGCGGTGGGCTGGATCGACGGCTTCCAGTCGCAGGGCGTGATGGCCGACGTCAAGCACTTCGCGGCGAACAACCAGGAGGGTCAAGCGGGCGTCTCGCCGCTGGAGGGTGTGATCGGCGGGCGCCTGGACACCGATGTGAACGTCGACCCGCGGTGGCTTCACGAAATCGAATTCCCCGCCTTCGAAGCCGCCGTGGAGCAGGCCCACAGCGCGACCGTGATGTGCTCTTACAACCTCGTCAACGGCGTCTACTCGTGCGCGAACCAGTACCTGTTGAAACACACGCTTCGTGAAGAATGGGGCTTTCCCGGCTACGTGGCCTCGGACGCCGGCGCGTGCCACGAGCCCAACGAGGACCTCGAAGCGGGACTGAACGTCGACATCCTCAACACCTGCTACTCCTCGCCCGAGGTCGATGCTCTGCTGGCGGCCGGCATCGTCAGCGAAGCGACGCTCGACGAACGCGTCCTCGAGATCTTGCGCACGCTGTTTGCGTTCGGCTTCTTCGACCATCCGACCTGGCCCAAGGACATCAGCCAGGACAACGTCGCCGGGGACGAGCAGGTCGCCGACGAAGCCGACGAGGGCGGCTCGGTGCTGCTCGGGAACAACGGCGTGCTGCCCATCGACACCGCCAAGGTCCACTCGATCGCCGTGATCGGCCCGGCGGCGAACCAGTACATACACGGCAACGGGTCCTCGGAGGTCACGCCGTACCTCAAGACCACCGCGCTGGCGGGCATCGAAGCCCGCGCCGCACAGGCGCACATCCCCGTCGCCTACAACGACGGCGCGCTCGTCACGAGCGCTGAAGAATCCGCCCAGAGCGCGAGCCTGGCGATCGTGGTCGTGGGGGACACGGAGTCCGAGGGGGTCGACAAGGCTTGCATGTCGCTGACCCCGCAGTGCAGCAACAGCCAGGCGACGCCGCCGGACCCGGAGTCGACGCAGCTGGACTTCGGCGACCAGGACGAGCTGATCGAAAAGGTCGCGGCGGCGAACCCGGACACCGTCGTCGTGATGGAGACCGGTGCACCGGTGTTGACGCCGTGGCGCAGCCGGATCGCCGGCCTGCTCGAGGCGTGGTACCCGGGCGAGGACGGGGGCACGGCGATCGCGCACGTGCTGTTCGGCGACGTCGATCCGGGCGGCCGCCTGCCAGCGACCTTCCCTCAACAGGAATCGGACATCCCGACGGCGTCCGGCGGGGCGAGCCGCTATCCGGGCGTGGCGGAACCGCTGGAAGCCGAATGCGAGGTGCAGGCGACCGTCCCCTGCCCGTACTACCAGGAGCAATACAGCGAAGGCGTGCTCGTCGGCTATCGCTGGTATGACGAGCAGGGCATCGAGCCGGCCTTCCCGTTCGGCTTCGGGCTGTCGTACACCCAGTTCCGATTCAGCGGCCTGAAGGTGAAGCGCGGCCGCGGGGCCGAACCCTCGGCTGAAGTCAGCGTCACCGTGAAGAACGTGGGCAAGCGCACGGGCTGGTCGGTCCCCGAGGTCTACGTCGCGCTGCCCTCGAGCGCAGAAGCCCCAGAGCCGCCGCTGCAGCTGAGGGGGTTCCAGAAGCTGCGGCTCGCACCACACCGCAGCGCGCGAGTGACGTTCGCGCTCGACGCGCGCTCCCTGTCCCATTGGTCCGACGCGGCGAACGCGTGGGAGGTGGCGCCGGGCTGCGATGAGATCGAGGTTGGCCCCTCCTCTCAGGAACTGCCGCTGCGCCATGCGATCGGCACGGGCCGCGCGAGATGCCACCGGTGACGAACCCTCGGACCCGAGCAGCCCGGCGACACGGGGCGAGCCAGACGACCGCCTGTCGATGCCGGGGGCGGATTCGGAGCAGGGCGCGCCTGCTGACCGTGATCGCGGCATTGGCCTCGCTCGCCCTGACGCTGTCGGCCGGCCCCGCCGCGGCCGCGCGGCCGGCACCGCCGAGCTTCCAGAGCGGCGACGGGCTCCAGGTCACCTCGGCGCAGCGGCTCGACAAGCGCCTGTACGAATTGACGGTCACCACCCCCTCGCTGCCGGGTCCGGCCGCGATCCGGATCCTGCTGCCCGCGAGCTACGAATCCGAACCGAGGCGGCGCTATCCCGTGCTCTACCTGTTCCACGGCACCAGCGGCGGCGCCGCCGACTGGACCGAAAAAGGCGAAGCCGAGCAGACCACCGAAGGCCTCCCGCTGATCGTGGTGATGCCCGACATCGGCCTCGACGACGACGGCGGGGGGTACTGCACGAACTGGGTCAGCGGCGCCTACAGCTGGGAAACGTTCCACATCGATCAGCTGATCCCGTGGGTCGGCGCGAACCTGCGCACGATCGCGAGCCGCGCGGGTCGTGCGATCGCGGGCCTCTCGCAGGGCGGCTTCTGCTCGTTGAGCTACGCGGCGCGCCACCCGGACCTGTTCCAAACCGCGCTGGCCTACTCGGGCGTGCCCGACATCGCCTGGAACGCCGACGACACCGTGGGCTTCACGGCGGTCGCCTACGCGACCGAAGTGGGCCTCGACGGCGAACCACCCAACTCGATGTTCGGCAGCCGTGCCGGCGAGGAGATCAACTGGGCCGACCACGACCCGACGACGCTCGCCGAGAACCTTCGCGGCATGAACCTGTTCGAGTACTTCGGCAACGGCGTGCCGGAATCAGGTGAAACGCCCGAACCGGGCGCGATGTCGATCGAGGCGCTCGTGCACGAAGACAACATCCACTTCCACGAACGGCTCACCGAACTGGGCATCCCCAGCGTCTATGACCCCTACGGGAACGGCACCCACTCGTGGCCCTACTGGGCGCGCGACCTCAGGTGGAGCATCGGGCCGACGATGGAAGAGCTCGCGCACCCTGGGCCCGCGCCCGCGAAGGTCACCTACACGATCGCCGACCCGGAGTACTCCGTGTTCGGCTGGACCGTCACGATGCATCGCACGGCCGAGGAATTCTCGACACTCGAGGAAGCAGACGCACACGGCTTCGAGCTCGCGGGCTCCGGGTCCGGTTCGGTCGTCACACCACCGGACTTCCGTCCTGCGAGGGGATACCTCGTGACGCTGCGTGGCCGGGAAGGCACCAGCAGCGAGCTGGTCACCGCCGACGCCGACGGTCGTCTGCACGTCGAAGTCCCGCTCGGACCCCCGAACCCCTACCAGCAGGACACCGCCGAAGCGTTGGCAGCGGGCTCGCCCGTCTACACGACCACCGCCACGATCGCAAAGGCCCGCGGGGCTCGTCCCGGGGGCTAGGAAGCCCACCCTGCCAAGGCGGCCGCACGGAGGGCGCCCGTTGGGCCACCGACTTGTGAGGCCAGTGCTTTGCGTAGATGGCCGGTGCGCCGGCGGGCGCCGCCCGGACTGCGGAAGGCCGACCGAGACCCCGAAGCCCGTCCGCGAGGGCGGCCTTCGTCGCTCACACGCTGCGCGGCCTCTACGGCGTGTCGGGCTGGGCCGGCGGGGTGGCGTAGATCGACTGGAGCTGCTGGTAGGCGACGAGGCCCTCCGGGCCGAGCTCGCGTCCCAGCCCGCTCGCCTTCACCCCGCCAAACGGGGCCGCCGGATCGATCATGTAGTGGTTGATCCCGATGCTGCCCGTCTGCACCCGCCTCGCGAGCGCCTCCGCGCGCTCCTGGTCGGCCGTCCAGACGCTGCCCCCGAGCCCGAATTCGGAGTCGTTGGCGATCGCCACTGCCTCGTCGTCGCTCCCGTAGGGGATCACCGCCAGCACCGGGCCGAAGATCTCCTCGCGGGCGATCGTGTGGCTGTTGTCCACGTCCGCGAAGATCGTCGGCTCGACGAAGAAGCCCCGCTCCCGATCGGCCGGGCGGCCGCCGCCGGCCGTGACCCGGGCGCCCTCGGCGCGCCCCTTCTCGATGTATCCCTCGACGCGCGCCCGCTGGCGGGCGCTGACGACCGGGCCCACCTGGGTCGCGGGGTCCAGCGAGTCGCCGACCACGAGTGCGTCGGCGAGCGCGCTGAAGATGCCGACCACCTCGTCGTAACGTGAGCGCGGGGCGAGCACCCGGGTGCAGTTGACGCACGTCTGCCCGTTGTTGAGCAGCGTCGCGGCGAACAGGGCTTCGATCGCCTGGGACAGGTCGGCGTCGTCGAGCACGATGGCCGCCGACTTGCCGCCGAGCTCCAGCGTCACCGGCCGCAGCAGCTCCCCGCAGCGCCTGGCGATGATGCGTCCCGAGGCGCTGGATCCCGTGAAGGAGACCTTGTCGACGCCGGGATGTTCGACCAGGTACCCGCTCACCTCGCGGTCGGCGGGCACGATGTTCACAACCCCCGGAGGGAGTCCGGCCTCGGCCACCGCCTCGGCCAGCAGCAGGGCGTCGAGCACCGTCTCGGGGCTCGGCTTGAGCACCACCGTGCAGCCCGTCGCCAGCGCCGGCGCCAGCTTGAACATCGTCAGCGTCTGGGGGTAGTTCCAGGGCACTATCGCCCCCACCACGCCAACGGGCTTCGACACCACGTGGACGGTCCCGCCGAGCAGGCCCTGGCGATGCTCCTCGATCACGGTCTGGCGGATCAGGGCGGCGTAGTACTGGAGGAGCACAGCCGGGAAGACGGCCTCGACTTCGAGCGCGAACGAGATCGGCATCCCGTTCTGCAGCGACACCCGCTGGGCGATCTCTTGGCCACGGCTCCCGACCGCCGCCGCGAGGCGTTCGAGCGCCTGCGCCCGCTCCTCGGCCGGCCAGCCGGACCAGCCGGCGGGATCGTCGAACGCGGCACGGGCGGCGCCCACCGCGGCGTCCATGTCGGCTCGGGACGCTTCCGGCACCGAGCCGAGCGGCTCCTCGGTGCTCGCTGCGATCACGTCGATCCGCTCCGAGCCCTGCGGCTCGACCCACTCACCTCCAATGAAGAGCTCGTCGCTGACGATCGTCGTCTCGGTGCTCATGGCGTCCCCCGGAGGTCGATGGGTTGGTGGTCCGGATCCGCTCCGGCGGTCTCAGCGTACTCCTCCGCCGGCGCCCGCGACGGGAGGGCCGGCCGGTGTTGCAACGGCCCCGGCTCCTGGAGCCGGGAGCTCAACACCTTGCTCAACAGTCGCGTAGAGACGCTTCGGACGGGTAACCGATAGCCATGAGGCTGAGAAAACGGGAAAGCAGAAGAGCAGAAGACGGCGGCGAGGCGGTCGCTGCTCGACGCCACGAGCGTGACCCGGATCGGCCGCCGCCGCGGGCATCGCGAACGCGGAACGCAGGAGCGGCTGCGGCCGGAACCGTGGGTGCCGGCGCGGTCGTGCTGGCGCTGTTCGTGATCACCTTGGCCGTGCTGGTCGCGCTGCTGATCGGGCTCGCGATCCTGCTCGCCGACGTGGGCGCCAACACGAGCAACACGATCGTCAAGGGCATACACGAGAGCGCCAACTTCTTCGCGGGCTCCTTCACGGACATGATCCGCTTCACCGGCCACCCGAAGCGGGCCGTCAGCGTGAACTGGGGGGTCGCGGCGCTCGTGTACCTGATCGTCGGCGTGATCGTGGCTCGCGTCGTCTACGGCGTGGGCCGGGGCGGTCTTCGCCTCCAGGAGCGCCGCCGCACCTCGGCCGCCAACTACTGACGACCTCATGTCCAATCACAAGCCAGACGCGCCCGGCGGGCGCTCGGGAGACGCTCCGGCGCCGCCCGTAGCCGTGCGTGCAACACGCCGGCGGACCGCGACGGCACGGACGGCGGTGGCGGTGCTCGCGGGCACGCTCGCCGCGGCCTGGCTCCCAGGCTCCGCGGTCGCGGCGCTCACCGTGTCGAAGTGGGAAGCTGGCACGTGCAAGGAAGTGAACTGCGAAGACTCGGGTCCGCCCTCCCGGTTCTACACGCAGGCGGCCGGGCACCCCGACTTCGGCATCACCGACTTCCGCTTCACCAGCGAAAAAGCAGGGCTCGGGCACGAAGTGCCCACCGGCAAAGTGAAGGACGTGCGCGTGGACCTTCCGCCCGGCCTGGCGGTGAACCCGGAAGCCACCGAACAGTGCAGCGAAGCACAGCTCGACGCGTTCAAATGCCCGGCGGGCAGCCAGGTCGGCGAAGATGAAGCGACAGGCACAGCTACGGCGCTGGAACTGCTGCACCTCGGTCTCACCGTCACCGAACGATTCCCCGTCTACAACATGCAGCGCAAGCCGGGACAGCCGGCGCGCTTCGGGGTCGAAGTGAACAGCGAAACGCTCGAACTGCTCGCCGCGCTGGGTCACGACCTACGCGGGCAGATCTACCTGGAAGGTGGCATCAGCTGGCACCGCGAAGCGGAAACGACTGAAAGCAGCGGTGTTCCCACGGGGGACTACCACGAGTTCTTCGAGATCCAGAACATCCCCGAGCAACCGGAAGTCATCGAGTCGAAGCTGATCTTCTGGGGAGTGCCGCAGGAACACACCCACGTCGGCTCGCCGGCCGCGTTCATCACGCTGCCGAGCACGTGCACGAGCAAGCCGGTCACCTACCTGCACGTGGATTCCTACGAAGCGCCTGGTCAGTTCCTCGCCTACAGCAACGAAACCCCCGTCACCGCGACAGGCTGCAGCGAACTGGCGTTCAACCCTTCGATGTCGCTGAGCGCCGAAGCCGGCGGTTCCGACCAGCCCGACGGCATCACCGCGGACCTGCACGTCCCACAACCTACGGCCGAACCGTCCAAGCCCGACTCGCCCGACGTGTTGAGCGGCCAGGTGACACTGCCGGAAGGCCTCACGCTCAATCCCTCTGCCGCAAACGGGCTCGTCGCGTGCAGCGACGCCCAGTAC
>DATJBO010000244.1:0-24299 GCA_035515315.1 Solirubrobacteraceae bacterium
CAGGGATTCCTGCTGCACAAGCCGGACGCTCCGGAGCGCCTGCGACTCAAGCGCACCGGGCGGAAGGTAACGTCCGCCGCACCATGGCGAACCACGGTGCGGCTGGGCGGCTGAGCGCGCCGCCGGACGAGGACCCGATCACCGCCGAGCAGAAGCGGGCGGCCGCGCGGGCGGCTGTCGAGCTGATCGGCGAGGGCATGCGGGTGGGGCTCGGCACCGGCTCCACTGTCGCCTACCTGCTGCCGTTGATAGCGCAGCTCGACTACCACCGGGGGCTCCGCTGCGTGGCCACCTCTCCGGCCACCGAGGCGGTGGCGAGATCGCTGGGGCTGCAGCTCGAGCCCCTCGACTCGCTCGCGGAGCTCGACATCGCGATCGACGGCGCCGACCAGGCGGACCCCTCGGGCTGGGTCATCAAGGGAGGAGGCGGGGCCCACACGCGCGAGAAGATCGTGGCGGTGGCCGCATCCCGCTTCGTGGTGATCGTCTCGGCGAACAAGGCCGTCCGGGAGCTTCGCGCCCCGATACCGATCGAGCTGGTGCCGTTCGGGGTGGAGCACACGCTGGCGGCGCTGGCCCCCGCGCGACTACGCGAGGGCTGCGTGAGCCCCGACGGGGGGCTGCTGGGCGACTACCTGGGCCCCGTCGAGGATCCCCGGACCCTGTCCGGGAGGCTGTGCGCCACCCCCGGGGTCGTGGAGCACGGCCTGTTCCCGCCGGAGATGGTCAGCGACGTGTTGATCGGCGAACCGGGCGGGGTCCGCCGCCAGGCGGGGGCGAAGGTCTAGCCGAGGCGGGACGTCCAGCCGGGGCAGGAGGTCTAGCCGAGGCAGGACGCCCATATCAGCCGCTGAGCTGGTTGATCGCCTCGATCGCCTGCGGCTCGAGCGGCAACGCGGCGAGCGCCGCCGCCACGTCCACGGCCCCGTCGATGCTCGCCCCGGGCGCCTCGGTGAGCCACCTCACCAGCCACCGGGAGGCCCATCCGTCGTAGTCGTCGGGGCGCTGGGCCGCGACCAGCGGCAGGAACCGCAGCGCCACCCCCAGCTCCAGCGGCCGGTGACGGTCTTCGGCCACTTCACGGGCGAGCGCCACCGAGAGCTCGAGATCTCCCCTCTGGAGCGCCGCCTCGAGCTCGGCGGCGGGCCGGTAGGGTCTCGGGTTCATACGAACGTATGTTCGCATATGACACCCGGTCCTGCTCAGACCCGCTCGCCGGCGCGCCGCGCGCGACGCCGCCGGCGCCGCGGCCGGCGGGCGCGCGCGCGCCGCAGCCTTGGCCGCGGGGTCGCTAGTGCCTCGGGCAGCGCGATCTGTAGCTCGCCGTCACCACCTGCGGCACGGGTGGCACGGCACCGCCGGCGTCGAAGATCAGTTCGGTCTTCACTCGAAAGCCGCCCTTCGGGCACTTCTTCGGCATCCGCCCGTAGTAGACGGGCTTTCGGTGGACCTTGCGGGCCGATCCGGCCCTCACGTCGATCGACTCAACCGATGCGAAGGGCGCTCCGGGGACGGTCGCGACGAGCGGCACCTCGGCGACCAGCTCCGGGCCGAACCCGTGGGCCCCTCCCAGATGCGCGTAGTGGGCCTTGGAGAGGATTTCCAGCGCCACGGGCGCGTGTCCGTCAGTGAAGAACTCGATCCCACCGCCGGGCGCGTAGAACGACGCGAGCGTCGCCCGCTCCTCCACCCGATCGGCTCCGAACGAGACGATCCCGAGCGCGTTGCCCACCGGCCCGGCCGCAGCGGCGCGGGGGCACGCGGACGGGCCGAACAGTTCGAGCTTCGCGG
This sequence comes from Solirubrobacteraceae bacterium, assembly GCA_035515315.1. GTDB lineage: Bacteria > Actinomycetota > Thermoleophilia > Solirubrobacterales > Solirubrobacteraceae > Palsa-744. Next base: position 1,792 of record DATJBO010000244.1, read on the forward strand.
GCGAGCACGTAGGAAATCCGCCCCTGTGCAGCACGGTGCCCTTCGGCAGGTAGAAGTTCACGCCGATCAGCGGTGGCGGGAAGCCGTCGTATTCGGTTCCGGAGATCCTGTACTCGGCCTGCACGGCGGCGCCGGCTCCGAGGATGTTCCCGGTGTGGGGAAACCCCTTAATGGGCACCGGGACGGCTTTGAACTTCACGCTCGGCGCGGCCTCGGCGACGCCGGCTGCGGCGAGTGCTGGCAGCAGGCACCCGGCCAGGACGGTGGATACTCGGCGCATCTGTTCTCTCCTTCATGGACAGGTCCGCCTCGATCCGGGTAGCCCCAGAGCTCTAGTCTCCGGCGACATCGAGATCCCCCTCAGGGGGAGTTGCATCTGTTCAAACCCATTTCACCCTTCAAGGTCTCGCCCCGGACGACGGGTCGACCCGGTCTCGTGGCCGGCGGATCCGCGGCCGCGGAGCTCGCCGCGAGGAGCGCAACTCGGACGCGCCGCGCGCGTTGATGACTGTCAGGTGCCCAACCACGCGCGGGTAGCTGAACGATGCTCGGCACGCGGTCGCGCCGCGGCCGTGAGCATCCGTGTCCTAACCGCCCGACGCGTCCTCGCCGGGCGCATCCTCGTGGCCGTGGTGACGGCGCTCGCGCTGCTGGGGACGGTCGCCCCATCCTCTCTGGCGACGGCTCCGCTGAGCTGGTCGGGCCCGCGGAGCTTCGACGAAGGCGGGACGCCGACCGGGCTCTCGTGCGCCTCGGAAGCGCTGTGTGTGGCGGTGGACTCCGCCGGCAGCGCGTTCGTCAACGGCAACCCCGGATCGCCGTCGACGGGCTGGAGCCGGCAGGGAATCGACCCCGAACACGTCCTCAGCTCCGTCTCGTGCGCGGCGACGGGCCTGTGCGTGGCGGCCGACAGATCGGGACGGGTCCTCACCAGTGCCAACCCCCTCGCCGGGATCGCGTCCTGGGGCGCCCCGGCGGCGGTCGCGAAAAGCGCGATCACCGGCGTGTCGTGCGCCTCGGCTTCGCTGTGCGCGGCAACCGACGCCGCCGATGAGGTCCTCGTCAGCACCAACCCCGGAGCGGTCACCGCCGAATGGCGAGCCGTCCCCCTGGAAGTTCACGGCTCGCTGTCGGGAGTCTCGTGTGCCGGGGCCATGTGTGCGGCTGTCAGCAGCGGCGGCGACGTGGCCGTCAGCACCCAGCCGGCCGGCGGCGCGTGGCGGGTCAGGTCGATCGACCCGTCGCCCCCCACCACGGCCGTCACCTGCGTGCCCGGCGGTGGCTGCCTGGCCGTGGACGAAGGCGGCGAGGCCCTCGCCAGCGCCGTCCCCTCCGAAGCTACGGCCACCTGGAGCGCCACCCCGGTGTCGCTGGCCGGCGCACTCACCGGCGCGTCGTGCACGGCCGGCGCCCTGTGCGTTGCGGTGAGCGCCCGTGGGGAAGCGCTCGCCTCCGACCAGCTCGGCTCGCCCGCGCCCGGGTGGGGATCGTCGCTGGCCCCGTCGGGGATCGCGCTCGCCGGCGTGTCGTGCCTGCCCGGCGGGCTGTGCGTGGCCGCGGACGCTGCCGGCCGGGCGCTCGTGGCGCTTGCTCCGGCGCCCACCGCCGCCGGCGCCAGCGCCGAACAGATCGGCTCGGGCGGGGCGACCCTGTCGGGCACCGTCGCCGCCAACGACTCCTCGCCCCTCACCTGCCTCTTCGAGTACGGGGCCAGCTCGAGCTACGGCCAGTCGGCACCGTGCTCGAACCCGCCCGCCCCGAACGCGGGGGCCCGGCCCGTCAGCGCCCAGGTGACGGGACTGTCCCCCAACGCCACCTACCACTTCCGCCTGCTGGCCACCACGCCGCGCGGCTCCCAGGCAACCGCCGACGGCACCTTCACGACGAGCGTCTCCAGCGCCATCGCGGTCGTCCACCCGCATCCCTCGATCAGCGGAACCCCGGCGGTCGGGCAGAAGCTCACCTGCCAGAGCGGGCTGTCCTCCAGCACCGGTGTGCGCCTGGCCTACTCGTGGCTGCGGGACCTCGTGCAGATCGCAGAAGCGAGCTCCGCCACCTACACCCCCCGGGGGCAGGACAGCGGGGGTCACCTGCAGTGCCGGATCACGGCCACGAACGGCGGTGGCAGCGCGACCGCCACGAGCGCCTTCGTGACGATCCCACCGTCCCGGCCGCTGGTCTCGAGCGGGGAGACGGCCGTCGGCCGGGCGAGCTGGCGAAGCGGCCGGCTGCATGTCCCGATCCTGTGCTCGCCGAAAGCCGAAGGCGCCTGCTCGCTGCTGATGCGCGCCACCGCCCACGGCTCGCGGGGCGGGTCCGCGACGCTCGCCCATGCCTCCGCCCGCCTGTCCCCCGGCCAGCACCGGACGCTCTCGCTCGGCCTGGCGAGCGGCGGACGGCGGCTGCTGGCGAGGCAGAAGCGGATCGCCGCGACGCTCACCGTGACGGGCACCGTGATCGGCGTGATCAGGGCGGCGCTGTCCAGCCAGACCGTCCTGCTGGTGTCCACCCGCCACCGGGCCAAGCGCGCGTCCACGGCCGTACCGGCTATTGGCACCCCGCCCGGCTCCACGCCGTCGTCCGCGGCCGCTTCCGGGTCGGTGCCGCGCGTGCCCCGCGCCCGCCCCAGCGAGCCCCGGGCCCGGGCCCGGGCAAGCCTGCTCGCCGCCACCCCGTACATGGGCTGGGACAGCTACTTCGCGCTCGGAGGCCACATCAGCGAGTCGACGATCCTGATGCAGGCCAGCCGCCTGCTGTCGCTGGGGCTGGCCCGCAAGGGCTACCGGTACGTGTGGCTCGACGTCGGCTGGTGGCAGGGCTCCCGCACCTCCGCGGGCACGATCACGGTCAGCAACGCCCAGTGGCCGCACGGGCTGCGCTGGCTCACCGCCACGCTCCACGCGGCCGGGCTGCGCGCCGGGCTGTACACCGACGCCGGACGCAACGGCTGCGGAGGCTCCGGGGAGGGCAGCTACGGCCACTACCAGCAGGACGCCGACACCTTCGCCGCGTGGGGCTTCGACGCCGTGAAGGTCGACTTCTGCGGGGGCGCGGAACTTCACCTGAATCCGGCGACGGCCTACTCCGAAGTCCACGCCGCGATCGCCGCGGGCCACCGCCCGATGCTGCTGAACATCTGCAACTTCCTGCAGCCCGACCAGTACGCCGAAGGCCAGCCCAACGTGGCCGAATCGGTGTTCTCCTCCTACGCCTACGCCCCCGGCGTGGCAACCAGCTGGCGCACCGACACCGACGTGGGCCGGCCTGGAAAAGTGCACTTCGAGGAAGTCCTGCGCAACGTCGACGCCGATGCCGCCCAGCCCGACGCCGCCGGTCCGGGACACTGGAACGATCCGGACTACCTCGGCCCGGACCAGGGGATGTCGACCACGCAGTTCCGCTCGCAGTTCTCGATGTGGTCGATCCTCGCCGCCCCGTTGATGATCAGCGACGATCTGCTCCACATCTCCAGGGCGAGCCTCGCGACGGTGTCCAACCCCTCCGCCATCGCGATCGACCAGGACCACGCGGGCGTCCAGGGGAGGCTGATCTCGACGGCAGGGTCGGCCCAGGTGTGGGCCAAGCCGCTGACAGACGGCTCGGTGGCGGTCGCGCTGCTGAACCGCGGCCACAAGACCCTCAGGATCTCCACGACCGCACGCACGGTGGGGTTGCCGGCGGTACCCCGGTACGCGATCCAGAACGTGTGGACGGGGGCTGCGCGTTCCAGCACGGGCGCGCTGGGGGCCACCGTCACCGCCCAAGCCACCGTCCTGCTGCGGGTCGGGATCGAATAGCCGATCTGACGCCCCTGCCGCTTTCCAGCCATCGGGATGTCAGGGCCGCTCGCCGGCCAACCGATCCCCGGCCGGCGGCGGCGGCGCGGTTGCTCTCCTCGGGCCGCCTCAGGCGGGGAACAGGCCCGAGCCGACCCACTCCGCGCCGCCCCGCACGCCCGGGGGGACGAAGAAGTAGCCGCCCCCGACCGGGGTGATGTAGTCGATCATCGGCTCTTCGTTGAGGCGCTTCTGGACGGTCGCGAATTGCCGTTCGGGGCTCTGGTTGAAGGCCACGAACACCAGCCCCTGGTCGAGCTGGCCGGTGTCGTCGAAGCCGCGGGTGTAGTTGAACCCGCGCCGCAGGAAGCGCTGGTCGGCCGTGTGGGCGGTGCGCGGGTTGGCCAGGCGGATGTGGGCGTCGAGGGGGATCCGCTTGCCGTCGGGATCGAGGTCATAGCGGGGGTCCTCGAACTCGTCGCTTCCGCCCAGCGGCGCACCTGTGGAGCGCACGCGGCCGATCATGTTCTGCTGCTCGGTCAACCCGACCCGATCCCAGAACTCGACGTGCTGGCGGATGATTCGCACGACCTGGTAGGTGCCCCCTTCGGCCCACGCCGGCTCCCCCTGCCCGGCCCACACGAGTTCGTTCATCAGCCCTTCGTCGTCGGTGGGAGGGTTGGCGGTGCCATCGCGGAAGGCGAACAGGTTGCGCGGGTGGTTGTGCGGGGTGGGACCCCGCTGTGCGCCGGAGAATCCGTCGATGTTCCAGCGCAGCTGAAAGGAGCCACGCACAGCGCGCAGCAGCTCGCGTAGCGTGTGGGCGACGGTGTCGCGCTGGTGGGCGCAGATCTGCAGCAGCAAATCTCCGTGGGTCTGGGCCGGGTCGAGGTCGTCGACCGGGAACGTCGGCATCTTCACCAGCTCCTTCGGGCGCTGCGAGGAGAGCCCGTAGCGGCCGTCGAAAAGCGACGCCCCGAAGGCGATCGTGACGGTCAGGGCGTCGGGTTCGTTGACCGGTCCGAGGATCCCCGAGTCCGCCGGTGGGGCGTCCGTCTCGAGCAGCGCCGTCGCCCCGCCGACCGTGAGTTCGCGGGCCCGTACGCTGAGCGCTTTCAGCGCCTCCCTGAGGACCGTCTGGTCGCGGGCGAACGAGTCAAGTGCCGCGAACGTGGCCTGGGCGGGCGCCGGATTGAGGATGCCCGCCTGGTGGCCTTCCACGGAGAACGGGATGCGGTCGGCGAGCTCGCCCCGGGAGACTCTCCATTGCACGACTGCAGAGGGTTGCGTGGAGTCCGCCGGGGCCGCGTCGGCCTGGTTGCGCTCGTGCACCAGCGCGCCGACACCGCCGACGGCGCCAGCTCCGAACAGCAGTCCCGAGCGGGTGAGGAAGGAGCGGCGGTCGAGCGGGCTCATGGGTCGATCGGGTTGGTGCGGAAGTCCGCCTTGGGGATCTGGGGAACCGCCGGGGGCGCTTCGGTCTCGAGTACGCCGGGCACGTTCGAGAGCGCCTCCAGTGCTCCTCCGAGCGCCGCGTCGAGCATCTCCGACTGCCGGTGGGTGAGCTGCCCGTTGCTCGGCAGGCTGCCACCGTGGGCGGCCGCGAGCCCCCGTATCGCCGAGCGGAGGGTGCGCATTTCGGTGTCGACCGCCGGGACCACCCGCTCGAGGCCGCCGAGCACGGGGCGCAGCGTCGAGATCAGCTCCTCGGTGGCTTCCACGCCCGCGTTCGTCGCCAGTACACCTTCCTGGCTCCAGGGAACGTCGGCTCCGCTGAGGAAGCCGCGGGCGGCGTCCTCGAGGATCTCGTGGGTACGGGTCGCGTATTCGAGCGGCTCGACGGGCGCGATGGGAAGCACCTTCGCGAGCCTGTGCACGTCGGCATCGAGCGCGCCGGCGATATGCACGAGCGCGCTCGGCGGCTTCGAAGTCCAGAGCCCGTATTCGATGCGGTGCAAGCCGGTGAAGCCCGGGTCGGCGACGCCCCCGGGGAGGCCGCCCGGGGTCCCGTCGATCCTCTGGTTCAGCCGTGCCACCTGCGCGTCCAACGCGGTTTCGCCGTCGAGATAGACGGCCCCGAGCCGCAGGTAGTCCGACATGGCGATGCGCCAGGCGGCCTTGGCCGCTATCCGATCGTTCGCCGCGAGGGCCGACTGCAGGAGCGGGAGCTCTCCCTCCATCAGCCGCAGCTGCCTCAGTGCGTAGGCGCGGTATGCGGCGATCGGCCGGCTGAACACGGAGGCGGGGAACGGTTTCGTCTCGGGCGGCGGGGCGGCGTTGGGCCCGCCCGCCACGCCCTGGACCGAGTAGACGAGCACTTCGCTCAGCACGTGAGGGGCGGCGAGCGAGTATGTCGCCAGGGGTGTGAAGGTCGAGGGTGCCTGTGCCGCGGCCCGAGTCCGGCTGCCCCCGTCGGCCGCGCTCACCAGCACGAAGACCCCGACCGCGAGGCCCACCGCGGCGAGCACGGTAGGCCACCAGCGCGTGGCCTCGAGATGTGGCATCACCCGACAAACGGGCCTCCGGGCCGAGGTCTTGCGCCCGTCGGGCGTGTGGTAGGCGCGTGCAGGGATGCATGCACGGAGCGCCTTCGCGAGCCACGCCGAGGCGCTCGAGCACGCCTGCCGCGGGGGCTGATCAGGCGGTCTGAGCCGACACCCACCGCGGCGCCGGGCACGCTGCCGTTACACCGAGGGCCTCAGCGGGTAGCACCGCGAGCAGCGACGACTGCTGACGATGAAGGGGCGAGGTCACCGGATCTTCACCAGCGGGGCTACGGAAGCGGGCAACCCGCTCGCGACTGGCGCCGTTGGGGCGGCGTAGGCGATCGGCCATCTGCGAGACCAAGGAGCCAGAACGAGCGTGCGCAATCCCGATGAATGGCGTTCCCAGACCGGTCTGACGCGGCGCGCGCTGCTGCGCCGGGGCGGTCAGCTCGCGGCCGCCACCGCGGCGCTGGGCGGGGGCGGATCGGCGTGGCGGGCGGCCGGAGCGCTGGCGGCCAAACAGCGGGTCCCCGACAGCCTGCCCAACCCGAGGGTCCCGGCCGGGACGGTGGACGAAGGGCTGCCGTTCGACCACATCGTGGTCGTGATGATGGAGAACCACTCCTTCGACAACCTGCTCGGCGCCCTCTCGCGGTCGGGACTGAAGCACGCGGACGGCCTCAGGTTCACCCACCGCGGGGAAGCCCTGAACGCCAACCCGGGGCCCAACGGCGAAGGCCAGGTGCGCTCGTTCGTACTGCCGACGACGGCCCAGGCACCGTCGGTGAACCAGTCGTGGAACGCCACGCACATCCAGATCGACGGCGGCAAGATGGACGGGTTCCCCCGCTCGGTCGGTTGCAACGAGCCGATGGGCTACTGGACCGAGGACGTGCTCCCGTTCGCCTACTCGTTCGCGCGGACGTTCACGACGGCCAACCGCTGGTTCTGCTCGGCGCCGTGCCAGACCTACCCGAATCGTCGCTTCCTGATGGCCGGCACCGCCTACGGCAACATCGCAACCGACAACGAAAGCCTCCAGGACCCGCCGCCGCCGAACGGGACGATCTTCGACCGCCTCGAGGCCTACGACGTCAGCTGGCGCAACTACTTCACCGACCTTCCCCAGACGGGGATCATCCCGACGATCATCGAGAAATACCCCACCAACATCACGCCGATCGCCCAGTTCTTCGCTGACTGCGAGGCAGGGACGCTCCCGTCGGTGAGCTACGTCGACCCCGAGTTCGGCGTGCTGACGGACATCGGCGCGCCGCTGGCGGCGCTGCCACAGCTCGAACCGATCGTGGGGAAGCTCGACACGACGGGCGGCGACGAGGAGAGCGAACAGGACATGGCCTACGGCGAGTACTGGGCCTACCAGATCGTCACCGCGGTCCTGAAGTCGCCGGCGTGGCCACGCACCCTGCTCATCTACACCTACGACGAGCACGGCGGCTACTACGACCATGTTCCGCCCCCGGCCGCGATCCCGCCCGACGCGATCCCGCCCGAGCTGGGCCCCGAGGACGTTCCGGGCGGATACGACCTCTACGGCCCACGCGTGCCCGGCATCGTGGCCTCGCCGTACTGCAAGCCGAACTCCGTTACCAACGTCGTGCACGACCACACCTCGGTGCTCGCCACGATCGAGGCGAAGTGGAACCTGCCGGCGCTCACCTACCGGGACGCGAACGCCAAGACGGTCAAGGACTTCCTCGACCTAAAGCACCCACCGCGGATGCTCGAACCGCCGCTGCCGACCGAACCGCCCGTCCCCGTCGAAGCCGCCACGAGCAGCTGACGTGCGCCGCTTACGGAGGAGGATCGACAGGCTGCCGGCCCGTGCCGGCATGGCCCTGCCCGTGCTCGTGCCCGCGCTCGTCCTGGTCGCGCTGGCGAGCGCGTATGGGGCCATCGGTGCGCCGGCCCGGCGCGGGCGCGCGCCGGGGTCGCCGAAGTCGGCTTCGTCCGTGGGCAGCGCACATCACGCCGACGGGCGTGCCGCCAAGAGCGGTGCCTTCAAGCTCCCGAGGATCCGCCACGTGTTCTTCATCGCCCTCGAGAATGAGAACTTCGCGAGCACCTTCGGAGAACCATCGGCCGACCCGTACCTCGCGACCACGCTGCCCGCCGAGGGCGCGCTGGTCGAGAACTACTACGGGATCGGCCACGAGAGCAACGACAACTACATCGCGCTCGTCTCCGGCCAGCCCCCCAACCCCGACAACCAGGGCGACTGCCAGTACTTCAGCGAATTCCCGGTCTCGCAGATCGGCTCCGAAGGGGTCGAGCAGGGCGTCGGCTGCGTCTACCCGGAAGAAGTCCAGAACATCGGCACGCAATTGACGGCGCACCGACGCAAGTGGAAGGCGTACATGGAGGACATGGGCAACGATCCCAATCGCGAGACGGCAGCCTGCGGGCATCCTGGGCTGGGCGAGCAGGACGAAACCCAGGAAGCCAAGGAAGGCGACGGCTATGCGACCCGTCACAACCCGTTCGTGTACTTCAAGTCGGTCATCTCCAACCAGGCCTACTGCGACGCGCACGTGGTCGCGATGGGCTCACCGACCGGTCAGATGCCAGCGGCGGCACTGAAGCACGAGACGGGGCTCGCGACCGATCTCAAGAAGGTCTCGACGACCCCCAACTTCTCCTTCATCACACCGAACCTGTGCAACGACGGACACGACTACCCGTGCAAGAACCAGACGGGCGGAGCGTCCGCGCTCGCCGACATCGACGCGTTCCTCGAAACATGGGTGCCGATGATCACGGGCTCTCCCGCATTCAAGAAGAACGGCCTGCTGGAGATCACCTTCGACGAGTCCGACGGCCCCCAATCCGACGCCTCCTCATGCTGCGAAGAGAAAGCGGGACCGGCCTCCCCCGTGCCCGGCATCAGCGGGCCGGGCGGGGGCAGGATCGGCGCGGTGCTGATCTCCCCGTTCGTCAAACCCGGCACGGTCACGAGCACCCCGTACAACCATTACTCCTCGCTGGCCACCTGGGAGGCGATGTTCGGCGTTCAGCGCTTGGCGGACGCGGCGAGCGTGCCGAGCACGTTCGGCCCGGACGTGTTCACACAGTTGAAGAGAGCTCGCTGATGGCGGCGTGGGGCCGTGGGCGGGTTGACCGCGGCCCGCGGCCCTCGTAGCAGTCGGCGGGTCCGGGGCACCCGGTATAGAGTGCCGCGGGATGAGCCTGGGCGGCACGTCAGCGGCACCCGCGCCGACCGCGAGTGACCGCCCGCGAATCCTGAACCACGCCCAGGGCCGGCTGCGCGCCCTCCCGAGCGAGGTGTGGCTCACAGCCGCGGCCGTGGTGGGTTTCATCACCATCACGATCTGGTGGCTCACCCAGGACGACCGTGTCCAGGACTGGGACAACGGCCTGCACACGATCGAGGCCTTCACCATTCACGACCAGCTGGCCGCCGGCCACCTCACCGCCCCGTTCACAGAATTCAACACCTACCCGCCGTTCGGACACTTCGTCGGCGCGCTGGGGGTGTTCCTCGCCGGCAAGAGCCCGGCGAGCGTGATCATCGCCTCGAACCTGGTGTTCGTCCCGCTGCTGGCGGCCGGGTGCTACGGGGTGGGGCGCCTGGTCTACCGCTCCCGGCGGGCCGGCCTGCTGGCCGCCCTGTTCGCCCTCGGCACGCCGATGATCGTCTCCGAGTTCCACGAATTCATGCTCGACCCACAGCAGGCGGCGCTGGTGGCCGTGAGCGTCTGGGCGATCGTCGCGTCGGACCGCCTGCGCAGAACCTGGATCGCGCTGCTGGCCGGCGTGCTCGCGGCACTGGCGATGCTCACGAAGGAGACGACCGAGATATTCCTCGCCGGCCTGCTCGTCGTGATGCTCCTGCGTGGAGGCTGGCGCAACTGGCGCGGGCTGATGGCGTTCGCCATCGCGCTGCTCGCGGTCGCCGGCCCGTGGTACATCTATCACCGCAGCGAACTCAACGGCCTGGTCTCACTGCACGACAGCCAGGGCGGGCCGAGCGGCAACGTCGCCGGGGGGTTCTTCCCGGAACGGCTCTCGCGCAAGAGCTTCGGGTGGTACTTCTGGGATGCCCTCAACATCCAGCTGCTGGCGCCGTTCGTGCTGGCGGTGGTGATCGGCGTGGTGCTCGCCGTGAAATCCTCGTTGAAAGACCGGCGCCCGGAGAACCTCCTGCCGGAGATGCTCGGCGGCGCGTTGGTGTCCTGGCTCGGCGTCACGCTCATCACACACAAGGATCCCCGCTACTCGCTGCCGGCGCTCGTGTACATGGCCGTCCTCGGCACGGGCTGGATCGCCACCGCGAAACGCTGGCGGACCGGCCTGACGGTGGCGTTCGTCGCGGTCGTGCTCGTCAACCTGGTCGGCGTTTCGACGGGCGCCGGGGGGACCGTCCGCATCACGCTGCCCGGGGCACCCAAACCCGAAACCGTGCTGGCCGAGCGCAGCATCACCCTCTACTCGCCCAATGGATGGGTCCGTGGGGGTCCCGAACACGACGGCGACGTCCTCGCATTGATGCGCGGCCTGAAGCGAATCGGAGTGACAACGGTGACCTTCGATGCCGGCAGTTCCAACGACATCAACTTCAACACATCGGGCTTGCAGGTGCTCGCGATCCAGGCTGGGCTGCCCACCACCAACGTTTACAACCCGGGAGGGCTGGCGCCGCGGGAAGCCTTCATGCTGCGCCACACGCTCGAGCCGTGGGACCCGCCCCCGTGCGAGAAGCTCAACGACGGCACCGGTGTCTACGTGATCCTCGGCTACGCCTACATACCCTTCGCCAACTACACCTTCATATGCCCGTGGCACCATCCGCTGCTGTACACACGCACCAAGCCGCTGCCACCCGGGGCACCCCTGTCCAGCTAGGCGCCCACGGTCCCCGCTCCGGCTGGCGACGGGCGTTCGGGATCGCGATACTCCAGACCCATGCCCGAGGAGTTCACGACCTGCGACCTGGTTGAGCGAGGTCCGACACCGTTGTGCAGCGCCGATGAAATGGGCTCGGTGAGCGCATATTTCTGAGCAGAACGTGGAGACGGTGCGACGCTGCTACGACCTGGTTCGCCGAGGAGACATCGAGGGGCTGGTTGAGATGATCAGCCCGCAGTTTGAACTGCATGAGAACGTGCTCGCGCCGGATGCCGCCGTCTACCACGGGCCTGAGGGCCTGAAGAAGTGGCTTGACGCGTCGCTCGACGCGTTCAGCGAGTTTCGGTTTGAACCGGAGCGGTTCATCGAGCGCGGCGATTGGATCTTCGCCCCGGTCCATGCCTACGGGCGAGGAAAGGGAAGCGGGGCACCGTTTGACGCGCGGTACGTCACCGCCTTCAAGGTGGAGCTTGGGAAGGTCGTCTTCGCCGCCTCCTACGAGGACTTGTCCGAGGCCCTGGAAGCCCAACGGCTCGCGGAGGCACGGGGGTAGACGTGTCGCGGGAGAGCCTGGCGGTTGTAGAGAGGTACTTCGACGCCGTCAACCGAGGAGACTTCGCCGCGGCCATGGCGGCATATGCCGACGACGTCGTGCTCGTGGTTGACGAGCGCGTCGTGCCCTCCGAGGCCGGAGTCTTCGCTGGCCGCGGCGCGGTGGGCGCCTGGTTTGGTGATTGGTTTCGCTCCTTTGCCAGGGGTTATCAGTTCCACATCCAAGAGATGCGCCCGGCTGGGGAGGGCGTTTTCGTGCTTGCGCGCCATCGCGGTCGCGGACGCTCTAGCGGAGTGGCCATTGATTGGAGCGTTGCCTATGCCTTTGCGATCAAGACGGGCAAGATTGCCCGTCTCGAACTGTTTCCCGACCGCTCCGAGGCCCTCAGAGCGATGGGATTGGAGGGCTAGACACGTTGGCGGTCGCAGCCCGAACGCCCGGAAGTAGCGACCAAGGACACCCTTCAGGCGGTCTTGGCGGTCTTGAGCGAAGGTCTGGATCGGGCCGCTATGGCACTCAGATCCCTGTATTGGAGCCAGTCTTGGCGCCACAACTGGAAGCGGGGGACCGAGGAGTCGAACCTCGCGTTGCGGTTTTGGAGACCACCGTGTTACCGATACACCAGTCCCCCTGGCGGAAGGGCATTGTAGGCCAGCCGCGTCGTCCGCCCTGCGACCCCTGCGCCGCTTCAGCGCGGCCCGAAGACGGACCCCGGTGGCAGGCATCCGGCCTGATTGGGTCGGCGACGCGGGTCTGCGCTGACGCTCGCATAGCCTGGCACCTACACGGGCGAGTCCGAGCCGACCCCGCGCCGCTTGCCCGCGACCTCCCGGCCCGGAGGCGCCGATCGAAGTTGTGGTGGAGCCGCCCCCGACGCGCCCGGGTAATACAAACGTCCACACCCCCTAAAGGACCTCGCTGCTCGTCCGATGCCCCGGCAGACAAGTAAACCCACTGCCAAAGGCAAACCCGTCGCGAGGCGGGGACGCAAAGCAAGAGGTCTCGAACACGAGATGGCTCGGCCGCCAGTGAACGACAGGGAGGAAATCCTGTGTTCACAACTTCGGCGTACCCCGGTGCACGCACGGCGGCGATGATCGCAGCTGTGACGTGTGCCGTTCTCTTCACCCTCAGCATCTCCTCGGCGACGGCTTTCGCTTCCACCGAAGAAGTACCGACCGCCTCCGCGGCCCTGGCTGTGAGCAGCGCCACCGCGAGCACCACCGAAGCGGTTGGCTCCGTGACAACGGTCGCCGCGAAGACGGTCGCGGCAACCTGCGAAGGACAGACCTTCGCGCAGCCCTTCGAAGCATTCGGCGACTACAACTACTACACGCTTGTTGCCGGCTCGCAGTTCAACGGCCCGGAAGAAGGCTGGACGCTCTCGGGCGGAGCGAAGATCGTGTCCGCCGGCCGGCCCGACGGCTCGAGCGGGGGCGTGCTGTCACTTCCCAAGGGCGCCCAGGCCGTGAGCCCGCCTCAGTGCGTGACGCTCCAGTACCCGACTGCTCGCGCGTGGCTCTCACGGAGCTCGGAACCCCACGGGACGCTGGTGACCCAGGTCCTCTACTCGACGGGCAAAGGGGTCGCGACGGCCGAGACCGTCGCCAAGCTTCAGGCGGAAAACGCCTGGAGCCCCTCGGAAACCTTCGAAGTGCGTCCGGAGCTGGGCGGCGAAGCCGAAGGTCCGCGACCCGTCAGGTTCGTGTTCTCCTCCAAAGGTGAACGCGAATCCACCTTCCAGCTGTACGGCCTTTACGTCGACCCTCGCATGCGCTAGGGCCGAAAACGACACCTCCCTGTCGTTTTGGAGCGGGCCGGCGCAGTGCGCCGGCCCGCTTGCTCGTCAAGGCAACGCGATGTCAAGAGGTCCTGCGCCCCCCGCGTGGACCGGGCATCTGTACGAATGCCGCCAGGCCCATGCGGGGAACGAGCGGGTGGGCCGTACCGTCGCTGCTAGGCGCCCGGTGTCGCCTCGCGGATCCAGACGGTCCAGGCCCGCACGTCGGCCTCGGCGTACACCGTCGCGAGCTCGGGCAGCGCTGCCCTCAGCGCCTCGGTGTCCCTGTAGGTGACGCTGTTGAAGAGCGAGATGTCACTGAGTGCCGGGGTGACCTGGGCCACGACGCCGTCACGCTCGTGCACCCGCGCCTGAGACCCGGATGCCGCCGCCGTGCGTAACCAAGCCGCAAGGCTCGGAAACTGTGTTGCCAGGAACTCCTCTCAGGTCACTCGATTCAGCCACCGACCAGGACCCGAAGGTCGGTCCACACGAAGCGCAGCTTCATCGGGTGGCCGTTGAGGCGCCCGCTTACCCCTCCAGGCGCGACAACCGGTGCACGCTCCACGCGCCCCCCGCCGCGCGCCACGTAGAAGGCCTGCGCCGCCACGTTCTGCTCGAGCACCCACAGGTACAGCCCGGTGGGGGCCGAGCGCTCCACGACGGCCCCGGCGGCGACCGCCATCAAACCCGTGCCGACACCACACCGCTGACTGGCGGCGTCGACGTGGATGTTGTCGATGAGCGCTCCCCAGCTTCGATCCTCATCGAAGACGACGTGGACGAAGCCGACGAGCATCCCGCCGTTCTCGGCCAGAAACGTCGCGTGGGAGTCGTGCACCTGCTCCAGGCGCTCACTCCACACGGCGAGCCGATCGCGCTCCACGTCGCCGTCGAGGAACGCGTCCGAGTACGCGCCCCGGTAGTGGCGGCGCCAGCTGTCGGCGTGCAGCCGCGCGACGGCCTCGGCGTCGGCGGGACCGGCTGGCCGCAGTTGCCCGGGCCCGAGGGAGGTCATTCACTCCCATCTATCAGATGTCGATTCGACGCGGGAGCCGGCGGACCCCGAAAAGTGCGGGCGAGAGGACTCGAACCTCCAAGGGCTAACGCCCACCGGCTCCTAAGGCCGGCGTGTCTACCAATTCCACCACGCCCGCGTGCCAGCCGAGCCTAGCCTGTATCTTCAAGTATCGATGCCCAGCGTGTTCGACGAGGACGAGCGTCCTCCTGGCGTAATCATCACCCATCCCAACCGGGACAAGCCCGCCGTCCAGGCCACTCGGGCGACGGTGATCCTGCTGTTCCTGGTCAGCGCCGCGCTGGTCCTGATCGTCACCATCGGCGGCTGGAAGGTGCTGGAGGGGGCGAAGTTCATCCAGATCGCCTACGTCCTCATCTACCCCCTCCTGGCGTTCTTCGCCGCCCGTTGGAACAGGGGCGTGCTGCCGGTCGGCGCCGCCTTGGCAGTGCTGCTCGGGATCTTCGCCCTGGTGGCAGCACCGTCGTGGTTCTCGCGGGACAAATTCGGCTTTGAACAGCCGGCCATCGACGCCGGCCTGCTCGGGGTGATCACGCTGTTGATCGCCCCCATCCAGATCCTGCTGGTCGCCTTCGCGATGCGCGGGTTCAACCAGGGCTGGAACGTCGAGCTCGAGCGACGCGAGGTGCCCCCGGGAGCCGAGCCGTACGCTCCCGCGCCGCCCTACCCGGCCTGAGCGGCTCCCGCGGGACGCGAGATATGCTCGCCTCGGCGGCCGAACGCGCGGCGGTGGCGGAACGGTAGACGCGAGGCCCTCAAAAGGCCTTGTCCGACAGGGCGTGTGGGTTCGAATCCCACCCGCCGCATGCGCCGTCCCGGCGGGCTCAAGGCCCGCCGACGAGCTCGAGCAGCCCCTCCGCGAGCTCCACCGGCGCCGCCAGGATCCCCCACGGCAGTTTCTCGTACACCGGCAGCTCCAGCACGCTGAGACCGGCCCGTTCGCAGATCAGGGCGCCCGCGGCGATGTCCCACTGTTTGACGCTCCGCTCGAAGTAGGCGTCGTAGCGGCCGAGGGCCGTCCACGCGAGGTCCAGTGCGGCACTGCCGAAACGCCGGATGTCCCGGACCCGAGGGATCACCCGCGCCAGCACGCTTGCCTGGGCCGCCCTCACCTCGGCGCTGTATGCCAGGCCGGTGGCCACCATCGCGCTCGCCAGTTTCACGTGCCCCAGGTGCCGCGTGGTGCCCGGCCCGTCGACGACCACCGCGCCCAGCGCCGCCTCGGTGCCGTACGTGACCAGCCGCGCCGGGCCGTCGCGGGTCGCGCTGAAGAGCTCCCCCCGGTTGGGGTCGTAGACCGCCCCGGCGATCGTCCCGGCCTCGTCCCGGACGGCGACGCTCACGGACCACTGCGGGATCCCGAACAGGAAGTTGATGGTGCCGTCGAGCGGGTCGACAACCCAGCTCAGGCCGCTGGAGCCTGGATCGCTGCTCCCCTCCTCCCCCACGAAGCCGTCGTCGGGACGGCGCTCGCGCAGCAGCTCGCGGATCGCCCGCTCGGAGGCGACGTCCGCCTCGCTCACGAGGTCCGTGGGCGTGCTCTTGGACCTGACCTCGGCCTCTGCGCCCTCGGCGGCGCGTGCGAGCAGCAGGGCCCCCGCGCTCCGCGCCGCCTCCTCGGCGAGCTCCGCCAACTCGGAGGGCCCGCTCACGAGAAGCCTGGCGGGTGCTCTCGCTCCCACGGGCGCTCGGCCTCGAGCTGCGCCGCGAGCGCCAGCAGCGTCGTCTCGTCCCCTTCGCGTCCCACGATCTGCACCGCCCGGGGTAGTCCATCGGCGCCGAAGCCGGCGGGCACCGAGGCGGCCGGCTGGCCGGTCAGGTTCCACACGCCATTGAAGGGGACCCAGCCCGCCACCGTGTTGAGCGTCCACACCGCTCCCCTGCCCTGGAGCTGTCCGATCCGAGGCGGGGGGGCTGCCGTCGCGGGTGTCAGCACGACGTCGTGCTCGACGAAGATCTCGTTAAGGCGACCGGCGACGGGGCGCTCGCGGGCCATCGCCCACTGCAGCACGGCCTTCGAGAGCATGCCTCCGATGCGGGCCATCGAGCGCGTCCGACGTTCGATGCGCTCCGGATACTCGAGCGCCTGCTGATCCTGGTGGACACCACACACGTAGCGCACGATCAGCGCGGGGATCCCGTCGGTGCCGTAGGCAGGGTCGCGTTCGACGAGCTCGTGGCCGAGTGAGCGCAGTAGCTCGACCGTGCTGTCGAAGGCCCGCTTGACGTCGGGGTCGAGCTTCGCGATCACCCCCGCGGGAACCTTCGACGAGTACGCGATCCGCAGCCGGCCGGGCGGCCGCGCGGCCGCCTCCGAGAACGTCCCTTCGGGCGCCGGGGCGCGGTCCTCGTCCACCTCGGTGGTCCCCGAAGCCACGTCGTGGAACAGCGCCGTATCGGCGACCCTGCGGGTGAGCACGCCGTTGACGCTGAGCCCGTACCAGGCCCGGCGCTTGGGCGCCAGCGACACACGTCCCCGCTGGGGCTTGAGACCGAACAGCCCGCACCACGCCGCCGGGATGCGGATCGAGCCCGCGCCGTCGGAGCCGAGCGCCGCTCCCACCAGCCCCGCGGCCACGGCCGCGGCCGTGCCCCCGGAGGAGCCGCCGGGACTGCGCTGAAGGTCCCACGGGTTGCGGGTCGCCCCCCACGTGGCGCTCTCGGTGAACGGCCACATCATCAGCTCGGGGACGTTGGTCTTGCCGATGATCACGGCGCCCGCCTCACGCAGCCGACGCACCACCTCCGCGTCCTGTTTGACCGGCCGCTCGTTCGCGTTGGTGCCGTACGTGGTCGGCTCGCCAGCCACGTCGATGTCTTCCTTGACCGCGATCGGGACCCCGAGCAAGGGCCGCTCCTCGCCGCCGGCCCGCCGCGCGTCCGCCTGTTCTGCCTCCAGCAGCACCCGCTCGCCGAGCACCGTGCGGAACGCGTTCAGGACCGGGTTCAGGCGCGCGATCCGCTCCAGGTAGACCCCGACGAGCTCCACCGAGGAGACCTCGCCGTCGCGGATCAGCTGGGCCTGCCGGGCGATACCTGCGTAGGCGAGCTCCGTGGCCTCCATCTCAAGCCCAATCTACAGCGGCGTGGCCGCCATCACACCGGCGTGGCCGCCATCACACCGGCGTGACGGGGTTGTGCTTGGCGGGCCACTCGCGCGCCTTCCCGGCTGCGTTGGCGAAGCGCCGGATCAGCTCCTCCCGCAGCGCGTCGGGCTCGACCACGGCATCCACCACGAGCTCGGAGGCCAGGTGCAGGATGTCGATGTCCTCCGCGTAGGCGGTCCGCAGCTCCTCCGTTCGCGCGGCCCGCTCCTGCTCGTCCTCGATCGCCTGCAGCTGGTTGTAGTAGACCGCGTTGATCGCCGCCTGCGGGCCCATCACGGCGATCGAAGCGCTCGGCAGCGCGATGCAGCCGTCGGGCGCGAACGCCGGGCCGGCCATCGCATACAGCCCCGCGCCGTAGGCCTTGCGCACGATCACCGAGAGCTTCGGCACGGTCGCCTCGCTGACGGCGCTGATCATCTTGGCGCCGTGACGGATGATGCCTTCGCGCTCCACCTGCGTGCCGATCATGAATCCGGGCACGTCGGCCAGGAACAGCAGCGGCACGTTGAACGCGTTGCACGTCCAGATGAACCGCGCCGCCTTGTCGGCCGAGTCGCCGAACAGGACCCCGCCCTTGTGCTTGGGCTGGTTGGCCACGATCCCGATCGCCTCGCCGTCGAGCCTCGCGAAGCCGACCACGAGCTCGCGCGCCCAGCGGGGATGGATCTCCAGCAGTGACCCCTCGTCGATCAGGCCCTCGATCAGCAGCTTCATGTCGAACGGCTTGTTCTCGTCGGCGGGAATCAGCTGCGCCAGCGCTGCGCCGTCGGCGCCGGCTCCGCTCGCGTCCGGCGCGCGCACCGGCACGGCGGGCGCGAGCCCGCGCCAGTTCCCCGGCAGGTAGGAGAGGTAGCGGCGGGCGGTGTCGATGCCCTCGTGGTCGCTGGACACGAGCTGGTGGCCGCAGCCGGAGACACCGGTGTGCATCCGCGCGCCGCCCATCTCCTCGAGGCTCACCTGCTCGCCGATCACCATCTCCGCCATCCGTGGCGAGCCGAGGTACATCGAGGCGTTGCCCTCCCGCATGATCACGATGTCGCAGAAGGCGGGGATGTAGGCGCCCCCGGCCGCGCTCGGCCCGAACAGCACGCACACCTGCGGCACCACGCCCGACAGGCGCACCTGGTTGTAGAAGATCCGTCCCGCCCCCCTGCGCCCCGGGAACATCTGGACCTGGTCGGTGATCCGCGCACCGGCCGAGTCCACCAGGTAGATCATCGGCACCTGCAGCTCGAGCGCCCGCTCCTGGACCCGCAGGATCTTCTCCACCGTCTTCGGCCCCCACGAGCCCGCCTTCACGGTCGGGTCGTTGGCCATCAGGGCCACCGGTCGTCCCTCGACCCGCCCGACACCGGTGACCACGCCGTCGGCCCCGAGGCCCTCCTCCTGCCAGTTGGCCAGCAGCGCTTCCTCGGCGAAGCTCCCGTCGTCGAGCAGCAGCGCGACCCGCTCGCGGACGGGCAGCTTGCCCTGCTCGCGCGCCTTCTCGCGGTGGCGCTCGGGTCCGCCGCCGAGGGCCCGCTCGGCCGCGCTGCGAAGGTCGCTCATCGCTAGAAGGCCGGGTTCGGCTGCGGCGCCTCGCCGGAGTAGTCGTAGAAGCCCATCCCGCTCTTCTGTCCGAACCACCCCGCGCTCAGCATCTTGCGCAGCATCGGGGGAGCGGCGAAGCGCCGTTCGCGGAACTCGTCGAACAGGACGTCGCAGATCGATCCGAGCGTGTCCAGCCCGACGAAGTCCGACAGCGTCAGCGGTCCCATCGGGTGACCCGCCCCCGCCTTCATCGCCTCGTCGATCTCGGCCACCGACCCGACGCCTTCTTCGTAGGCGCGGATCGCGTCGAGCATGTACGGGACGAGCAGGCGGTTGACGATGAAGCCGGCGGTGTCCCGCGTGGGGATCGCCAGCTTCCCCATCGAGCGGGTGAACTCCATCGCGGTTGCGAACGACTGCTCGGACGTCGTCACGCAGCGGATCACCTCGACCAGCTTCATCACCTGTGCCGGGTTGAAGTAGTGCAGACCGACGAACTGCTGCGGACGGCCTGTGACGGCGGCCTGGTCGATCACCGGCAGCGAGGAGGTGTTGGTCGCGAACACCGCGTCGGTCTTGACGATCTCGTCGACCTCCTCCCACATCTGGAGCTTCAACGGCAGGCTCTCGGTGATCGCCTCGATCACGAAGTCGCAGTCGGCCAGCTCCCGGTAGTGGACGGTGCCGTCGATGCGTCCGCGCACGGCCTCGGCGTCCTCGGCCGAGGAGCGCCCCTTCTCCACCGCCCTCGCAAGCTGCTTTTCGATTTTCCCGATCCCCTTCGCGAGCGTCTCCTCGTCGACCTCGCGGAGGGCCACCTGGTAGCCGGACTGCGCGGCGACCTGGGCGATCCCGTGGCCCATCAGGCCCGCGCCGAGCACCCCCACCTTCTCGATCTGCTGTGCCATGGCTCTCCTCTTCTAGCTTTCCTTGGTCGGGAGAGCCCATCGGCTGCGGCGCTCCCCCGCTGAACGGCCCCGGCACGCCGGGCACCCGGCCGGCTCGAGAGCGACCAGAGAGCCTACTGCGGCGGCGCGGCCCGCAGCGGCGCGCGGGGTATAGCCTCCGGTCAGCAGACCGCGGCCAGCGGGGCGAGTGAGCGTGATCGAGCGCCGGCGGCCCGAGCCGCAACCGATCCACAGCCGGCCTACACCACAGGAGGACCAGCCATGAGCATCGTCTTCACCGAGGACCGCGGCTCGGTCCGTCACGTGATCCTCAACCGTCCCGAGAAGCGCAACGCGATGAACCAGGAGCTGCTGGTAGCGCTCGGCGGGGCGCTGCGCGAGGCCGCCGCCGCCGAGGACGTGCACTGCGTGGTCCTGCGGGGCGAAGGACCGGTGTTCTCGGCCGGCGTGGACCTCGGCGAGCTCGCCCAGTCGGCGGGCCGCGTGGGCATGCTCCGTCCGTTCAGGCAGGTGTTCCTGGACTGCGCCAACCTGTGCGAAGAGATGGCCAAGCCCGTCGTCTGCCAGATCCGCCGCGCGTGTCTGGGCGGTGCCCTGGAGGTGGCGCTCGGCTGCGACCTGCGCGTCGCCGACAGCGAGGCCCAGCTCGGCCTGCCCGAGGTGAAGTTCGGGATCATCCCCGACGTGGGCGGCTCCACCCGCCTGCCCGCCGTCGTGGGCCTCGGCCGGGCCAAGGAGCTGATCATGACCGCGAGGACGATCGGCGCCCCGGAGGCGCTCGAGATCGGCCTCGTCAACCGCGTGGCCGCCCCCGCCGAGCTCGAGGATGCCACCGACGCCCTCGTCGAGGAGCTGCTCGCCAACTCCCACGTGGCGGTCGGCCGTGCCAAGCGCGTGATGGACGCCTCCGCCCGCCCCGCGCTCGCGCACACGCTCGAGATGGAGATCGACGTCCAGGAGTACTGCGTGGCTGTCGCCGCGGGTGCCCTCCAGCAGGCCTCGCCGCAGCGCGAGAGCGCGCTCGCGGGCTAGCGCCCGGTCGGCCGAGCTGCCGCTAGGCGGCCAACCCCGGCGAGCCGCTCCAGTCGACCGGTCCGGCCACCAGCGTATGGCTGCCGAGCGGGCGCCCGAGAATCTCCTGGGCGCGGCGCGAGCACGCCAGCAGCGCCGCGAGGTCCACGCCGGTGTGGATGTCCATCTCGTGGAGCATCGAGACGAGGTCCTCGCTGGCGAGATTGCCCGTCGAGCCCGGCGGGACCGGACAGCCGCCGAGCTCCCCGAAGCTCGACTCGAAGCTCGCCACCCCGGCGTGGAGCGCACTCAGCACGTTGGCGAGCGCCGCGCCGCGGGTGTTGTGGAAGTGGGCGGTCAGCTCGACCTCGTCGCCCAGTCGCTCCCGAGCCGTCCCGAAGAAGCCTTCGACCTGCGCCGGGTTGGCCATCCCCGTGGTATCCCCGAAGGCGATCTCCTGGGCGCCGGCGTCACGCAGCGCCGCGGCCAGCTCGAACACCCGCTCGGGCGGGACGTGCCCCTCGTAGGGACACCCGAAGGCCGTGGACACGACCCCCTCGCAGCGCAGCCCCGCCTCGCGCGCGGCCGCGAGGACGGACCGCGCCCCCGCCAGGGACTCCTGCACGGAGCGGTTGACGTTGCGGCGGTTGTGGGTCTCCGAAGCCGACAGGAACACGTTGATCTCGTCGATCCGCGCCCGCTCCCGGAGCGCCAGCGCCCGCTCGAGCCCGCGCTCGTTGGGGATCAGGACCGACACGCTGACGTCGCTCGGGATCTCGATTGCCGTCAGCACCTCCTCGGCGTCGGCGAGCTGCGGGATCACGTCGGCGCGCACGAACGCGGTCACCTCGATCCTCGGCAGGCCGGTGCGGGCGAGCGCGTTGATCAGCTCCACCTTCTGGGCGGTGGGGATCTGCTCGGGCTCGTTCTGAAAGCCGTCGCGGGGTCCCACCTCGCGGATGCTCACGCTGCTGGGCAGACCGGTCCCGCGGGGGGCCGTCGAGGGGCCCGGCGAGGGCCCGGCATCGCCGGGGGGCTTCATCTTCCGAAGCCTATACTCGGCCCGCGTGCCAGCGAAGAGCCCTGATCCGGTCGCGGTGATCGGCGCCTCGGGCGCGCTCGGCTTCGGATTGTCGCTGCGGCTGGCCGCCACCGGCGTGCCGATCGCGATCGGCTCCCGGGACCCGAACCGGGCCCGCGAAACGGCCGCTCGCGCCGGTGAGCTCGTGCCGGGTGGGACCTTCTCCGCGCACGACAACGCCGGCGCCGCCAGCGCGGCGGCGACCGTGGTCCTCAGCGTCCCCTTCCGCAACCAGTCCGAGACGCTCGCGAACATCGCCGAGAGCCTGCAGCCGGGACAGCTGTTCATCGACGCCACCGTGCCGCTGGCCGCTGCCGTGGCCGGCAAGGCGACCCGGATGCTGGGCGTGT
>DATJBO010000245.1:0-8414 GCA_035515315.1 Solirubrobacteraceae bacterium
TAACGCCCGTCGCGGGTCCGCCGCACGCGGCCCATCAGCTCCAGCTGGGCGAGGCCGAGGAGAACCTCGCTCGCGTCGGTTCCCGAGAGCAGCCGGTCGGGTGTCTCCTGGCCAGAGCCGATCCGGTCGAGCAGCCGGGCCAGAGGCGCCGACAACCCGGGGTCGCCGCCGCGACGCGGAGAACGGCCTGGGGGGCGACCGAGCAGCCCCAGCACGTCCTCCCCGGATCGGACCAGCGAGGCGCCCGCCCGCAACAGCTCGAGCGGCCCCTGGGAGAGCGGTGCGGTGGCCCTGCCGGGCACGGCTGCGACGGGTCCCCCCTTGGCGCGAGCGACCTCGATCGCGAACAGCTCGCCCTCGGACTCCGCCTCGACGACCACCACCACGTCGGCGAG
The DNA here is from genome assembly GCA_035515315.1 of Solirubrobacteraceae bacterium. Taxonomy (GTDB): domain Bacteria; phylum Actinomycetota; class Thermoleophilia; order Solirubrobacterales; family Solirubrobacteraceae; genus Palsa-744. The sequence continues at coordinate 396 of DATJBO010000245.1, forward strand.
CTCCACCGCCGTGCGTTCGGCGGCGAGCCCTCCCCAACGTCGTCCCGGGCAGCCCGGTGGCAGCTCGGCGGCCACGCAGCCGCGCGGACGGGCCCCGGCGGCCGGCGGCCGGGCGTCGACCGCCGTCGGGACTGCGAGGCCGTTGCCGCTCAGCATCACGGCTCCACGCCCGGTGTGCTCCGCGCCGGAGCGGGCAGCCCGGGCGACGCCGTCCGCGAGCACCGTGACAACCAGCACCCCCTCGTGGGCCAGCGAGTGGGCCAGCGCGTATGCCATCTCGACCCCGTAGTCGCTCGGGCGCTGGGTGCCGAGCAGCGCCACGGCCGGGCGCCGATCGCTCTCGTGCAGCAGGCATCCGTCTCCGTCGGTGTACAGGAGCCGGGGTCCCCCCGGACCGTGCAGCCGCCGGGGGAACAGCCGGTGATGGACGCACACGGCGGCCGCCTGCGAGCATCCGGGCGCGAGCAGCCCCTCACGGTGGGCGCGGCGGAGCGCCTCCCGACGGCTGCCACCGAGAAGCTCGATCAGCTCGAGGTCCTCGCGCCCGAGCAGCTGCACGAGCCGCGAGCGGTCGCGGGCCCGGAGGTCGATCACGGCGCTCAGCTCTCCCAGCAGGGTGCTCCTCAGCAGGCAGTCCCGACACGCCGGGGTCGTCAAGCTGGCACGCCGGCATGAGGGGGCACCGCCGGCTCGTATGCGAGGTCCGGTCGGAAGGCGAGCGCCTCCGCCATGTGCGCCGTGCCGATGCGCGTGCTCCCGTCGAGGTCGGCGATCGTCCTGGCCACCCGCACCGAGCGGTGCTCCCCGCGCGCGCTGAGCAGTCCCACCTCGCGCGCCCGGTGCAGCATGCCGGCGGCGCGGGTGTCCAACCGTGCACACGCCCGCAGGGTGCGGGCGTCCATGTGGCCGTTCTGGCTGACGCCGTGTTCGTGCAGGTTCCGCGCCTGGCGCTCCCGTGCGCACGCGACGAGCTCGCGGGCCTGCTCCGAGGAGATCACCCGCCCCCGGGGCTCCCCTTCGTCGCCGTGGCGCCGAAGGTTCACGAGCAGGTCCAGGCGGTCGAGCAGGGGGCCGCTCAGCCGTCGCCGGTGGCGGGCGAGGTCGGCTTCGCTGCAGCGGCATCTCTCCACCTCGCCGGAGAAGCCGCAGGGGCACGGGTTGGTTGCCGCCACGAGCATGAAGCGGGCCGGATACATCGCGCTGTGGTTGGCGCGGGCGATGGCCACCCTGCCGTCCTCCAGCGGCTGGCGCAGCGACTCCAGCACCGGCCGTGAGAACTCGGACAGCTCGTCCAGGAACAGCACGCCGTTGTGGGCGAGCACGACCTCGCCGGGCGCTCCCTGACGAGCTCCCCCGATCAGGCCCGCGGCGGTGATCGTGTGGTGTGGAGCCCGGAACGGCCGGGCACGAACGAGCCCCCGGACCTCGCCCCCGAGAAGGCTGCGGATGCGGGTCACCTCCACGGCCTCCGCGTGATCGAGCGGGGGAAGGACCGACGGAAGCCGCTGAGCGAGCATCGTCTTGCCGGTGCCCGGGGCCCCGCTGAGCAGCAGGTTGTGGGCTCCCGCCGCGGCGATCACGAGCGCGCGCACCGCCAGGCGCTGGCCGCGCACGTCGCTCAGGTCGGGGGCGGTGGCCGCCACCGGTTGCGGTCCGCGGTCGAGGTGCCGGTCCGCGGCGGGAAGCGCGTCGGCGTGACCGCCCCGCAGCACGCGCACGGCGCTGCGCAGGGATCGCACCGCTGCGACCTCGAGCCCTCCGACCAGCTGTGCCTCACGGCTTCGCTCGGCAGCGAGGGCGAGTGTTCCCAGACCCGCGGCGCGAGCCGCCTCGGCGATCGCAAGCGTTCCCCGGGTCGGCCGCAGGCTGCCGTCGAGACCCAGCTCGCCGGCCAACGCGACCTTCGCGAGGCGGTCTCCGGGAAGCTGACCGCTCGCCGCGAGGACGGCGCACGCGAGCGGCAGGTCGAGGCCGGGACCCGCCTTGGGGACGTCCGCGGGGGCGAGATTGGCGGTGATCCGGCGGGCCGGGAACTCGTACCCGGAATTGCGGATCGCGCTGGCGATCCGCTCCCGCGCCTCCCGAACGGCGGTGTCGGCGAGGCCGACGATCACGAAGGCGGGCAGCCCCGGCCGGATGTCGACCTCGACCGTCACATGATTGGTCTGGAACCCGTCGATCGTGAACGCGTGCGCCCTCGCGAGCATCGCCCGCTCCCGTGGTGGCTGGACTCGAGAACTGGCGAGGCTAGGCGCCACTTGGGATGGGACGCTCACGCCGAGCTCGTGGTAGGCGATGGCCCCGCGATGGAGGCCTGGCTCGGGCATAAGGTTCCCCGACAGGATGGCGGCTGCTCGCCGTGGGCGCGATGCGCGGATCGGAGAGCGGAACTACGCGCGCGGCGCCTGCGTCGCGCCACGAAAAGGGGAGGTTCGCGGTGAGGCGGTCAATCAGCATCTGCATCTGGCTGGCGGTGGCGCTCTCCCTGCTGACGGGGGGCGCGTCGCTGACGGCGGGCGCGTCGCTGGCGGCGGGCGTGAAGCTGTGTGTGCCGAAGAAGGAAGGCGGCGCGGTGCTCACGCCGAAGCACGGGAAGTGCAAGCGTGGCTACAAGCTGACGGGCCGGCACCATCGCGGTCGGGCTGTCGTGAAACCAGGTGGATGAGGGGGTGGTCGTCCAGGGACAGCCTCAAGAGTCCGAACTCGAGCTCCTCGTAGGATGCCGACCAGTCGCTCGCGACGCTCGCGCCGCGCCGGCGTCCGGCCGTCTTACACGGATGGTCATGCGGGCATATGTGCAGGGGGGCTCCCGCCGACGGAGCCCCCGTTGTCAGATCAGTAGCCGACCGGGTGGCGCACCACGTAGTCGCCGGTCGAGGCCATGCTGCTCGACCACCTCGAGCCGCCCTCCGAGAGGGCGACGGTGTCGAAGCGTTTGCCGTCCACCGTCATCCAGGCGTGTCCGGAGTTGGCGTAGATCGTGATGAAGCGGCCGGGACCCGGTGCGCCGTAGGACTCCAGCGCGGTCGAGTCCTCGGGCGAGCTCAGCAGCCCTCCGCCGTGGAGGGCGTAGGAGACCGAGCCCGAGCAGTCGTACCCGCTGGACTCGAAGGACCCGTGGCCGCCGCCATACACGTACGGGCGGGTGGCGATTTCGTCACCGGCGGCGATCACGCGGGACACGACGCCTTCGCCGCCCCCGGCGGAGCTCGAGCTGCCGCCCGAGGAGGACGATGAGCCTTCCCCCGATTCGACCAGCGCGGAGTGGGGCGGGGTCAGCGTGCCCTCGGTGCGCACCCCGATCAGGGACCACGTGGCTGGACCCACGACACCATCCACGTTGAGGCCGTGGCGGGCCTGCAGGCGGCGCACGGCGGCCAGCGTTTCGGGTCCGAATTCACCGTCGACGGGCAGGTGCAGGGCTTCCTGCAGGCGAGCGATCCCGTTGCCCGAGGGAGCTTCCGCGGAGCCGGTTTCAACAGCTGCGCTCGCGGCCGAGCCGGGGTGGTGGTGGCGATGTTCCCTCGGCAGCGCCGAGGGTGGCGGCGTCAGCGTATCGCGGTTGCTCACCCCGATCACACCCCAGGTCGCGGGCCCCACGACGCCGTCCACGTTGAGGCCGTGGCGGGCCTGCAGGCGGCGCACGGCGGCCTCGGTTTCGGGGCCGAATTCGCCGTCCGGGCTCACGTGGAGCGCGTGCTGGAGGGCTTTCACGGCACCGACGGATTCCTGTTCGGGTTCGCCCGGCTGCGCCTGCGAGGAGCCGCCCGTGGCAGTCGAGCCTTCAGCCGGCGTTTCACCGTTGCCTTCAGCGGGCGTTTCACCCTTGCCTTCAGCCGGCGTTTCACCGCTGCCTTCAGCCGGCGCTTCACGGCCGCCTTCACCGGCTTCTTCGGCGGGTGCTTCGGCACCGCCCGCGGCCGTCCCTTCGCCGGACGCCGTGGCGGTGGAGCCTTCGGCGGGCGCTTCGCCGGAGCCTTCGCCCGGGACTTCGGCGCCGCCGCTTCCGGAGCCTTCTCCCGACCCCAGCTCGAGGGCGGCGTTGGCGCGCGTCGCCTCCGTCGCCGTGGGCGCGGGGGCCATCGTCTGGACCTCGCTGGTGAGCGTGCTCCCGTACGCCTCGCCGCGCAGGGCCGCGCCGGTGGCCGGGCCCACGACGCCGTCGACCTGCAGGCCGCTGGCGCTCTGGAACGCGCGGACGGCGGCTTCCGTTTCGGGGCCGAAGATCCCGTCCACTTTGATCCCGCCCAGCGCCTGCTGGAGCAGCCGCACCTGCCTGCCTTCGCTTTCGAAGCTGAGCACGATCGTGTGTTCCGTGGTGGTTGCCGGCTCGGTCCCGACGCCGGCGGCCGGCGCCTGCCCGCTCGCGATGCCGGCGGCGGGGGAGACGGTAAAGGCCACCAGCGCCCCCAGGGACACGCGCTTGGCGCGTGAGCCTGCGGGGACGAAGCGCAGCTCCGCCGCCCGCCGCCGGGCGCGGGAGCGACCCAACGAGAGCTCCCAGGGCTCGTGCTCGGAGAGGTCGCGGGGGGTCTGGAGAAAGGCGGTGTCCGCGGTCAGCGCGATGGTCCTGGCTGGCCTGCGGCTGTGGCGGGCAAATCCTCGGCTGGCCCGGGCGCGTCGTTCCAGCGAGCGTTGAAGGGAGTCGTTCCAGTGGTCAACGACGGCAAGATCACGAGTGGATCCCGACATTCGCGGCGGTCCTTTCTTCTACGTTTCTTGGCGCCTACGGGGTTAGCTGTCGGGCTCGCGTAAACGTCTACGCTACGCCACACGCGTGGCGATTCGCCCCCGCGGAAGAACCGCATTGGGTCCCCCGATCCGTGGCCCGTGGGGCCTTGGATTCGGCACGAACGGCGGGCAACCTAACATATTTGTTCGCAAAATGCGTTGTAGTGGCAGGAATCGGAGCTCCAGCCTCGACGGACGGCCGGCGCAGACCCTCCCTCCGCGCTGCTAGGTTCGCCGCCGGTGCCTAGGCGCGCGGGCCTTCACACGCGGATCGGCAGCCTGTCCGGGCTGGCGCTCGCCCTGCTCGCCGCGGCCGCGCTGGCGGGCTGCGGCTCGGGCTCGGGCTCGAGCTCGAGCTCGGCCTCGGCCGACAGCCATCGGGGGAACGATGTGGCCGGCCGGCAGCTCGCGGCCGCCGGGGAGCTCAGCCCGCCCTCCGCGGCGCCGCCGTTGGCGCTGCACAACTATCTCGGCCAGCCGGTGGACATCGACTCCTATCGGGGCAAGGCCGTGTTCGTGACCTTCATCTACACACACTGCCCCGACGTCTGCCCGCTGATCACCTCGAACCTCCGGGTGGCGCTCAACCTGATGGGCAAGGACGCCTCCAAGGCGCAGGTGATCGCAGTCTCGGTGGACCCGCGGGGCGACACCCGCCGTGCGGTCACGAAGTTCCTCGCCGCCCACGAGATGACCGGGCGCATGCAGTACGTGATCGGCTCGGCGCGCGAACTGGCGGCGGTCTGGAAGGCGTGGGGGGTGGGCTCCGAACGCGAGGTCGGTCACCCCGACCTGGTCGAGCACACCGGCATCGTGTACGGCATCACCGGGTCGGGTAAGCGCCTGGCCGTGTACGCGGCCAACTTCGCGCCCAAGGACGTGGCCCACGACGCACCGATCCTGGCGGCGCAGTAGGGGAGGGGATGTCGCGCAGGGCGGCGCGCAGGCTGGCGGTGGCGCTCGTGGCGGTGGCGGCGGTCGTCCTGGTCGCCGTGTTCGGCCTCGCGGGCACGTCTGGCATCCCCGGTCGCGCCGCCCCGGGACTGCCCCTCGAACAGCTCTCGGGAATGCCCGCCACGCTCGCCAGCCTGCTGTCCTCCTCGCACGGCAAGCCGGTCCTGGTCGTGTTCTGGGCGAGCTGGTGCGGGCCATGCTCGAAGGAGGCGCCGGCGCTCGAGCGCTTCGCCCAGACCGACGAGGGCCGGGCCCGGATCGTCGGGGTGGACTGGAGCGACGCACGCTCGGGGGCCCGTTCGTTCATCGCCCGCCACCGCTGGACCTTCCCCAACGTCCGCGACGCGGAAGGCACGGTGGGAAACTCCTACGGGCTCACGGTGCTGCCCACGACCTTCGTGGTCGGCGCCCGGCGCCGGATCCTGGCCGTGCTGCGGGGACCACAGAGCGAAACCAGCCTCGAGCAGGCGCTGGCCCGCGCGGAACAGTCCGGCTCCGGTCAGGCCTGAGCGTGGACGCCCGGGACGGCTTTCAGTCCCTGGGCGAAGTCGAGCAGCTCGGCGACCACCACGTTGTTGCGGTCGGCGTGCCCGCCCAAGGTGATCACGGCGGGGGAGGCGTCCACCAGCGGGATCGCGACGATGCCGCTCAGGTCGGTGAGCATCATCGCCGCCACCGACCCCGGGACGGTCGTGATCGCGCCGCTCGCGGCGAGCGAGGCGATCATCTCCTGGGCGTTCTTGGCCTGGTCGCCCGTGACCTCGGCGGGTGATCCGCGGTAGTCGTCCAGCGTCCAGAACCCGCTCCACTCGGTATCGACGGACGGGTGCATCCCCACGAACCTCTCTTCGACGACCTCCTCGACGGTGAGCTCGTCCCGGCCGGCGAGGTGGTGGGTCCGCGAGGCGAGCACCACGCGGGGCTCCTCGCGCAGCGGGTGCATCCACGTTCCAGCGTCCTCGGGGGGACGGTGGCAGACGGCGAGGTCGACCTCGGCGAGCCACAGCTTCGTCTGCGAGGACGGGAAGGGCAGCTCGCGGAAGCGGAGGCTGACGTCCGGGTGGGAGCCCCTGAAGGCCGCGAGCACGCTGGGGCTGTCGAGCGCCGGGGCGTGGCCGACGAAGCCGAACTCGATGCTCCCCTGTTCCGCGCGCGCGAGCCATTCGGCTGTGACCGACGCCTCCCTGTGGGCCGCCACCGCGGCCCTGGCCTTCGGCAGGAACGCCTCGCCGGCGGGGGTCAGGGTGACGCCCCGCGAGTGGCGCTGCAGCAGCGTCAACCCGAGTTCGCTCTCCAGCTGGGCCATCGCCTGGGAGAGAGCCGGCTGGGCGACGTGCAGGCGTGCGGCGGCCCGGGTGATCTGGCCCTCCTCAGCGACGGCCACGAAGTAGTCGAGGTGGCCACGCCTGAAGTTCACCGGTAACCCTGCTACCCGCGGGACGACCCGCGCATTCCTAGTCGCGCCCACGAAGAGCCCCCGTGATCGTTGGTGTATTTGCGGCTCCCCACCGCTGGCCATGGCGCCCCGCAAGGCCCAGAGATACGCAATCTTTATACCAGAGCCGCGAGAAGCTATTAGACATCGTGTCAGCCGCGACGGAGACTCGCGGTAGCCACACGCAGAAGTCCCTCCTTGCGTGGCGCCGGGCGCGGCGACAGTACCCCTCACCGTCGCCGCGCCCATACCACGGCTGTGCTCCGGGGCGATCGTGCCGAGCCGGGTGGGCGATGGCGCACGTGTCGGCGTGGCGGCGGGAGGCGGGCGACATAAGGTTGCAGCACCAGGAAGGCGCCCTCGTGATCGGCTACGACGAGGATCCCGGCAACCACACACAGACCGGCTCACACGACCTGATCGTCGGTCAGGAACAGCAGTTCACCAGCTGTGGGAATGGTCGCCGGGCTTCTTCAACCGAAGAACGCATACGAAGCCATCCCGTAGACGCATGAGGTCGTCGTCTCCAACCGACACGCAGGAGGTCCCCGATGACGTTGTTGTGGCTGCTCATCTGGTTCATCGCCGGTCACGAAGCTCTGATCCTCGATCCCGTGAATGCCTGGACGGCAACCCTCATCCTCGCGGTCGGGCTCGACCTCGCACGCGCCGGCGTGTTTCCGCAGGCGGGTAAGCGGGCATGAACGGCGGGCGGGCATCAACGGCGGGCGCGCATCAGCGGCGGGCGCCGCGACCCGCCGTTCCGCCGCGACCGGCAAGCGCGGCGGCTCGTCACGCCGTCAGGTGCGGTGGCGGCCGCCTATTCCCTCGCGAACAGCCTCAGGAACAGCAGGAAGATGTTGAGGATGTCGATGAAGATCCCGGCCGCCAGGGGAATG
>DATJBO010000246.1:0-5416 GCA_035515315.1 Solirubrobacteraceae bacterium
GAAGTTCAAGGCCCTGGAGGTCGGTACGGCGACGATCCAGTGGTTCTTCCTGCCGAAGGGCGCTCACGTCTCCAAGAAGCACGCGAAGCCCAAGCCGGTGCTCGTCGCAGGCGGCTCGGTCGCCTTCGCCGCAGCGGGCACCAAGACGCTGACGATCCGGCTCACAGCGAAGGGGCGGAGCCTGCTGAAGCGGGCCCGCCGTGAGAAGCTCACGGCAAAGGGCACCTTTGCGCCGAACGGGGGGCACGCTGTCAGCACGACCAAGATGCTGACCCTCACCCGCTGAGGACTGCCGCGCTCACCCGCGACCGGCCCGGCCGGCCCCCGCTGGTACCCTGGAGATGCCGCTCACAGGGGGCGGCGTTACACGATTTTCACGCGATGGGCGATCAAACCAGACATCAGGATCCAGAGCTGCCGCGAAGTAGCACGACCGCGGCTGCCGTTCTGGGCACGCCCTCGCTCGCCGGCTGCTTGACCTAGCCGGCTGAGGGCCTCCATCGGTGGCCGCGGCACCGGCTGCGCGCTGAGAAAGGAGGTCGAGCAGATGGCTAGCAACCCCACGCAGGAGTCGGCGGCTACGGGCGAGCGCTTCGTGCTCGACCCCGAGCACGTGGGCGACATCCGGGGGGCCTTCGGCACGATCGGCCAGCACGAGGAGGGCCGCCACGGGCTGCGCTCGAAGATGCTGGCGCTGCTGGCGATCATCGGCCCGGGCCTGATCGTGATGGTGGGCGACAACGACGCCGGCGGCGTCGCCACCTACTCGCAGGCGGGCCAGAACTACGGCACCAGCATGCTGTGGGTGCTGTTGCTGCTGGTGCCCGTGCTGATCGTCAACCAGGAGATGGTCGTGCGGCTCGGGGCGGTCACCGGGGTCGGCCACGCGCGGCTGATCAAAGAGCGCTTCGGGCGCTTCTGGAGCTGGTTCTCGGTCGGGGACCTGTTCGTGCTCAACTTCCTCACGATCGTCACCGAGTTCATCGGCGTCAGCCTCTCGCTCGGCTATCTCGGCGTGTCCGAGTACGTGGCCGTCCCGATCGCCGCGGTGGCCCTCGTCGGCATCACGGTCAGCGGCAGCTTCCGCATGTGGGAGCGCTCGATGTTCATCTTCGTGTTCGTCAACCTCCTGGTCATCCCCCTGTTCTTCATGGCACACCCCCACGGTGGGAGCGTCGCCCGCGACTTCGTCGTGCCCGGAATCCAGGGCGGTGCCAGCTCGACCTCGGTGCTGTTGATCATCGCGATGGTGGGGACCACGGTCGCGCCCTGGCAGCTGTTCTTCCAGCAGTCGAACGTGATCGACAAGCGCATCACCCCCCGCTGGATCAACTACGAGCGCATCGACACCTGGATCGGGGCTGCCGTCGTCGTGATCGGCGCCGGCGCGCTGCTGTGCGTGTCGGCCTTCGCCTTCGCCGGCACTCCCTACTTCGGCCACTTCACCGACGCCGGCGCCACGGCCGAAGCGCTCGACCACACGCTCGGCTCGACCGCCGGGGCCTTCTACGCGGTCGTCCTGCTGAACGCGTCCCTGATCGGCGCCGGAGCGCTGACGCTGTCCACCAGCTACGCGTTCGGCGACGTGTTCGGCCTGCGCTCCTCGCTGCACCGCCGCCTGAGCGACGCCAAGCTGTTCTACGCGATCTTCGCCGGCATGATCGCCGCCGCCGCCGCGATCGTGCTGATCCCGGGAGCCCCGCTGGGCGTGATCACCGAGGCCGTGCAGGCGCTCGCCGGGATGCTGCTCCCGTCTGCGAGCGTGTTCCTGCTGCTGCTGTGCAACGACCCCGAAGTGCTCGGGCCGTGGCGCAATCGGCCGTGGCTGAACGCAGTCGCGTGCGTGGTCGTGTCGCTACTCGTGCTGCTCTCGCTGATCCTGATGACGACGACCGTGTTCCCGCACGTCGATGTGACGAAGGTGGCGCTGATCGGCGGCGCGATCCTCGCCGCCGGGCTCGCCGTGTTCGGAATCGCCACCCTGGGCCGGCGTCGGGCCGCAGGACCCGCCGTGGCGGGAGCGCCCGGAACCGCCGATGTGCCCCGCGAGCAGTGGACGATGCCTCCCCTCACCCTGCTGCGCAGACCGGAGTGGTCGACCGGGCGCAAGGTGGCGATGCTCGCGCTGCAGGCCTACCTGGCCGTCTCGGTGATCATCCTGATCGTCAAGGCCGCCCAGCTCGCCGGCGCCTGAGCCGTTCGCGGCGCGGCTGGGAGCGCACGAGCCCGGGTGGGCACGCGCCCGGGTGCGCACGCGCCCGGCAGGCCCGCCCCCGGGCGAGGGACGGGCCCGGTCCGGAATCGCGTCCCGCTACTTGGTGATCTTGATGATCCGCTCCATCCCAAGCGTGGCGTGGTCGCGCCCGTCCTGGGTCTCCATGAAGCACACCTGCACGTAGATGCCGGGCTTCGCGGTGATCGTCTCCTGCATCCAGGCACCGTGCGAGAGCGGGCCGTAGAAGCCGACGGGCGGCCCGGTGACCAGCTTTCCGACCGCCTTTTCCTTGCTCGCGAGGAGGTCCTTCACGGCCTTGTGGGCGGTCTTCATGTTCTTGACCGGGAAGGCCAGGTCCATGTGCACGACGAACCCTTCGTTTTCGAAGCGAACCAGCTCCCCGTCGTGCAACGTCTTCGGGCCCTTGAAGCCGAAGTCGATCGTCCGCTCGGTCGCCTGCGGGGCGGGCGGCGCCAGCGCGGCACCGGTGGCGGCGCCGACCGTGAAGGTGCCACGCAACGCCGGTTCCCCTTCCCCGCCGCCGATCAGCACGAGGTAGGTGCCGGGCTGCAGGTTCGTCTGTGCTTCGTTGGTCTTACCGGATTCCGCTTCGGCATCGAACACGATCGAGCCCAGTTCGACGGTGTTGTTCGGGTCGTTGTGGGCGCGCTTTTCCTTGATGAACTGTTCCGCTTCGGCCACCGTCTTGCCCGGCGCGAGGCGGAACAGGATCGCGACCCCTTCCTTGAGACCTTGGTCGCTGACGACGACGTTGATGGCGCCCGCCGAGGTCGGCGCGCCGGTCACGGTCGCCGAGGTCTTCGTCACGGCGATGGACATGTTCGGCAGCGTGGCCCCCTGCGCCCCCAGCGTGCAGAGGGCTGAGGCCGCCAGCGCCGCGGCGCACGCGCCGAGGAGCAGACGGCGGTTGATCCGGATTCCCACGATTCTTGCCTTTCGTCGAATGGTTGCGGGGCCCGAGCCGCACGGCAGACCCCCAGTGCAGTGAGCGGCAGGCCTCACGCGGGTACCCTCCCGCGCGTTCGTTAGTCCTTTCGGCCCGCCCCGCGTGGCAGGGTATTGCTCCGGGCCGGTCCGTGTCGCAGTCGGAGCGCGGGACCGGCGGTTCAGCCCGCCGCGCCGTACGGCTCAGCCGGCCTGGCCGTCCGGGTCTCCCGGCTCCCCGGTCTGGCTGAGCGCCTCCCGGGCGCGCTCGAGATCCTCCTCGCGGACATAGATGTCGCGTGTGCCGCCTCCGCCGAAGCGCCCGGCGACGCCCGTGTTGGCGAGCTCCATACTCGATTCGATGCCGGCTTCGGTGAGCACCCCGCACAGCATCTCGGCCTCGAACTCGTTTTCCGCCGTGGCGATGATCCTACGCTCGGTGCTCATCGGCGGGCCAGCGTATCGCTACGCCGGCGGCCCCGCGTGCAGCCCGCCGGCCGCGACCGGGGCGACGGGCAGCCCCGCCACCTCGCTCCTGGCCCGCAGCAGCGTCCCGCCGAGCTCCGGCTCGACCTCGTTGTCGGCCGTCGTGATGAGCACCTCGCACATGTCGGCGCCGCCGAAGGAGAGGCTCGAGACGAAGCTCGCGGGAAGGTCCACGATCTCGTCCAGAGACCCGTCGTGTTCGAACCGCGCCACCGCTCCCCCCTGGCCGAGCGCCACCCACACCCCGCCCTCGACGTCGAGCGCCAGGCCGTCGACCGAGCCCCGCGGGGAGCTGCAGAACTCCTGCGTGGCCCCGCCGTCGAGGGGCACGGCCAGCACGGCGCCAGCGGCATAGTCGCTCAGGTACACGGTCGCCCCGTCCGGGGAGCAGCCGATGCCGTTGGGCCAGGTGACCTCTTCGCTGAGCACCCGCGGCCCCTCCGGCTCGAGCACGATCAGCTGCCCGGGCCTGGCGTCCTCGCCGGCGAGCGGCCGGTAGCGCAGCGCGCCCGCCAGCAGCCGGCCGTCCGGTGTGGTGCCGAGGTCGTTGTAGCCGCACACCTCCTCGCCTCCCAGCAGCTCACGCTGGTCGCCCCCGGGGGCGAGGTGGATCACGTTGCGACCGCTGATCACCCAACCCCCCTGCGCGTGGGGCACCGCGCCGCCGATCCCCCGCCGCTTGGGCAGCAGCTCGCACACCTCGCCGTACGGCGAGCACTCCCACAGCCCGCCCGCGATCACGTCGCTGAACACGAGCTCTCCCGCGGGGCCGATGCGCGGCGCCTCCAGCAGACCGTGCGGAGCCCGCAGCACGGACCCCACCACCCGCACGTCCCCCAGCAGTGTCACTGCGGGCGGCGCGGTCGCTGCGGCAGTCGCGAGCGGCGTCGCAGCTGCAGCGTGCGCTTGTCCCTCGCCTCCCGTAGGCGCTGTTCGCGTTCGAGGTCGCGTTCCTCGTCCAGCCCCACTTCCAGGAACAGCAGCAGCAGCGCGGCGCACAGCCCGCCGGAGATCAGCACGATCGTCAGCACTTCCCCGAGCACCCCGGAGACGAAGGCCGCGCAGCAGGCGCCCGCGACGACCAGCGCGCCGGCCGTCCCGAACGCCCACTTGCGAGAGCGTGAGCTCACGCCTTCACGGTACCCCGCGGGCGCCCCCCACGCGGCCCCCCACGTCGGGCGCCGGCGGCTACTCGGTCGCGCTGAACTCGAGGATCGCGACGCCGAGCATGATCGCTCCGAGGAGCCCGACGACGGCCGCCTCGAGGGCGCCCGGCACGTGCCAGCCGAACCACGTCACACCGGGGACCAGCGCATGGCGCGCGACCGGGCTGATGTGCAGGTGCGAGAAGATCGCCCGGCGCATCGGGTCGACCGCGTAGGTGAGGGGGTCCAGACGGTTGAGGATCGACAGCCACAGCGGTAGGCCGATCACGGGGAACAGGGCCCCCGACAGGAAGAACATGGGCATGATCGCCATCTGCATCAGCGCCATGAACGATTGGATCTGGGTCACGCGGGCGGCCACCATCACCCCGAAGGCCGTGATCGTGAAGGCCAGCATCACCATCAGGACGCAGATCTCCAGCAGCAGCACGGGGGAATACGGGATGCCGACGAGACCCGCGATCACGAGCACGATCAACCCCTGAAAGCCAGCCACGGTGGCCCCGCCCAGGCACTTGCCGAGCACCAGCGAGCTGCGCCGCACCGGCGCCACCATCATCTCGCGCAGGAAGCCGAACTCGCGGTCCCACACCAACGACGCGGC
>DATJBO010000247.1:0-6507 GCA_035515315.1 Solirubrobacteraceae bacterium
GGGCCGCGGCGGCAGCACCGTGAAGACGGTCGTCACCGTGGTGTACGGGGCCGATTCCAGGTGCGCGGAGATGAGGCTTTCGCCCGCCGCACACGAGGGGCCACCGATCACGATCGCCGTCGCGTTGCCGTCGTTGTCGAGCCGCACGCGGAAGCTCGGGCCGTGCCCTTCGCTGTCCCACGAGGGCGTCCTCCAGTAGAGGCTCGTGGAGCAGCGGCTGTACAGCTCGTTGGCGCTGATCCGAACGTATTGCTCGGCAAAAACTTCTTCGCACTCGACTTCGATGATGTCGGCGATGCTCGAGTTCGCCTTGAACTCGCCCTGGTCCATGAACGCATTGGGGAGCGCGTGCACGACACAGGTTTCAGCCGTGGGCGCGTTCCCGCCCTCGCGGGGCTTTGCCTTCTTGTGATGGGCGGCGTGGGCGAACGCGGTGCCGCCCAGCAGGAACAGGCTGAGCGCGAGGACAGCGAGCCCCGCCAGAAGATTGCGTCTTTCCATGACTTCCTCCAGTAATTGGTGGAACGTCGCCCCGGTCCATCCGTGGCGGTCCTTCGGCGCCCACCCCCGGCGGGATCAAGCGAAGGCGTTTCCTGGGGAAAAGCTAGCAACCCGACCGATCGCTGGCAATGGCTCGCGCGGACCGGCCGATACGCCCCCCCGTGTGGGCGGGCCGAGGTGCCCCATCCGTGCGGGCCGGATCGATCCGGCCTATCCGAAGATCGCCAGGAAGCTGCCCTTGTTGTTTTCCACGTTGGTCTCGCCCGGCACCGCTTCCACCGAGGCTTCGACTTTCGAGGCCGCCCCGGTCGGGATCCCGGTCACCGTCACCTGCGCCGGGGAGGTCTTGCCGGCTTCCAACGACGGGATCGTTCCCGAGGACTTGTACTGCTTGCCGCCCGCCGACACCGCGACGGTCACCTTGACGTTGGTCGAGGTGGATTCCCCGGAGTTTTCGACCGACACCGTGAAGGTCGGGCTGCTGCCGCCGCTGAGGTGGTTGAGCGTCGGTTCGGCGGCCAGTTCGGTCGAGCCCACGCTGACCCCCTTCAGCGCGCTGCCGTGGGTTCCACCCGTGGTCTGGGTGCCCTGGGTGCTCTGACCCGTCAGGCGGGAGCTGACCGTGTTCGGTTCCAGCCAGCCGAGGTTCGGCAGGAAGCGCGACGGGTTGGTGGAGATGCCGTGCACGCCGTGTTCGGCCAGCGTCTGCTGGATCAGCGGAGCCACCCGCTGGGAGTAGAGCACGTCGGAGGCCAGGAAGATCTCCATCGCCCCCGCGATGTATTCGATCGACTGCTTGTCTTTGCCGCCGAGGGCCTTGGGCAGCAGGCCCGCCAGCTTCTCGATCGTTTCCACCCGCAGGTTGTATGCGAGCAGCAGGTTGTGCTGGGCTCCCTCCATCTCGCTGGGGACGCTCAGGCCCTGCACGCGCGAGGCGAACCCCTGGGCCTGGATGCGCAGCTGGTCCACCTGCTCCTCTACTTCCAGCGCCTGCTTGGTGGAGGCGCTGGCGAGCGTCTTGAACAAGGGCGTCGCCACCCGTTCCCCCGATTCCCTCGCGATCGTGCTGACGGACTGGTTGTAGTTCTTCAGGGCCGTCGTTTTTTCGCCTTTGACGCAGCCGTTGACGATCAGCACGATCACGATCAGCAGCGCCACGCCGACTCCCAGCGCGATCCGCCGTCGGACGATCAGGGTGTGCTCGTCGGCCCCGCCGGGCCCCCCGGCGCGCGGGCTGCGGGGCTGGGGACGGCGCGGCCGCGGCAGTCGCGCCGCGGGCTGTTGGGCCGTCTCCTCCCCGTCGTCGTCAAAGAACGACAAAAGTGCACCGCCTTTGCAGGTACTTCACGAGCAGGCGAAGTATGACTGGCGGCCCCGTCAGCCGGTTTTCTTGCAAGTTCGCGCTCATCCGCAGGCGTTTCCGGGGCCGGTCCGCAAGGAGTGCCGCCCGCCGCGGCGAACGCGCAACCCGGTGGACTCGCACAGGACACTACTGGCGCGCCGCGCGCCGCCCGACCCCACGCTCGAGGCGCCCACCCGGCGCATCGTCGGGCGGCCGGCCTCCGGTGCGGCGGTCCCGGGGGAGCTGGTGCTGGAGCGCTACCGGCTCCACCAACGCCTCGGTGCCGGCGGCTTCGGGGTCGTGTGGCGGGCCACGGACGAGCTGCTCCAGCGCGAGGTGGCGCTGAAGCGGATCCCCCTCGGCGCCGGGGGCGACGGCGAGCGTGCGATGCGCGAGGCCCACGCCTGCGCCCGCCTGTCCCATCCCGCGATCGTCGCCCTGTACGAGGCGTCCGTCCGAGACGGCGCCATGTACCTGACCTCCGAGCTCGTCGAAGGGCGCACCCTGGCGGGCCTGATAACGGACGGGAACCTCCCCGACCGGCAGGTGTTCGAGATCGGCATCGCGCTGTGCGGCGCCCTCGCCCACGCCCACGCCCGCGGCGTGATCCACCGCGATCTGAAGCCCCACAACGTGCTCGTCCCCGACCGTGTCGAGCAACCCCTCCAGGCCGCCAAGCTGACCGACTTCGGGGGCGCGAGCCTGGCCGGCGAGGACGTCCTCACCCGCACCGGCGACGTGCTCGGGACGCTCGCCTACATGGCCCCCGAGCAGTCCGAGGGCAAGCCCGCGGCCGAGCCGGCGGACCTCTACTCGCTGACCCTCGTCCTGTACGAGGCGCTGAGCGGGGTCAACCCCGTCCGCGGAGCCACCCCGGCGGAGACCGCCCGGCGGATCGGTCGTGCGGTCGAGCCGCTGGCCCGACACCGCCCCGACCTCCCCCCGGCGCTCACCGGTGCGATCGACACCGCGCTGGCGACCTCGCCGCACGCACGGGGGGGGCTGGCGCAGCTGCGCAGCGCGCTCGAACATGCCCACGGGCAGTCCGGCGAGGCAGCCACCCGCGGCACCCTCGACCCCCGCGCCGAGGTCCAGCCCCAGCCCGCCGCCGAGGTCCAACCCCGCGCCGAGGTCCAGCCCGACCCCCGCGCCCAGGTCCAGCCGCAGCCGGTCGCGCAGCCCGCCGAGCCGTCCCGTGCCGGCGTGCCCCGTCGCCTCGCGCTGGCCGGCCTGGTCGCCCTGTGCTGCTGGGAGGCCATCGCCGGGCGCGCGGGGCTGTCGCTGGTCCTGCTGGCGGCGCTGGTGCCGGCGCTGGTCGTCCTGACCGGCCACGGACGCAGCGCACGCGTGCCATTCGGCCGGGTGTGGTGCCTGCTCGCGCCGGTGCTGGGGACGGTCGGTCTGGCCGGCGCCTTCCCCGCCGTGGCCGGGCAATCCGGATCCTCCTCGGAGCGGGCCATGCGCGGGGCCCTCGGATACTGGTGGCTGACGCTGGCCGGGCCGCTGCTGTCGGCGCGGCTGTGGCTTCCCGCCCCCACGGGAACACCCGCCACGCCTCTGTGGGAGGAATCGGTGGGCCAGGCCGCCACCCATGTGGTGGGGCCCGCGCTCAGCGTCGGCGTCCTGCTCGGCGCCCTGCTGTGGGCCGGGGCCGCGATGGTGCTGCCGTGGATCGTCCGTGGCCGGGAACCCCTGCTGGACGCGATCGCCGCCGGCCTGTGGGCGCTGGCGCTCGTGCTCGCCCAGCCGATGCTTGACGCGGGCCCCGCGGCGAGCGCTCACCCGCAGCCCCGGGGTGCCGTGCTGGGAGCCCTCCTCGGCGCCTGCGTGGCGCTCGCCGGGCGCGCGTTGCGCGGCCCTGCGGCCCGGCCGTACGCGTAGCATGGCTCTCGAGAGCCGGCGTGTTCGCCGGTCGTAGCCCGGCCCGCCATGAACCCGTTTAAGAGCGTCGAGACGACGATCGCCAACCTCGTCGAGGGGACCTTCGGGCGCATGTTCCGCTCGGAGGTGCGTCCGATGGAACTCGCCCGCAAGCTCGCCCGCGAGATGGACGCGCACCGCACCTTCTCGGTGTCCCGTGTGTACGTCCCCAACGAGTACGCGGTGTGGCTCTCCCCGGAGGACCGGGCCCGCTACCGCGGGATCGAACAGGAGGTGATCGACGAGCTCTGCGGCTACCTCCTCGAGCACGCCCGCCGCGAGGACCTCAACATGGCCTCCCAGCCGCGCATCGCGTTCCACACCGACGAGGATCTCGCCCTCGGCGAATTCGGCATCCAGGCCAGCCTCGTGCGTCCTCCCGAGGCGCCCGAGGAGCAGCCCGTGCCGGTCACCGGCGGCCCGTCGGAGCAGGGCAACACGATGATCTACAGCGGCGCCGAGCGCCTCCGGGGACCGGTCCAGGAGGCGCAGGCCCGGCGCCGCCCGCCGCGGGCGCTGCTGGCGCTCGGCGGCCGCCGCCTGCTCGTCCCCTCCGAGGGCGGCACGATCGGCCGCAGCCGGGACTGCGCGATCGTGCTGGAGGATGCCGGCGTCTCACGCCACCATGCGGAGCTGCGCCCGGACGAGGACGGCTGGGTCGTGGAGGACCTCGGCTCCACCAACGGGGTGCTCCTCAACGGCCGCCGGATCCGGCGGCCCCAGGCGCTGCAGCACGGCGACCGGCTCGAGCTCGGCTCGACGGAGGTCGTCTTCGAACTTGGATGAACTCGGTTGAACCCGTATCCGTGGCCCTCAAGTTCGGCTTTCTGGCCGTCCTGTACCTGTTCCTGCTGTGGGTCGTGCGCAGTGCCCGCCGCGACCTCGGCTCGCGCTCCTGGTCCGGAAGCGGGCCGGACCCTCGCTCGCTGCCCCCGGACGCCACCGGGATGTACTCGGCCTCGTCGCTCGGCGGCGCGCAGATCGCCGAGCGCGCCCCGCGGCTTGTGGTCGAGCGTGCCGCCGGTCACGACGCGGGCATGATCTACGACCTCGACACACAGCTGGTGGTGGGCCGCGGCGATCACGCCGAGATCCGCATCGAGGATCCGTTCGCATCCTCCCGTCACGCCCGCATCTACGAGCAGGGCAACTCGGTCGTGATCGAAGACCTCGGCTCCACGAACGGGACCTACCTCAACGAGGAGCTGCTCGAGAGCCCGCGCCCGCTGCACCCCGGCGACCGCGTGCGGATCGGCGAGAGCGAATTCAGCTTCGAGGTCGACTGACGCCGATGCTCACCGTCGAGGAGCAGTACACCGGAACCGACACCGGCCGTCAGCGGCGGGCCAACGAGGACGCCCTGCTGGCCCGCGCCCCGCTGTTCGTGGTGGCCGACGGGATGGGCGGAGCCCAGGCGGGCGAGGTGGCCTCGCGGATCGCCGTGGAGGCCTTCCAGGCGGGGATCGCCGACACCACCCACCCGGAGCGCGAGCTTGCCGAGCTGGCCCACAGCGCCAACGAGCGCATCCATTCCCTGTCGCATTCCAACGCCGAGCAGGCCGGCATGGGGACGACGCTGACGGCGCTGTGGGTGGGCGAGCAGGAGGTGGCGATCGCGCATGTCGGCGACAGCCGCGCGTACTGCCTGCGCGAAGGCAAGCTCGTGCGCCTGACCGACGACCACACCCTGGTGGACGAGCTGATGCGCCAAGGGCGACTGACGCCGGAGGAAGCCGTCGAGCATCCCCAGCGCTCGGTGATCACCCGCGCGCTCGGCCCCGAAGGCGCCGTCGACGTGGACACCCGCTCCTTCCAGGCACGCGGGGGCGACGTCTACCTGCTCTGCAGCGACGGCCTGACCACGATGGTCCCCGAGGAGGACATCGCGGCGGTGCTGAACACCCACGCGCGCCTGCGCGACGCGGGCGAGGCCCTGATCAGGGCTGCCAACGACGCGGGCGGACGGGACAACGTGACCGTCGTCCTGCTGCGGCTCAAGGAGGTGGGCGTGTCGCCCTCCGACGGCGCCGGCGCCGAAGAGACGTTCATCGGCGTGCCGGCCGTCACCGGCTCCTCCGACACGGCGGCCCACGAGACCGCCACCGAGGCGGGCGGCGGGGAAGGGCGCGGAATGCAGGCGGCCGGCGAGGTCCACACCGCCGGCGAGGTCCACGCGGCCGGCGAGGTCCACGCGGCCGGCGAGGTCCACACCGCCGGCGAGGTCCACGCGGCCGGCCTCGAGGCGCCGGGCCGCGGGGCTTCCGCCACCGCGGTGGCGCCCCCGCCCCCCGCCCGCAGGCGCCTGCCCCGGATGCCCCGGCCCGGTCCGCAGCGGCGCCGGCGGCGTGTACCGCACCTCGGCGCGTTGGTGGTCACGGTGGTCGTGCTGGGGCTGATCGCGGCCGGCGGCTACCTCGCCCTGCAGTCCGTGTACTTCATCGGCACCAACTCCCGTGGACTGATCACCCTCTACCAGGGCGTCCCCTACCAGCTCCCCGGCAACATCGACCTGTACTCGCACAAATATGTCTCCGGGGTGAGCGCCTCGACGATCCCCGCCGTGCGCCGCAGGACGCTGCTCAACCACCACCTGCACTCCGAATCCGACGCGGCGTCGCTGATCCGCAGCCTCGAACTCGGCCAGCTCGAAGGAGGAGGCTGACGCGCCGTGAACCGCCCCATCATGCGGCTGTTCGCGTTCGTGGCGGTGCTGTTCGCCGTGCTGGTCGCGTTCACGTCGCGGT
>DATJBO010000248.1:0-3645 GCA_035515315.1 Solirubrobacteraceae bacterium
CGTGGGTCTCGGCGTCGGAGACCATGCCCTTGATCTCGTCCTCGGACAGCCCGGAGCCGGCCTTGATCTCGATCTTCTGCTCCTTGCCGGTCCCCAGATCCTTCGCGGAGACGTTCAGGATGCCGTTCGCGTCGATATCGAAGGCGACCTCGATCTGCGGGATCCCGCGCGGCGCGGGGGGTATGCCCGTCAGCTGGAACTTGCCCAGCGACTTGTTGTACTGCGCCATCTCGCGCTCGCCCTGCAGGACATGGATCTCGACCGACGGCTGGTTGTCCTCGGCCGTCGAGAAGACCTCGCCCTTGCGGGTGGGGATCGTCGTGTTGCGCTCGATCAGCTTGGTCATCACGCCGCCCTTGGTCTCGATCCCGAGCGTCAGGGGTGTCACGTCGAGCAGCAGCACGTCCTTGACGTCGCCCGCCAGCACGCCCGCCTGGATGGCGGCGCCCACGGCCACGACCTCGTCGGGGTTGACCCCCCGGTGGGGTTCTTTGCCGGTGAGCTCTTTGACCTTTTCCTGCACGGCGGGTGAGCGGGTCATGCCGCCCACCAGCACGATGTGGTCGATCTCCTTGACGCCCTTGCTCTTGGCGTCGTCGATCGCCTGCTTGACCGGGCCCACCACGCGGTCGAGCAACTCGGAGGTGAGCTCCGCGAGCTTCGCCCGCGTGAGGCGCGTGTCGAGGTGCTTGGGCCCGGAGGCGTCGGCGGTGATGAACGGCAGGTTGATCTGCGTCTCCTGGGTCGTGGAGAGCTCGATCTTGGCCTTCTCCGCCGCCTCGTAGAGGCGCTGGAGGGCCATCGGGTCAGCAGAGAGATCGATGCCTTGGGACTTCTTGAACTCCGAGACGAGCCAGTCCACGATCGCCTTGTCGAAGTTGTCTCCGCCGAGGTGGTTGTCCCCGGCCGTGGACTTGACCTCGAACACGCCGTCGCCGATCTCGAGCACGGACACGTCGAAGGTGCCGCCGCCGAGGTCGAACACGAGGATCGTCTGGTCGGACTCCTTGTCGAGCCCGTACGCGAGCGAGGCCGCGGTGGGCTCGTTGATGATGCGCTTGACGTCGAGGCCGGCGATCTTGCCGGCGTCCTTGGTGGCCTGGCGCTGGTCGTCGTTGAAGTACGCCGGGACGGTGATCACGGCGGAGTCGACCGCCTCCCCCAGGTACGCTTCCGCGTCCGCCTTCAGCTTCTGCAGGATCATCGCGGAGATCTCGGGCGGGGAGTACTGCTTGCCGCTGGCTTCAACGCGTGCGTCGCCGTTCGGTCCCGCGACGACCTTGTAGGGGACGATCGACTCCTCCTCGCGGACCTCGCCCTCCTTGCGGCCCATGAAGCGCTTGATCGAGAAGATCGTGTTCTGCGGGTTCGTGACGGCCTGGCGCTTTGCCACCGTGCCCACGAGGCGCTCCCCGGAGGCCGTGAAGGCGACCACCGACGGCGTCGTCCGGCCGCCCTCGGCGTTCTCGATCACGGTCGGCTCGCCACCCTCGAGCACGGCCATGCACGAGTTCGTCGTGCCCAGGTCGATCCCTATGGTCTTGGCCATTACTGTAAACCTTTCTGTGGATGCGCTGTGTAAATCTCAGTCGCATTATGGCAGATTTCCTGCCGCTTCCCAAGGCTATTTTGGCCGCACTTTGGGGAGGTTTGCGGAGGTTTGCAGAGGTCTCCGAGGCCCGTATGAAGGCTCGACGAGATCTCCCGGCCCGCGCGTGGGTCTGCAGGCAGCAGCCGGGGACGCTCTGGTGCCACAGCGACTCGGCCCGGGCGACCGGGTACGGATCAAGCGAGGGCGAGCCGGTCGGGGCCTCAGCCGGAGCATCCGGCCCCGCCGGCCGGCCCGATAGGGCCCCGGCCGCCGGTCAGCCGCCGGAGGGGGCCGCGGGGGCCCCAGGGGCCGTCGGCGCGAGCTGGCGATCGAAGAAGGCAAACACCCGGTCGAATGCGTCCTCCGCGGCACGGGGTTCGTGGCCGATGTGCATCGGCAGGAACACGAGCCTGCCGACCGGGTGGTGGCCGTCGGTCATGAACGCGTGGCCGGCCTGCTCGTAGACCTTCACGTCGTGCTCGATCCCGAGCTGCTCGAGGTGGCGGCGCAGGCGCTCGCCCCCGGAGCCCATCACGCGGTCGCGCCCCCCGTAGGAGGCCACGATCGGGCAGCTGCGCGACAGCGCGGCCGCGTCGGACGGCACCGCGCCGTAGTTGACCGAGGCCGCGCGCAGGCCCGGGGGTCCGGCGGCGGCCAGCGCGAGCGCGAACCCGCCGCCCATGCAGAAGCCGATCACCGCCAGGCGCTCGCCGTCGATCTCCTCCCGGGAGGCCAGCCAGGCGCGACAGTCCTCGATCGCCTGTGCCGTCGTCCCGTTCCCGCGGCCGCCGACCTCCATCATCGCGCGCGCCAGGCACGCGAGGCGGATCCCCGAGCTGAACAGGTCGGGTGCCAGCGCCCCGTAGCCGCGCTCGGCGAAGCGGTCGGCCACCGCCAGGATCTCGGGCTGCTCGCCGAAGATCTCGTGCAGGACGATCACTCCCGGGATCGGACCGGGGGTGTCGGCGTGGGGCAGGGCGAGCACGCCCTTGAGCTCGCCTCCGCGACCGAGCGGTATCGAAACCCCTTTGCGCACCCGCGCATCATCGCACGGCGCTACTTTGTGTCTTGACGATGAACGAGCCGCGGACGCTCAAGAAACCAACCCTGCCGCCGCTCAAGCCGCGACTGAGGGGGGTGCTGCACGAGTACGCCTTCTTCATCTCCCTGGCCTGCGGCATCGCGCTGATCATGGCCGCCTCCGACGTGCGCGCGCGGGTCGCGGCGGCGATCTACGCGGTGGCGGTGTCGGGGCTGCTCGGCACCAGCGCCCTCTACCACCGCGTCACCTGGCGGCCCACGGCCCGCCGCTGGATGCGGCGCCTGGACCACTCGATGATCTTCGTGCTGATCGCCGGGACCTACACCCCCGTGGCCCTGCTGGCGCTGAAGGGCTCGCTCGCCAAGACGATCCTGATCGTGCTGTGGGCCGGGGCCCTCGGGGGGGTGCTGTTCAAGCTGCTGTGGATCGACGCTCCCAAGTGGCTGTTCGCGGCCGTCTACGTCGCGCTCGGCCTGGTCACCGCGGCGGTGTTCGGAGAACTGCCCACGAGCATCGGCTGGCTGGGGGTGGCGGGCCTGGCCACGGGCGGGCTGCTGTACGTGATCGGGGCCGTCGTGTATGCGAGCGGACGCCCCAACCCGTGGCCGCGGGTGTTCGGCTATCACGAGGTGTTCCACGCCCTGGTGGTCGCCGCCGCCGCCCTCCAGTACGCGGTGATCGCGTTCGCCGTGCTGCCACGCGGCTAGCGCCCGGCGGCTGGCGGCTGGCGCAGCAGGCTGCTGGGGCAGATCGGCTCCAGCGCACAGCGCTCGCAGCGGCGATTGCGGGCGTAGCAGGTGCGCCGCCCGTGGCGGAGCAGGTTGACGTGCAGCTCGAGCTCGGCTCCCCGCGGCGTGATCGCGAGCATGCGGTCGTGGAGCACCTCGAAGGGGGCGCCGGCGGGCAGCAGGCCGAGGCGGGCGCCCACCCGTGAGACGTGGGTGTCGACCGGCACCTCCCGCTTGCCCAGCGCGAACAGCAGCACGCAGGCGGCCGTCTTGCGGCCCACGCC